>JBFJXC010000035.1:0-18356 GCA_041623325.1 Lentisphaeria bacterium | reverse complement strand
GAAGGGGACATGGAGTTATCGCCCAGTGTGAAACGCGGGCGGTCCAGAGAGTGTATTGCGCGTTGTGCCCGGTCCCCGAAGGGGACATGTATAACCCAGGGTGGAACGCGGGCGGTCCAGAGAGTGTATTGCGCGCTGTGCCTGGTCCCCGAAGGGGACATGGAGTTATGGCCCAGTGTGAAACGCGGGCGGTCAGGAGAGTGTATTGCGCGCTGTGCCCGGTCCCCGAAGGGGACATGGAGTATAGCCCAGGGTGGAACCCTGGGTATGGCGGGATAAACCATTTGCTCCCTGAAGGGGAGCCGGAGTCAATCAAGAGGAGGGGGCTAGCCGTTGCGTTTTTCGAGAGCCTTGCGGACTTGGTCCCGAAGCTCTTGCATGGTGACTGGCTTGTGCAGGTAGGCGGAGACGTTGGCCATGACCTTGTCGGCCGCATGGTTGTGGTCGGGTTTGCCGGTGATCAGAATGACCTCTGTGTCCGGATGGCGGCTTTTGCAGAAAAACATCAGATCGATTCCGGAACAGCCCGGCAGGTCGATGTCGCTGAGCAGGAGGTCGTAATGGTTCTGCTCGAGCAGATCGCGGGCCTCGAGGCCGTGGCCGCTGGACTGGATTCCGGAATAGTCGCGGCTGAGGGCCCGGACCATGAGTTTGAGCAGTTGCGGCTCGTCGTCAACCACCAGGATCCTGGGGGAGGCGGACTCTGATTCTGGTTCCTGCATGCTAATCCCGTTCTGGTTGGTCGTTGCGCCGAGAGCGTTACTAGTAGCAAGGCATTCCCGGGAAGGCAAGGTCTGGCCGATCTTTTTTTGGGGTCTGGTCTCTTGTAAAGGCTAGGGCTGGTCGGAGTCGGGTTCCGGATAGATCACATGCTCCTTGGGCCAGAGTTCCTCGATCAGGTAGTAGGCTCGGGTTTCCGGTTGGAAAATGTGGATCAGGATGTTGCCGTAGTCCAGAATCATCCAATGGCTGGCCTGCAGACCGTCCACGCGCAGCGGTTTAAGGCCCAGCTGGTGCAGTTCCTTCTGGATGGTCACGCTGATAGCCCGGGAGTGGGGGTCGGAGTTGCCGGTGCAGATCAGATAGAAGTCGGCCAGCAGGGATGTCTTGCTGACGTCGTACAACCGCACATCTTCGGCCTGGCGGTCCTCGCAGATTTCCACGCACAGTTTGGCCAGGTCAAGGTCGGAAATAGTCGCCTTCTTGGTTGGTGTCATGTCGGGGTTCCTGGGGGTTGGGGCGTGTTACTGGTAGAGTTTGTGCTGCTGGATGTAGGCCAGGACGCTCTCGGGAATCATGCCGGCCGGGGACTTTCCGGCGCTCAGGCACTGGCGAACATCGGTGGCCGAAATCGGAATGCTGCGGCAGGACGTGACCGCTTCCTGCAGCTTTTTGGCGTTTTTGACTCCGAACTGGGTGGCCAGCGTGTCGAAGCGCGGCATGGTGCTGCCCTCCCTGGGGTAGACGATGAAATCGAAGCGGCCGACCAGTTCGGAGGCCCGGTGCCAATTGTGCAGGTCGACCAGGCTGTCCATGCCCATCAGGAAAATGATCTGGTTGTCGGGGTAGAAGCGGTCGAGCAGGTCCAAGGTTTCGATGGTGTAGGAGGGTCTGCCTTCCCGGCTCAGCTCGATATCCGAGAGGCTGAACTGAGGATAGGGTTCCAAAACCTGGGCCAGCATGGCCAGGCGGTGTTCGGCGCTGGTCAGGAGCGCCTCGTCCTTGTGGGGTGGCCGGGCGGCGGGCACGAAGAGGACTTCGTCGGCCAGGTTCTGGCGGATCATTTCGCCGGCCAGGAAGAGGTGGCCGTTGTGCACCGGGTTGAACGATCCGCCGAAGATGGCCAGTCGCGGCTTGGCTGACGGGGCGACCCCTTCGTTGAGGGCTTGGGAATCTCGGATGGGGCGAGGTGGTTGGTCTATCATAGGGTCCTGTGCAGGAGTCTGAAGTTTGGCGGGTTTTCGAAGCATGTTCAAGGTTGGTAATATAGGCGCTGGATGCCGAAAATCATGCCGGATAGCCCGAAAGAACCCCGGTCGGCCAGCACGGCTGACCGCCTGCGCCCCGCAGGGGGAGCGGGCCCGGGCCAGGGCGGGCACTGACACTCTTTTTGCCGTTGCCTTGTTTCGAGGCGGGGGACGGCTATTTTGCTGCAGGTTTTCTTTCCGCCGTTGTCCGCCACCCAATGCATCAGCAGCGTAAGGTTGAGGTCAGACAGTGAAGTTAGGCATTCTAGGTGATATTCACGGGAATCTGGCCGCCCTGCAAGCGGTGCTGGAGGCGTTTGACACCGAGGGAGTCGAGAAGATCTTCTGTGCAGGAGACGTGGTCGGCTACGGGCCGCAGCCGCGGGAGTGCATCGAGCTGGTGCGGGAGCGCAAGATCGAGTGCGCCATGGGTAACCACGACGAGTACGTCACCCAGTTGGGGCGTGACGACTGGCGCATTACCGAGGATGCCAAAATCGCCATCGTCTGGACTCAGAATATCCTGTCCAGCAAGGAGCTGCAGTGGCTGGCCTGTCTGCCGCGCCTGGTGCGCTACAAGGGCGTCGAGATCCTGCATGGCTCCCATGTCCCCAGCCCCCGCTGGCGCTATGTGCTCAACGAACGCACCGCCGCGGAAAATTTCCTGTTTCAGAATAATCTGCTGACCTTCAATGGCCACACCCATCTGCCTCTGCTAGTCAAGCACCGGTCCGGATCGGCCCCGGTCTTGACTCATCTGCGCAGCTTTTATGTCAGGCCCGGCCAGCGCTTTCTGGTCGGCGTCGGCTCGGTCGGACAGCCGCGCGATCAGGATCCGAGGGCTTGTGCGGTGGTCTATGACACCGAGAGCGACCATATCCGTCTTCTGAGGGTGCCCTACGATATCGACGCGACCCGCAAGCGGATTCGCGAGGCCGGTCTGCCCGAGTCGCTGGCCGTGCGGCTGGCGATCGGCAAATAACCGGGGAGGCCACCATGGGCCGAACGCGTCTGACTCCCGCCAAGATCAACCTCTACCTGGAGATAACCGGTCGCCGGGCGGACGGCTATCACGAGCTGCTTACGGTCTTCTATCCCATCCCCGCCTTGCATGACGAGTTGCGCTTGATTGTGACGGACAGGCCCGGCATTGCGATCCACTGCCAGCATCCGGCCGTTCCGGAGGATCAGAGCAATCTCTGTTACCGTGCCGCCTCGGCTTTTGCCGTCGCGGCCGGGATCCAGCCAGCCTGGGAATTTGATCTGGAGAAACGGATTCCGGTGGCGGCCGGGCTTGGGGGTGGCAGTTCCAATGCCGCGGGGGTGCTGCAGCTTCTCAATGAACAATACGCAAACCCGCTGACGGGTTCGCAGCTGGCGGACCTGGCCGTCGGCCTGGGAGCCGATGTGCCCTTTTTTCTGAATCCAGTCCCCAGTCAAGCCACCGGCATTGGGGAGAAGCTGACTCCGGTGCCCTGCCGTGCGGAGTTCGAACTGGTACTGTTGAATCCCGGCTTTCCCATTCCGGCGGCCTGGGCGTATCAGCACTACGATCCGGCCAGTCGCCGGCATCCGGCCGACGGGGGGGCTCTGCTGGCCGCCATGGCGGCCGGAGATGCCGTCGCTCTGGCCCGAAGCACGACCAACGCCCTGGAAATGGCCGCCTTGCGCAAGTTCCCTCTGTTGGAGATGATGGTCGACTTTCTCCTGAAGTCCGGCTGCCTGGCCGCCCATGTCAGCGGCAGCGGGCCCACCGTCTACGGCATTGGCCAGCCCGGATCCGCCGCCGCGGTGGCCCAGGCGGCCCGGGCTCACTTCGGTCCCGGCATGTGGATCTTCGCCGCTTAGGTCTCACACTTCGCGC
This sequence comes from Lentisphaeria bacterium, assembly GCA_041623325.1. Taxonomy (GTDB): domain Bacteria; phylum Verrucomicrobiota; class Lentisphaeria; order Oligosphaerales; family JBFJXC01; genus JBFJXC01. The sequence continues at coordinate 14,525 of JBFJXC010000035.1, read as the reverse complement.
CTCCTTGCTCCATCTTCCCATTTCACGGGAATTAGACAAAGCCATGGCGCTGGATCGTCAGGCATTTTCTGCCGGCATCGTCCGGGCCGCCGAGCTTCCCGGTGATTTCAGAGGTTTGGCAATCGATATCCGGCGGTAAGCCGCTATAGTAAAACGCTTTGCCCGAGGCTGTCCGACTGCTTTGGCTTCGCCACGGCAGGCGGGGCAGCGCTAAACCAACACTCGGAAACCCAAAGACATGGATGTGACCGAACTCAAACAGCTGATCGACGTGCATGGCAGGGAGCCGGGGTCGCTGATTCCGCTGCTGCAGAAGGTGCAGGATCTGTACGGCTATGTTCCCGAAGAGTCCATTGAGATCATGGCCAAGGAACTCTCGTTGTTTCCGGTGGAGATCTTCGGGATTCTTTCCTTCTACAGTCAGTTCCACACCAGCCCGCGCGGCAAGCACATCATCCGCGTCTGTCAGGGTACGGCCTGCCACGTGATGGGAGGCAAGGACATTCTCGATATTCTGGAGGCCAAGCTGGGCATTCGGGACTCGGAGACCACCCCGGACGGCATGTTCACGCTGGAGCGGGTCGCCTGCCTGGGCTGCTGCGGCATGGCCCCGGTCATTATGGTCGACGACAATTTCCATGGGAACCTGACGGCCCAGGATCTGGACGGGCTGCTGAAGACCTACCAAGAGGAGGGCCAGTAGATGAAGGGACGCATTCTCATCTGCGCGGGCACCAGCGGGCTTTCGGCCGGGGCCAAGGCCGTGGCGGAGGCCTTCAAGACCGAACTCGGTCGCCATGGTCTGGAACGGGACTATGCCGTTGTCATGGCCGGCGACCGCGGGCTTTTCCGCGATGTGCTGGTCGATATCGTCAGCCCCGGCGACACCCGCACCACCTATCAGTTTGTCCGCGCCGGCGATGTGGCCGAACTGGTTCGGAGCCACCTGGTCGACGGCACGCCCTTGGCCCGGCTCCAGGCGGGGGACGACTACCATCAGTTCTTCCAGAACCAGACCCGCATCGTTCTGAAAAACTGTGGCGAGATCGATCCGGAGGACATCGACGACTACATCGCCCACGGCGGTTACCAGGCCCTGGACAAGCTCTCGGCCATGAGCCCGGAAGAGGTCGTCGGGACCGTCAAGGCCTCGGGTCTCCGTGGCCGTGGCGGGGCGGGTTTCTCCACCGGCATGAAGTGGGAGTTCTGCCAGCGCGAGCCGGCCGGGACCAAGTACATGGTCTGCAACGCGGACGAGGGCGACCCCGGTGCCTTCATGGACCGAGCCATTCTGGAAAGCGATCCTCACGCGGTGATCGAAGGCATGGTCATCGCCGGCTACGCCATCGGCGCGGAGCATGGCTACATCTACTGCCGCGCCGAATATCCGCTGGCCATCCAGCGTCTGGAGAAGGCCATCGGACAGGCCCGCGAGCGCGGCTACCTGGGCGTCGACATAGTCAACGGTTTCTCCTTCGATTTGAAGATCAAGCAGGGGGCGGGGGCGTTCGTCTGCGGGGAGGAGACCGCGTTGATCGCCTCGATCGAGGGGCGGCGTGGCACGCCGCGTTTTCGGCCTCCCTTCCCGGCCCAGTCGGGCATCTGGGGCAAGCCCACGACCATCAACAACGTGGAAACGCTGGCTAACGTGCCTCACATCATCGCCCGCGGGGCCGACTGGTTCGCCTCCATGGGCACCGAGGGCAGTAAAGGCACGAAGGTTTTCGCCATCGCCGGCAAGCTCAAGAACACCGGCCTGGTGGAGGTCCCTATGGGCACGACCATTCGGGATCTGGTCGACGGACCGGGGGGAGGCCTGGTCAACAAGCGGCTCGACATCAAGGGTGTCCAGCTGGGCGGCCCGTCCGGCGGCTGTCTGCCCAAGGAGCTGCTGGATACGCCCATCGACTACGAATCCATCAACCAGACCGGCGCCATCATGGGATCCGGCGGCCTGATTGTCATGGACCAGCGCAGCTGCATGGTCGACCTGGCTCGTTTCTTTGTGGACTTCACGGTGGCCGAATCCTGCGGCAAGTGCGTTCCCTGCCGGGTCGGGCTCAAGCGCATGCAGGAGGTGTTGGAGAAGATCACCCGGGGCGAGGGCACGGACGAACAGATCCAGTTTCTGGAGCAGATGGCCGACACCATCCGCAGCACCTCCCATTGCGGACTGGGCCAGACGGCCCCCAATCCGGTCCTGACCACGCTGCGATATTTCCGCTCCGAGTATGATGCCCATGTACAGGACAAGCAGTGCCCCTCCCACCTCTGCCCGGATCTTCTCAAGTTTGAAGTCATCAACGACCAGTGCGTCAAATGCGGCCAGTGCGCCCGAGTCTGCCCGGCCGATGCCATCTCCTGGTCCAAGGGAGAGTTTGCCGTGATTGACAAGGAAAAATGCACCAAGTGCCGCTCGTGCTACGGCGCCTGCGGTTTCATGGCCATTCGCTGACGGAGCCTCCAGCATGATCACCCTGACCATCGACAACAAGCGCGTGAAAGCCGCGGCGGGCGCCTCGATCCTGGAGGCGGCGTTGCAGGCCGATATTTACATTCCCAACATCTGCTATCACCCCGATCTCAAACCGATCGGCTCCTGCCGGCTCTGCGTGGTGCAGGTCGAAGGCCGTCGGGGCTTGGTAACCGCCTGCGGCACGGCGGCGGCCGAGGGGATGCAGGTGCTGACTGACACGCCCGAGATCCTCCGGCACCGCCGTCGCCTGATGTGGTTGATCCTCAGCGAGCATCCCAAGGATATCGCCGCCAACAGCCAGCTGATGAAGCTGGTGAAGTATGTCGGTTGTGAGGATTTGTTGCCCGACGGGGTCTTCCCGCCAAAAAATCTGCCCAGATACGCCAACAACCCGGTCTTCATCAAGGACTTGAGCCGCTGCATTCTGTGCGGACGCTGCGTGCAGATGTGTCAGGACGTGCGCGGGGTCGGCGTGGTGGGTTTCGTCAATCGCGGCATCGACACGATCGTGGGCACTAACTGCGGCCTGCCGCTGGCCGATGCCGGCTGCCGCTACTGCGGCGCATGCGTCGAGGTCTGCCCCTCCGGCGCTCTGGTGGACGAGATGGTTTTCGAGGAGGGAAGCCGGGAAAAGGCCCTGGTTCCCTGCCGAAATACCTGCCCGGCACAGATCGACATCCCCCGCTACGTGGGGCTGATCGCCAAAGGCCGCTACCAGGATTCGCTGGAGGTGGTCCGCGAGAAGGTACCGCTGCCCCATACTCTGGGCTGCGTGTGCGACCATCCCTGCGAGCGCGAGTGCCGGCGCGGCATTGTCAACGACGGCATCTCCATCCGCAACCTCAAACGTTTCGTGGCCGAACAGGACACCGGCCGCTGGCGCGACAAGCTGCGGGTTCCCCCCCACAGCGGCAAGCAAGTGGCCATTGTCGGGTCCGGCCCGGCCGGATTGACCGCCGCCTGGTTTCTGCGCCTGAAGGGGCATGCCGTGACCATTTTCGATGCCCTGCCCAAGGCGGGGGGGATGCTGCGCATCGGCATTCCCAAGTACCGCCTGCCCCGCGAAGTGCTCGATGCGGAGATCGACACGATTCGCGGCATCGGGGTGGAGATCAGGACCAACACCAAAGTGCGGGAACTCTGCTCGCTTTTCGAACAGGGCTACGATGCGGTCTTCCTGGCGGTCGGGGCCATGAAAGGCATGAAGATGGGCATCCCCGGCGAGGAGTCGGCGCTAGTGCTGGACGGGATCGAAACGCTCAAGTCCATCAATCTGGACCAACCGGTCAATATCAAGGGCCATGTGGCCGTGACCGGCGGCGGAAACGTGGCCATCGACGTGGCCCGCTGCGCGCTGCGCACGGGTGCCGATAAGGTGACCATGCTTTACCGCCGCACCCGCGAGGAAATGCCAGCGGCCGAGGAGGAGATTCGGGAGGCGCTCAACGAGGGGGTGGAGATCATGTATCTGGTCAATCCGCTCCGAGTCGAGGAGCGCGGCGCGGGCCTGGCCATCACGTGCATCCGCATGGAACTGGGGGCTCCCGACGCCAGCGGCCGCCGCCGTCCGGTGCCCAAAGAGGGCAGCGAATTCGTTCTGGAGGTCGACCGTCTGGCCATCGCCATCGGTCAGTATTCGGTCGTGCCGAAGGAGTTCGAGGTTGAATTGTGCCGCCGTGGCCGGATTGCCACCAACGGGCAGGGTACCAGCCGGGATGCCGTCTTTGCCGGGGGCGACGCCGCCCACGGGCCCGCCTCGGTCATCGAGGCCATCGAGGCCGGCCGCAAAGGTGCCGGCGAGATCGACCGCTATTTGGGCGGGGATGGCGACATCAACCAGGAGTACGTCGCGGCCGAGCCGATGGATCCGCGTCTGCACGAGGCCTCCGCCGGATTTGCCTTCCACAAGAGGGTCCATCCCGAGATGCTGGCGGTTGCCGAGCGCCTGTGCGGGAATCCCGAAGTGGAGAAATGCTTCACCGAGTGCGAGGCCACCGAGGAGGCCACCCGTTGCATGAGCTGCCAGCTGCGCCTGCAGATCAGTTCCGCCCCCATGCCGCCGGAAGGTCAGTGAGGGGGCCGAACAAGTATGCCGAGGTCTCCTGAAAACTACTTTCCGGATCTGGATAGACTGCCCGGTATTTTTGCCGCCTATCCCGATGTGCTGGCGGTATATCTTTTTGGCTCCGTCGCCGCCGGCACAGCGCGGCCGGACAGCGATCTGGACTTGGCCGTGGTCCCGGCTGGACCGGCGGTGCACGGCCAAAAACTCGACATGTTCGCCGATTTGGCCGCCGCCGGATTTTGCCGTGTCGATCTGGTTTTCCTGGACACTCGCAACATCGTGCTGAAATACGAGGCTGTTCGCCACAATCGCCTGATCTATTCTCGCGAGGACTTCGACGCCGCCAGCTTCTTTTCCCTCATCACGCGCATGTATTTCGATTTTCAGCCCACCCTGAAAGTTCAGCGGGATGCCTACAAGAGGAGAATTCTCAATGGTTCGGCCTGAAGTCATTCATCGGCGTTTGATGAAAATCGAGGAGTATCTGAGCATTCTTGCTGGACTCCAAGGCTATAGTCGCGATGATTTTCTGTCCAACCCGGAGCACTACGGCGCCACCGAACGTTTCCTCCAACTGGTCATCGAGGCCGTCAACGACATCGGCAGCCATATCATCGCCGACCAAGCCCTCGGCCACGTTGAGTGGCAGAGCGACATCCCAGCCATTTTGGCAGGCAACGGTACCATCGATAGCGGCATGAAAGACCGCTGGATCCGCATGATCGGCTTCCGCAACGCCTTGGTGCATGACTATCTGGATATCGACCGTGGCATCGTTTTCGATGTTCTTCACCACTGTCTGGACGATATTTGCCAGCTCAAAACAATCTTTGCCACGTTTCTGTAAACCAGTGCGGCGATCTCGAGGTGGAGATATGCTTCACCGAGTGCGAAGCCACCGAGGAGGCAACCCGCTGCACGAGCTGCCAGCTGCGTCTGCAGATCAGCCCGGCCCCCCTGCCGCCGGAGGGCGAGTAGGTAACTCCTAGCTAACGCAGGGCCTGCTATTGCCTTGCTGACGTCCCCCGCGCCGATGGGGCCTCGCGGGCAACAGTCCGCCAAATAGTCTGCTTGGCAAGTACACCCTACAAACAAAAAACCGACAGAACGGACAATGCGGCAACTCCCGCCTTCCTTTGTGTCGGTTGCGTCCGGTTTTTCCGTCCAGGGGCCTGGCCTATCCGAACTCCCGCAGCCTCTCCACCACCTCCTCGATGGGCAGGCCGATCACGTTGCTGAGCAGGCCGTCGGTTTCGGCCACGATCATCTCTCCGTGCTCCTGGATGGCGTAGCTGCCGGCCTTGTCCATCACCTGCACCAAGTCCATGTAGCGGGCGATGGTGTCGGCGGTGAGGTCGCGGAAGACCACGCGGGTGTCGCAGACCCAGCAGAGGCGCTTGGCCGGTTGCAGGCGTTCCAGGCAGACACCGGTCAGCACATGGTGTTCACGGCCGGAGAGCAGGGCCAGCATGCGCCGGGCGTCGGCTTCGGATGCGGGCTTTCCCAGGATGTGCTCGTCGCAGACCACGATGGTATCGGCGGCCAGGACGATCTGGTCGGGGCGCAGGTGGGAGACCGCGCCGGCCTTTTCGCGGGCCAGGCGCTCGGCCGAGGCCCAGGGGCATTCCCCGGGCGGGATGGTCTCGTCGATCTCGGGGACCAGGATCTCGAAATCGATGCCGGCCTCGGTCAGGAGGTCGCGGCGTCGCGGCGAGGAAGAGGCCAGTACCAGTTTCATAAACCGTCTCAAAGGTTTCGGCGAAGGAGGTGGTTTCGCCCAGCTCTCCCGCCTGCTGAAAAAAAAAAAGAGCCTGCCGCAGGTCTGCGGCAGGCTCTTTCAATCGAAAGACCCGGCCAGGGCCCCTGGTGGAACGACCCTGGCCTCAGTCCGATTTACTTGTTTTTGGCTTCGCGGGCCTTGCGGCGCTTGTCCACGATCTCCTCGGCAATGGAGAACGGCACGGCTTCGTACTGACCCAAGTGCATGGTGAAGTTCGCACGACCCTGGGTGGAGTTGCGCAGCTCGCTGGCGTAGCCGAACATGTTCTCCAGCGGCACCATGCCCCGGATGATCTGGGCATTGCCGCGGGTGTTCATGCCCATCACGCGGCCGCGCTTGCCGCAGATGCTGCCGGTGATGTTGCCCGCATAGTCTTCCGGAGTGGTCACGGTCACGTCCATGACCGGCTCCAGCAGCTGGGGGTTGGCCTTCATGAAAGCTTTCTTGAAGGCCATCGACGCGCACAGACGGAAGGCCATTTCCGACGAGTCGACATCGTGGAAGGAGCCGTCGATGAGGGTGATCTTGATATCCACAACCGGATAGCCAGCCCAAACTCCTTCGGCCAGGGAGTCGATGAAACCCTTCTCGACCGCCGGGATGTATTCGCGCGGAATGGCTCCGCCTTTGATCTCGTTGACGAACTCGAAGCCCTTGCCGGGATCCAACGGCTCAAGCTTGAAGACCACATGGGCGTACTGACCACGACCACCGCTCTGCTTGGAGTATTTCACGTTGTGCTCGATCAGAGTGGTGATGGTCTCCCGGTAGGCCACCTGAGGCGGGCTGGACTCGACCTGCACGCTGAATTCGCGCTTGAGGCGGTCCATGATGATTTCCAGGTGCAGCTCGCCCATGCCGGAAATGATGGTGTCGTCGGTTTCCTTGTCGGTGCTGACCACGAAGGTCGGGTCTTCTTCGGCCAGTTTGACCAGGGCCTTGGAGAGCTTGTCGCGGTCGCCGCGGCTGGCCGGGGTCACGGCCACGGAAATCACCGGGGTCGGGAACTCGATGGCCTCCAAGATGATCGGGTCCTCTTCGCAGCAGAGCGTGTCGCCGGTAATGGTGTCGCTCAGGCCGACCACGGCCCCGATTTCGCCCGCGTACAACTCGTCGACCATCTCCTGGTGCATGGCGTGCATTTTCAGCAGGCGTCCGACGCGCTGCTTCTTGTCCTGGGTCGAGTTGTAGACGTAGCTGCCGGCCTTCATGGTGCCGGAGTAGACGCGCACGAAGATGAGCTTGCCAATGTGCTTGTCGGTCATGACCTTGAAGGCCAGGGCGGCCAGGCGGCCGTCGTCGGTGGGCACGCGCTCGATCGGCTCGCCCTTCAGGCAGTTGCCGCTGACCGGGGGCAGGTCGATGGGGCTGGGCAGGTAGTCGACCACCGCGTCCAGCAGGCGCTGCACACCCTTGTTCTTGAAGGCGCTGCCGCACATGACGGGGCAGATGTGGTGGCCGTGCACGGCCGTGCGGATGGCGGCGCGGAGCTCGGCCTCGGTGATTTCCTCGTCCATGCAGAATTTTTCGAGCAGCTGTTCATCGGTTTCGCTGACCGACTCGATCATCTTGCGGCGCCATTTTTCGGCGGTCTCTTTGTACTCGGCGGGAATTTCCTGCTCAAAGAAGCTGGTGCCCTTGTCGTCCTTGTCGTAGAAGACGGCGCAGTTTTTGACCAGGTCGATGATGCCCTCGAATTCGCTTCCCTGGCCGATGGGCAGGGTCAGGGGCACGGCGTTGGCACCGAGCTGCTCATGGATGGAGTCGACCACGCTGTAGTAGTCGGCGCCGGCACGGTCCATCTTGTTGACGAAGCAAATGCGCGGCACGTCGTACTTCTCGGCTTGGCGCCAGACGGTCTCGGACTGAGGCTCGACGCCGCCGACCGCGCAGAACAGGCCGATGGCCCCGTCGAGGATGCGCAGGCTGCGCTCCACTTCCACGGTAAAGTCCACGTGCCCGGGAGTGTCGATGATGTTGATCTGGTGACCGCGCCACTCGGCCGTGGTCGCGGCGCTGGTGATGGTAATGCCGCGTTCCTGCTCCTGCTCCATCCAGTCCATGGTGGCTTCGCCATCATGAACTTCGCCGATCTTGTGGGAGCGGCCGGTGTAAAAGAGAACGCGCTCGGTGCAGGTGGTCTTGCCGGCATCGATGTGGGCCATGATGCCGATATTGCGGACTTGGTCGAGAGAATGGCTGCGTGCCATAATTTCCGTACTCCTGGCTACTGAGTTGGTTGATGCTTTCGGTCTGCCAGCGCCCCGGTCTTGAGAAACCGTTTTTTCGGCCAGGCCTCACTGTTGAACTGAAAACCTCGGATTCCTATGGATAAAAGCGCTTACTATAGTCGTGCAAACCATTTGGGCAATGGCTAGGGGGCTGCGGAATTTAGATCAAAGGGGGAAAACGCCCTCGCCGGTCCGGAGGCCAAGGCCGTCCGCCCCGGCATGAGTGGTTGTTGAGGCATGCGGCGGGTTGCTATTTTCCGGTGATCAGCAGGCGTTGGAGGGTGGCGATAAAGCCGCCATCGCGGAACCAGTCGTCCAGCACTCCGGGTTGATCGCTGCGGATTATGCCGTCCACCCGCCCGTTCGTCACCTCCAGGAGGTTCAGAGGAATGGACAGAAGCGCCCCCGGTCCGGGGGTCTGGGGACAGCTCCAGGCTTGGGCGGATTCGTAGAGCGTACGGTCCCCGGATCTGCAGGCGACACGGTAGCGCCAGGTCTGGTCGGGTGGGGAAAGACTGAAGAGGTGGAGAGTGACTTCCTCAACCCCGGCACCGCCGGCCGTCAGCCCGGAAATTTCAAAATGCAGTCCGCGGGGGTGAACCCAGTAGGAAACCCCCGGCGAGACAGCGATGCCGCCGTCGGAGAATTCCCTGGCGGTCAGTCCCGGAACGGCGTTGTAGACCAGGCGGTCGAATTGGCCGGCCCGGCTGCGCTCTCCCATCGGGCAGCTGCCGAAGCAGTCCAGGTGGAACAGGCGCCGGGCCGTGGCGGGCAGGAGGGCGTCGATCATCTGGTCGAGCTCGGTCTGCCGCTTCTGTAAGAGTTGTGGCGCGGTTTGGGCAAAATCTGTCTGTTGCCGGGCGAGGCGGTCGAGGATGGTCATGGCCTCGCCCTCCGGCTGGAGTTGCTGGGCGGTCAGCCCCCAGAAGCGGTACCAGCAGTGGCGGTCGTCGAAACGCAGGGTGATCTGCTGCCCGGCCTGGAATTCACCCAGGACTTTTTCGGGGGAGTCGATGCGGCAGGGCGCGGGCACCCGGAAGGGGATCTCCACGCCGGCCGGCAGGCGTTCCTGCAGGTAGAGGAAGGCGTGCCGACGGTCGGCCTGGCCAATCTCCTGAACCCGCCACTGGGGATGAGCCAGACCGGCGAACTCCGCGGCAGGGGGCGCGGACACCTTGCGGATCGGCAGTTGGCAGCGTCCGCTCCAGCCGGCGGGCGCGATGGCCACGGTATGCCGTCGCCCGTCGTCGAGCACCGGCGGGGACCAGATTTGGAATTCCGTAGTCTCCTGGGCCAGGACCGCATCCCAGAGGGCGACCGGGATGGCGCGGGGCAGGGGGACGGCGGCCTCCAGGGTCAGGCCATCGTCCGCGACCGTGACTTGGAGCGCCTTGCGGTCGGCCTGGGCATAGTCGGTCGGGGCGTCCATGTCGTCGTAGGCGAACTGCCAGGGCCGGGTGTAGTCGTAGTGATAGTGGGGCAGGGGCTCCAAATGGGCGAAGACGGCTTTGAAGTCGTCCATCTCCATGCCGATGGACGGTCCGCTGTTGATGGGTTTGTCCATGATCCGGGTCCCGGCCAGGTAGTCGCGCTGGGTGAAAACCGCCGGCCGGGGACGGGGCTGAAATTTTTCGTAGTAGGCGGCCACGTCGCTGGCCGTGGCGAAGACGATGGGCTGTTCCTTGGCCAGGGCGATGATGCGCTCCATGCCGCGCCGGTTGTGGGTGGTCATGGAGCGTACGCCGAAGGAGCGGCCGAACTCGAATCCGGCGATCAGGAAGAAGGGTTCCGGATCCTGCTTGGCCACTTGGAGGTAGTCCAGCAGAAAGTTGGTGAAGCGTTCGGGCTGGGGGCCGCTTTCGACCGTTCGGTGCCAGCGCAGGAAGTGTGAGGGCGAGAGGACGTTGTCGCCGAAGTTGACCACGTGGGGCATGTAGAGGTGGTAGGAGTTCATGCTCATGCCGATCACGTTGCGCCGGCCGCGCCCGGCCGCCTTGCGGAAATCGTCGTCGGCCATGTAGAAGGGCTGGTTGGGCATGCCCCAGTGGTTGATGCACCAGCGTCCGTCGGACCAGTTCTGCTCCGGAACGATCGAATGCAGGATGTTCCAGCCCAGGGTCTTCATGGCTTGGATCAGGGAGTTGGACGGGGTGTAGGTGGCGAATCCCCTGAGGGGGGCCAGTCCGCGGGCCTGCCACCAGGCGTCGAAGGCTCGCAGGCGGACCACGATTTCCCCGGCGCTCAGGCTGTCCCAGTTGGGATCCTCCTGGGCGAATTCGGGGCAGACGATTCCCAGGCCGTTGGCCATCAGATGAGGGCAGATGTCGTCGCCATATTCCTGTTGGTAGCCGCGTAGGGTGCTGTCGGATCCGGCCACCTGCCCGAGTCCGGCATAATAGACGCCCGGCACACGGGCGCTATGCAGGGGATGGTCGAAAAGGTCCGAGGTGAAACTGCCGATGGTCAGCTGCAGGACCGTGTAATAGTCGCCGACAATCCCCAGATAGCGTTCGCGCACGACCCCCGGGGCCATCTGCTCGCGAATCAGGTAGCTTCCCGGCGCCAGATCCACGACCGCTTCCCCAGCCTTGTAGCTCTGTCTGAAGGCGATGCTGGATAGGTGGGGGTGGCTCTCGATTACGGATGGATGCGTTACGAAAAACGACTCGCTTGCCTTGTACAAATAGCGCATAGTCTGATCAATCAATTCAAATGAGGATTGGGCCTGTTGCAGTGGAATAGGGGAGCGTCTGAACGAGCAGCCGGATTCCTCGGAGGAGCGGCAGGCAACGATGGGAATTTACCCGCGGTTCTTCAGGAAACAACGGGCGTCGGGGCAAAACGCCAAGCAACGCCATGCCTGGTTTCTAAGATGCTCTGTTTCCCGTATGGGCGACTTGTCGGCCCGGCCGTGGGTGGCTAGCTTACGCCCCACGTTCTGGAGTTTAGCGGGTAATAAAAGAAAGGAACAGGGAATGAGTCGTGCGGTTTGGAAATTCAAGAGGGCGGGGAAGGCTCAACTGGCGGTATTGGCCCTGGCTAGCTGCCTGGCTTTGTCGCTGGAGGGGATGGCGGGCGAGCTGATTCTCAGAAAAGGCGATCGTGTGGCCATTGTGGGCGATTCGATCACGGAACAGAAGCAATACAGCAAGTTCATCGAGCTCTACCTTCTGGCTTGCCTGCCGGACTTGGAGCTGACCATGTACCAGTTCGGCTGGGGCGGGGAAAGGGCCCCCGGCTTTGCCAACCGCATGGAAAACGACCTGGTGCCATGGCAGCCGACCGTGGTCACCACCTGCTTTGGCATGAACGATGGCAGCTATCGGCCCTACACCGAAAAGATCGGCAAAACTTACGAGGAAGGCACTCGCCGTATCCAGAACCGATGCAAGGAATTGGGCGCGCGCATGGTAGTCGGCGGCCCTGGGGCCGTGGACACGGAGACCTGGCGGCGAAACGAGCCGGATGCCGACCAGTACTACAACGACAATCTGGCCCAGCTCGGCGGAATCGCCGGACGCCTGGCCGTGGAAAACGGCTTTGTTTTCGCCAACCTGCATCCCCTCATGATGGGCGTCATGCAGGAGGCCAAGAGCGTTCTGGGGAAAGACTATCACGTGTGTGGCAGCGATGGGGTTCATCCCTGGAGCAACGGCCATCTGGTGATGGCCTACGCATTCCTCAAGGCCATGGGAGTGGACGGGGCTATCGGCACCGTCACCGTCGATCTGGCCGGACAGACCACGGCCACGGAGGGGCATCGCGTGCTCTCCTCGGCCGATGGCAAGGTCGAAATCGAAAGCACCCGCTACCCTTTCTGCTTCGAAGGCAAGCCCAAGGACCCGCGGGGAACTCGCAGCATTCTTCCTTTTCTCCCCTTCAATCGCGACTTGAACCGTTACCTGCTGGTGGTCAAGAATCTGCCCGCATCGGAGGCCGAGGTGGCTTGGGGAAACACGACCAAAACCTTCTCCAAAGCGGACTTGGAAGCCGGCATCAATTTGGCCGACGCCTTTTTGGACAATCCATTCTTGGAACCCTTCCGCGCTCTTCAACGCGTGGTGGCCAACAAGCAGAACCGGGAAACACGCACGATCAAGGGCATGGTCACCAATCTGCGCTACTTGAAAAGCGAGATGGCTGAGGATGCGGAACTCGCGGAGGCCGGGGCGACCTTGCGCCGCAAGCTGATGGAACTCAACGCCCGGGATGCCGCCCAGGCACGGGCGGCCGTCAAGCCCGTCGTCCACACGATCACCATTACGCCCCGGAAGTGATGGGGCAGGGGGGGCGTTGCCTGGTGTTGGCATGAACCCTTGTGCTTGTCCCCGAGGCCCCTAAATGTGTTCCAGGAGGCCTTCGGCTCGGTTCGTGTAGTTGGCCTCCTGCTCCAACCCCCTGGATCCGATCAGCCAGGAGTTCTCGAAGGAGATGCACTCCAGTCTGTCCCAGGGGAAAATGGAGGCGCTGCGCTCCACTTTGCCGGCCATGAAGGGCAGCTGCGATACATCCAGTTGATTGCTCTGCATCTGGGGGCGCTCCAGCATTCGTCCGTCGGCGGCCTCGGTCTGCACGCCGAAGGGATCGGTGGTGACGACCAGGTCGAGGTCGACATCCTCGCGCTGGAAGGCGATGGTGCGGTGTCCGCAATCGAAGTAGTCCTGGACTCGGCATGAGGACATCTGGCGGTGGAAGTCGGCCAGGGAGGAATAGTTGCTGCGGCTGTCGATGGTGAAGACCATGCCGTTGAGCACCCGGCTCAGCTCCAGTCTGGAGAAGGGCCGCTGGGGGCCCTCGTAGTTGATCAGTTCCAGGATTTCGTACTGGTTCTGATGGCTGAAACGGACGGCTGCACGGCGGGGCAGGTTGGTCGGCAGCAGGGGCTGAATGTGGATGAAGACCTGGCCTGTCTCGACCGAGACCGGGACCACCTCGGCGCTTTCCCCTACGGCCCCTTCGCGAACCTCGCACTCTCCCAGGACTGAACGGCGGATGCGCCCGTAGTGGGCCGGGAAAAGCACATCCAGCTTCAGGCTGCCGGTCTGTTCCGGGATGTCCCTGAGGTTCGGCGTGCAGACCATCATGGCCACGTTGTCTTTCTGAATGGCGTAGACCCAGCTGCTGTTTTTTTGGAAAGCCTCGTTGTTGAAGTTGCCGTCCGCGGAAGTTTCGTTGGCGCCGATCTCCAGACAGGTACGGTTCAGATAGCGATAGAAAACCGTGGAGGCATCGCGGAAGGTCTGGATGTGCGGGGTGCGCCGGTAGGTGGCGTAAAGCTGGTTGGTCTGTTCGCCTCCGCACAAGGGAATGGTGGCGGTGCCCAGGGAGAAGTCCTCCTGCATGTAGGTTTCGGTGTGGACCATGCCGCTCATGCGGTCGAAATGCTGGATGATTTCGCTGCGTCCCTTAAGTCGGGCCGGGTAGCGGCGCTGTTCGATCAGTCCGGCCAGTTCGGTGGGCAGGTGAAGCTGGCAGTCGAACAGGTCGGTGAATTCGGCCACACTCTGGGAGTAGTTGCCGGCAAAGTGGATCACTTCGCTGCCGTCGGGCTCGAAATAGCTTTTCAGCAGGTCCCGGCCGATACGCTCCTTCCCGAAGGCCAGCCAGAACAAGGCTTGCAAGGAATGGTTGTGGCCGGCGCTGTCGATGGCATAGGCGCGGCAGTGGGGACCTGCCTGCATCAGCGTGCCTGGGTGGTAATGCAGCAGAAGCTCGGCCCACAGGCGGTGTTCGATCTGGCGGGCCAGGTTGCGAATTTCCGGATCGCGGGAATAGCTGGCAATCTTGGCCGCGCCGCTGAGGGTGATGGGCGAATAGGTGGGGGAGTTGAACTCGCTCATCCAGGCGCCACGGCAGAGCAGTCGGCGCACCTGGTTCAGATTCCACAGACCGTGGGCCACGGCCTGCGGGTTGTCCATAGCCTCGCCGCCGAGAATCAGGCCGAAGGTGGCCATCATGGGCATATTGTCGTTG
>JBFJXC010000034.1:0-18659 GCA_041623325.1 Lentisphaeria bacterium | reverse complement strand
TCAGAATGGGCACTCCAGTACTATTTTTTTCAGTAGTTGAATCGATCAACCCCCCCATCATGATAGTTCCGCCATCCGGAATCACCATGGTCGTTGTCAATACCTTCTCATTGATATCTCGTTCACTTAACTCTTGCCCGCTAGCAGCCGGAGCAGGCGATGATATTTCCTGTTGGAGTTCCATCCGGACCTCGTTGCCCGCTGTAATGTGGGGGGTAACAACTAGCTTCGTGCCAGTTTTCACACGTTCGAATGTACTATCGATTTCATCTGAAGTGCTGGTTGTTCGTGACTGGGTTTTTAAAGAAATACTTTTGCCTACATCAATTGTCGCTTCTTCATCAGACAGTGCTAAAATCTGAGGCGCAGATAACACTGTCACATTGCTTTCTCCAGCAATGGCTTGAACAAAAGCCAAACTACTCCCCCCCTTAAACCCAAGCTGAGCTGCAGAGCCTACCTTACGTGCATCTTTCACACCCAATTTGTTATTTATTGTTGTAACCCAGGTAGCACTACCATTATCATCGACAAAAGCAGAGTTATTTAGTCCAAATGTTATATCTCCTCCTCGGGCTTGAGCAGCATAAGCAAAACCAAATTCTGTGCTTTTTGTCAACTGAATTTCAGCTATGGTCGCTTCTATTAGAACCTGCCGAACCGGGGCATCAAGCCGTTTCAATAACGCTTCAACCATTGCGTAAGCCCGCTTCGTAGTTTTTATAACAAGGCGATTCTGTTTTCCTTCCGCATAAATCACCACCGGGGTGTCGAATATGGTCTCCGTCTGGCCGGGCTCCAGGTTTTTTAGCTTTGCGGGAGTGGAGGGCTTGGAGGCATTTGCCGCGGCCCCGGCAGTGGGCGAGGCCTTGCTGGAGCTGGACTTGGTGGTGGAGGCGGACTTGGAGACCTGGCTGCCGGAGGTGTTGAAGAAGACCCCGAGGGCTTCGCTCAGTTGCTCGGCGGTGCTGTGCCGGACGTTGTAGAAGAAGATGTTCTGCTGCTCGGCGGCGTCCTGCTTGTCCAGCACCCCCACCCACTTCTTGACCTCATCCAGCACTTCGCGCATGGCCGCCGAGGCCACGATCACCTGCAGGCGAGGAATGGCCGTCAGCTTGACCTGCCCGCCTGACGGACCCGAGGCGGCCACCGGAAAACCGATCACCGGCAATAGCGCGGAAAGCTCCTGCAGCACGGTCTCGGCATCGACCTGATGGCAGCGCAGGGCCACGTGCGGCCAGCCCGCCTCGCCCTTCTCGTCCAGGCGTTTGATCAGCTCGTGCAACTTGGGCATATTGGAGGGGGTTTCGACAATCAGCAGGGAGTTGAGGCGGACGATGTCGGTCAGGCTGGCCCCGTCGGTCATGAAAGGCTTGACGTTGGCAAGCAACTCGGCGCTTTTGGTGTTGTGGATCGGGATGAAAGCCACATCCACATTGGCGGCCGGATCGTGGCGCACCAGCAGGCGACGCTCCTGCGGCATCTTGCTGAAAGGCATGACATGCACGAAGCCCGGGTTGCGGGAGGCGTAGGCGCCGGCCAGCCAGAGAATGTGCTCGAACATCTGCCAGGCCTCGCGGGCGCTCATCTCCGAGTCTACGGTCATGGTCACGGCCCCTTTCACGCTGGGGTCGATCAGATAACTGAAGTTGAGCAGGGTCCCGAACAGCGGCACGATCTCGGTAAGGGGGGAGGCATCGAAGTTCAGCTGCACCTTGAGGAGCGAGTCTGGATCGGCGATGCCCTTGATCAGTTTGTCGGGGTATTCGCCGAGCGAGACCTTGGTCTCGGGCGGGGCCTTGCGCTCGGGGAAGACGAAGGTGTCCTCCTCTCCGGCAACGCGTTCGGGGGCCACATCCTGCACGATCAGGGGGGTTTCGTCCAGCAGTTTGGCCTTGGGCGCTTGGCTCATGCGCAGAGGCCTGGCCTGCTCCTGGGATGGGGCCGGCACCTCAGGCGGCACGCTTCGACAGCCACACATCGCCAGCACGGCCACTCCGGCCAGGCTGAGCCAGCCACGCATCAGATTCCCAACACCCTTGCTCATGTCCGCATCCCTGTCTTGTAAATGCATACTATCCTCGCCCGCCTACTGGCGCCAATTCTCCAAACTTGCTCATTGAGTTTCCTGGGCCGCCTTGCGACGCTCCAGAATCCGGCGGCGGGCTTCCAGCGCCCGGCGAATCCGCTCCTCCCGGCTCAGCGTTTCCGGAGTAGTCGCCGTGGCGGACGGCGCGGATGGGGTACCGAGCCCGCCCGGCGGCGGAGGAGGCGGGGGCGGGGGGGTCAACGTTGGCGACTTTTCACTGGGGGTCACGGACGGGGTAGTCGGCACGGCCGCCGCCTTTTTGGCCTCGGCCTCGGCCGTGGCCACCCGCTGCTGGCTGCCCTGGTCGCCATGTTGCAGCTCAAGCACCCGCTCCTCGTCCCCCCTTTCCAACACCACCCGCTTCAATTCTATCTCCTTGATGATATAGCCGCTGTCGGCCACGCTCTGGCCGATGCGATACACATGCCGCGTCGGCTTCTTTTCGGGAACCGCACTGGACACCACCCGGCCCCGGATCCGCCGTTGCGGTGCCTCCTTGACCAAAATGATGGCCGCGGCCTCCTTGCCGATAATGCCGATGCCGATCAGCTCCATATCCTGAGGAGCGGAATCGTCCTGGTCGTCCGTATCCTCCACCTCTTCCAACACTTCGCTACGGTCGGGGCGGAACAAACTGCGCTTGTAAAGATCGTCCAGATTCTCCATCAGGGGACGCACCGCCAGCTCCACGCCTTCGGTCCCGGCCCCGGACTGCAGCGAGCCGACGGCAGCCTCCTCCGACAGGCGCCGTGGCAACTCCCGGCGCGCTTGTGGCTGCTGATTGGCCACCCATAGGATCGCCAGAACCGCCAGACTCGCCAGAACCAGATTTAACAACCAGTAGAGCCTACTCATGGGCGAGGTGCTTCCTCCTGGGCTTGGGCCCCCAGCCCACCTGAAATCATCCTGGCCGCTTCGGGTGACAGCACCAGCGCTTGAATTTTTCCAGTCAAGGAAACCCCCTTGGGGTCGCGCAGCGAGTCCGGGCGAATATTCAGACTCAGCCAGTAGAAGGGCCGGTCAGACTTCTCCAATTCGGCCAGCAACCGTGCCACTTCCCTCATCGTGCCGCGGAAACGCACAGCCAGCTCCACGCTGCGCACTTGCTCGGAAACTTTGTGAACCTGCGGGGCGCCAACACTCTGAATCGTCACTCTGGCCCGGCGGGCCAGCTTATCGAACTGGCTCTGCACTTCCGCCGCCGGAAGGCGCCCCTCAACAGACCAGAACGGCCGGGCCGCCGACCGAAGATGGTCCAGATCCTCCTCCAGCTGCCGGCGATCCTTTTGCAGGCGCTTAAAAGTGCGTTGCAGATCCTCCAGGCGCTTCTCCTCTCGGGAAATCGCCCCGGGCAGCGGCAGCCCCCCGAGCTTAACTCCGGACTGGGCCAGCACCAGCACAAAAGCCAACACCATGGCAACGGCTACTAGAATTTTGTAGGGTGTGCTCAGACTTTGCCAAAACTTGCCCATCCTACGGTCCCTCCTCGACGTCCGCAGCCTGAGCCTGCCCCTTATAGCCGGCATACATCTGCATGCGGAGCGTCAGGACATTTTTCGGGTCGATCACCCGGCTTTGGGGAACCACATCCAACAGGATCGGGGAGGTTTCCAGCTTTTCCAACAAATCCAAATCGTGCTTGGCGCTGCTGAATTCCACCTCAATCTTGCCATCGTTCCAATTCAGGAAGCGCACCCAGACCTCATCGTCGCTCAGCCGGGTCAGCTCCAGGAGACATTCGGGCAGCGTCGGCCGGTCCAGCTTGGCCTCCTTCAGCTCCGTGCGCAAAGTCTGAATAGCCTCCGCCGACTCCTGGCCCTGCCGCAACTGACCAATGACCGTCTTCAGACTGGCGCATTCCTGGCGGACGGCGTCGTAGTAGGTTTTGGCCGCGCTGACTTCCCTTCCCAGCCCAATGGCTAGAAACAGAACGGCCACGGTGGCCAGACAGTAGGCGATCAAGCGGCTATAGCGATGGCGACGGGGGCGCAACTCGTAGGGCACAGGCAACCAGGTATGGCGGTCATGCGACCAACTGTGGCCAAGTCCATAAAGCGCCAGCAGAATGGCAGGCAGGAAATCGTTCTGTTCCTCGGCAGGCCGTTCCGCCAGCGGGCCGGGTTCGACCCCGCTGATGGCCAGCGGTGCCGGCTCCGAATCCACCGGCGGCGGTTCAAAGACCATTTCCCGCAAGCCCGATTCGGTCATTCGGAAGCAGAACCCGCCCGCCACTTCGGAAGCGGGGAAGAAAACCGACTGGGCACTCAATAGGGGATCCAACACGGCCGGCGGCGGGATGATCTGATCCACGCCCCCCTCCAAACCGCTCAAATCCTCGATCCATTTGGCCCATTCGGATTCGCGCAGATCAGCCACCCGGACCCGCTGACGGCCGCCGGCTTCCCCATCCAGCAGTCGATATCCCCACACCAGCTTCTCCACGGCCACCGGAGAAACCCGGGCCAACTCGAACTGCAGAGCATTGTACAGATCCGCCGCCGGTAAAGCCGGCATGTGGAGATCAACCAGCCCGGCCCGGCAATCCGCATTGCCGGCAATCAGGTACGCCCCCCCATCCGCGCCCAGCCTTGAACGGACCAGCGCCAGCGCGGACGATACGGCTCCGCCGCCAGCATCCTCGGCCCAAGCGCTCTCGACGCGTACCTGGTCGCCCTTGCGGCGCAACAGCACGCCGCAGCAGCGCCCAGTGGCACTCCACGTCAGACCGATTGCGGATTTGTTGGAGAAGGCCCCCATCCTACCTCTCGGATATCGTTCCTAGATACGATGCGAATCGAACAGGGCAATATACGTTGACATGCCCAGTTTAACAGTGCACCAAAACACGCGGTCAAGCATGCCGGGACCGAACCTGGACCCGAAATCCAGCCGGCCAGGCGCGACGGCCATTGGCCGAACCGTTTCAGACTTCGGCTCCCACCCTCGCTTTTATTCCACCACCCTCTCCCAATTGCGAATCACGGGGTGCACACCGATCCGGGTCCGCAAAGCAGGCTCCCGGCTGTCCTGCGTCATCCGCAGCGTGCGCCGGATTTGCCCCCCCGCATCCGTTGCCGTGGCCACAAAGCTGGCAATCCCAGACTCCGACACCGAGAACAGGCTGAGAACCCGGCTGTAAAGTTCTGGCGACAACAGGTCGGCCAGACTGACTTCCTCCCGCAGGTACTGAGCCCTGGCCTCCAGAACCGCCTTCAGTTCCTCATCCCCAAGTCCCAGCTTTTTTTGAATGAGCCCCGGGCTGCTGGAGAGGAAGGCAGGACCCTTGCTGTTGGGGTAGCGTTGCCCCACGGGGGGGACCACGCGAATCGCGTCCAGACCTTGACCAGTGGAGGCCAGCGGAAGCACCACGGCGGCATTCTCAACCCACAGGATTTCCTCCCTGAACTGCAACGGCTCGTTTCGGGGCATGTGGTAGTACCCCTCCGCCCGATAATCGTCGCGCTCCTTCCCGTGCAGCTGCCTCAGATCGTTGCCGTCCACATAGTCGCGCAACACGTCCAGAAAGCGTTCGACCCGCTGCTGCCTGTCCGGGTCGTCCTCCTCGTCCGACACCACTAGCTCCCGAAGCGTTCCGGCCGGATTGTTGCCCGACACGTCCAGGCCATTGTCGGCATCCCGGATCATGACCAATGCCATGTCCTCCCCCTGCACCAGTTCATGCACACGGCCGTCCGCCCGCCAGACACCGCCGGTCTCCTGACCTTCACGCGATCCGGGCGGGCTCAGCAAGTTGCGATGATCGTTCAAATGAAGCTTCCGGTCGGCCAGCAGCATCCACAGAGCCCGCGAGGTTGCCGACTCGGCCACGTACGCCAAATGCTGCCGGGTGGTCAGCACCTTCGCCTCCCTGGCGGTCACTTGGCTGGTGGCCATCAGGTGGGTCGCCAACAAGGTCAGCACCGCGATCATCCCCAGCACCATGATCAGCGCCACACCCCGCTCGCCAGTCGTATTTATCTTCCCTGTTCGCATGACTCCACTCTAAAACGTCAATAATCTTAAAGAAACGGCTAATCAAAATTCCCAATATGTGCCGCCAACCCCCCGCTGACAACGGACACTGGACAATTGACCATGGACCGTGAACCAGTAGCAGACGCAGGGCCCGCGGGAGCGACGATCGCACCTCGCTCCAGTAGGCGCGCCGGGCCTGTCCTGAGCTTGTCGAAGGGCCCCGGTGCGCCAGTTCAACGGGGCCCGTTGAACCTACGGTCGAAAAACAGACAACTGAATATCGGATATGCTCTTGTAGTGCTTGTTGTTGCCAGTGCAGATGGTCAAGGCGTGTTCGGCGGCGGTGGCGGCAATGAGAGCATCAGCCATGTCTATTCCGGATTTGAGAACATACTCCTCCATATAGATCATGGCCCGGTGAGAAATATTTTCCGAAACCGGCAAGGTTCGGAAACCCAAGTCGTGCAGATATCCCTTGACCGAGACAAGTTCGCGCTTGCCACGCGCCCCTTTCAGCAACTCCATGTAAGAAACTGAGGATAGAAACAGTTCCGCTGCCGAGTCAATGGCCTCCGCCGCCTTGCGGTTCCCCCGCAACGACCAGATCAGAACGTCGGTGTCGAAAAGCATTAGAACCGCCCTTTTCTCAGGGTTCTGACATATGCGTCGACATCGGCCATATCCTCGCGGTCGGCCCACATGCCAAAAGCAGGATGCTCAGCGACTTTCCGGGCGGGCCTTTCCGCCTCGCAAGGCATAATCACCGCCTTCTTTCGACCCCGATAGGTCAGCGTCACAACCTCATCGCGATCCAGCGCGGCCAACACGTCTTTCATGTTTTTTCTCAAATCCAGCACGCTCGCGTTCATAAAACCCGACTCCAAGTTGACACTTAAAGTATACTTTTGACTACCGAATGGTTCAAACCACTTCTCAGCTCGCAGTCAGTAGCAGACGCAGGGCCCGCGGGAGCGACGATCGCACATCGTTCCCGTAGGCGCGCCGGACCTGTCCTGAGCTTATGGAATGCCCCCCCAACATCACGTCTCCAGGCGGGGCATCCAGTTTCCCCAGCGCTCGTTGTAGCCGCTTCCTGGAGTCCGGCGCAGCCAGACCTCCTCGCGCCCGTCAGCCCAGACCAGCCTGATCCGAATGGCCAGGGGCAACTCCCGGCGCACCGGTGTCCACTCCTGAGGATCCCAAGTTTCGCGCCATTCAAGGCCTTCTTCCGGGTTGCGCCAGTCCGCGTAGCCAAATTCGATGGATTCCAGCCCCTCGGCCAGAACGCTGACCATGCTGTCCCCATCCAGCTTGTCGGCATCCAGAAAGGGGCGGGCCTGATAAAGGGCGCGCAGTTCCCCGTCCTGCAGATAAAGCTGAACCGTCCGGATGCCACCCTGCCAAACCTGATGCACCGGATGGCGGTAGGCCAGACGCAGGGAGTCGGCCGCGCCAAAAAACACCGGCACCACCTCGTTATCCTCGTTGCGCCAGGTCAGAGAAATTACATTGGACAGGATACGATCCAGAGTGCGGTCCACGGCCATCAGTTCGGCCAGGTAGACCTGCCGGTTCTGCACCTTGCCCCACGACCGGGTCACCCCGCGCCCCGCCAGCGCCAGCAGGGCCACCAACAGCATGAGGATACCCAGCGAGATCAGCAGCTCCAACAACGTGAACAGGCGGCGGCATGGCCTTTGGCCCTTCGCCCCCCTTACCGCGAAGGGGCCAAGATGCAGACCCGCCGAACTCCAGCGACTTTGGCTAATACAAGTCATCTTCACGCACCAGCTTCTCCACTTCCTGAACCCCCGTCAACTGGCCTCCCGCATTGTATACCGCCACGGTGTATCTGCCCAGAAGCCAGCCGTCCATCGTCTCCGGCAACCCTTCGGGCAGACCCTCGACCGCCTCCAAACGGCAGCTGGCGGAAAACCCCGGCGGCAGCAAGTCCAGCGGGGCGGCGGCCTTGGCCCCACTTAGCAGATAGTGCTCGACTGCATTGCTCAGGTTATGCTGCCGGGCCCACCGCCTTTCGGCCCGCATCACCCGTTCCCGTGCCGTGCCCACCAAACTGAGAACCGCCCCAAGGCAGACCCCCAAAATGGCCACCGCCACCAAGATCTCCAGAAAGGTAAACGCCTGCCTGGATATTGTCGCTGTTCGCTTTATCACCGTAATCGCCGCCTTCCTTAGACAAGGGGGCATTATGGTAGCGGGGGAGGACGATTGCAAGTGCCCGGATCAAGTCTTCTGACCGACAACAGCTTGGGCACGCACCCAAATAGACCGAGCCCTCATTCATCTGATTTGCAAACAAGTGCCATCCGTATCAGGTTGTTTAAAGGGCGTGTTTTTCTGCTCGCGTTGACACAATTAAAGGAGTGCGGCCATGAATGCCGTCTATCTTCTCATCGGGCTGGGGCTGGGGCTGGGGCTGGTCATCGGCATTTTCTCCAGGATATTCCGCAGCCAAACCGATGCCCGAACCGCCCAGGTGGAGGAGCTGCTGCCGGGAACCAATTGCGGGGCCTGCGGATTTGCCGGTTGCGCGGATTGCGCCCGGGCCCTGATCCGGGGAGACGCCACCCCTGGCGTCTGCCCCCTTGCGGCCACCGAGCAACTCCAAAAAATCGCGGATCTCTTGGGACTTTCCATCGGCGACCGGCTGAAAAAGGTGGCCGTCGTCCGCTGCGGGGGGGACAACAACCTGGCCAAATGGGGGGGGCATTATAATGGCGTAGCCGACTGCCGCTCGGCCAATCTGGTCGAAAACGGACCCAAACTGTGCAAGTATGGCTGCCTGGGATTGGGAACTTGTGCCCGAGTCTGTCCGTTCGATGCCATCGAAACAACCCCGGCCGGCCTGGCCGTCGTGCATCCGGACATCTGCACTGGATGCGGGAAATGCCTGCCGGCCTGCCCGCGAAATCTAATCGAACTGGTGCCGGCCACGGCCCCAATCCACAACCTGTGCCACTCTCCCGACAAAGCCAGCCTCAAACGCACCTACTGCCAGGTTTCCTGCATCGCCTGCCGCAAATGCGTCAACACCGCCGAAGAAGGCCAGATGATCATGGACGGCTTTTTGGCCCGGGTCAACTACGACAATCCGCCCTCCCCCGGAATCGCCGATGTCTGCCCCACCGGCTGCCTGCGACCCGCCCCCGAACCCCTGAACCCGTTAACCGCTGCCCCCTGAAATCCAGTCGATCACGATTGCGATTACGAGCGCGATCCCCATAATGAACTACCTCGCCCACCTGTTTTTGGCTGACGACAGCTCCGAGGAAGCCCTCATCGGCGCCCTCCTGCCGGACTTCCTCCTAGGCGGCCTGCCCCCCGGGCTCTCCGACAACATCATGCATTCCGTCCGCCTGCACCACAACCTCGACCGCTTCACCGACCGCCACCCCAGGTTCGTGGCCAGCAAGCGCCTCGTCGCTTGGGAAAGACAGCGCTTCGCCGGTGTCATCGTGGATGTCTGCTACGATCATTTTCTAGCCACAAACTGGGCCTCGTTCTCCAACGAACCCTTGGACGCTTTCAGCCACCGCGTCTACCGGAGCCTGGAGGCCCATCAACGCATCCTGACCCCACGTCTGGCGGCGATTCTCCCCCGGATGAAGGCAACCAACTGGCTCTGGGCCTACCGCAACAGCCCAAGCGTCGAGGCGGCCTTTGTGCGCATGGCCTCGCGCTCCCCCCGCCTGGCCCCCCTGGCCCAGGCTGGCGAGGATCTCACGGCCAACTACCGCCGGCTGCAAGACCACTTCCTGTCTTTTTTCCCGGAGGCCATCGTCTTCGCCCGGAACTTCCGGGCCTCGTGCCCGCCCAGGCCTTGCGCAAAACAATCAACCGGGATATAGGTAAATTTCAAGGCCCTGGGAAAGGCCTAGCCAACACAACAAGCTGGCATCAGAATCAACCAGGAGGGGAATCCCATGAAAGTCACGATCGAAATGCCCGGTGTCGCCTGTTGCGACGTTCTGGACTGCGCCTACAACAAGAACTCCAAATGTCATGCCCGCGCCATCACCGTCGGGGACGGCGACACCCCGGGATGCGACACGTTCTTTTGCTGCGAAAGCCACTGCCACAGCGAGGCCACTGCCGGCGTCGGTGCCTGCAAGGTCTCTGCCTGCACCTTCAACCAGGATCTTGAATGCCAGGCCGAGCAGATTGGCATCGGCAACCCCGGCGGGTCGGCCAGGTGCATGACCTTCCAACCCCGCTGACCGAACACCCAAACCCAACCCACAATCCGGCCGCCTTTCCCAGGGCTCCCTTCAGGCATCGCCTCCAACAAGCGCGGTGCCTGAAAGGAGCCCTTTCCGCAGCTGGCCGTTCAAAGGCCGGAAACGGTTTCTGGCTTACCCAGAATGCGATCCATTACCCATGCGGTATGAGTGGCGGTTTGCCCGGTTGAGGGGTGGTTGCCGTTGCCCAGAAGGTGTTCTCTCATGTTCTCCACATGATACAACTGTATATTTTCCGGATTTTCGATGAACTGCTCGACTATGCCGGATGGATTGGAAAGCCGCAAGGGGACTTCTCCAAACACGGAGAATTCGATCCTGCCTTTGCTGCCCAATAGGTCGACCCGGTCCTCGCTCTGACTGCAGCCAAAATGCCAACTGCCGCTTCCGGTAACGCCGCTTTCATGCAACCAACAGCCGACGACCGCATCCTTGGAGGCGTACAGTGCTTGCTGGTTATGCCCGATGCCCCATGCTGTTTTCACATCGCCTAACAGATGAATGAACAAGTCCAGCCCGTGGCTGGCCAGATCGTCGAAATATCCCCCCGGGGCAATCTCCGGATCGGTTCTCCAGTTATAGGCCCCGGACAAATCGACCCCACTGGCGGCTTTGCTCAAGTGCCAGCGAACGTGCCTGACCTCGCCAATGGCCCCCTCTTCGATCCATGTTTTCACCTGTTTGAAACGGGGCAGGGAACGACGGTAGTAGGCGACAAACAAGGGCAGGTCCCGACTGGCAAAGGCCTGGCAAATCGCCACGCAATCCCCATGGTGCGGCGCCATAGGCTTTTCGATGCAACAGATCTTTCCTGCCGCCGCCACTTTCAGGGCGTAGTGCTTATGCGAATCCGGAGGTGTGGCGATGTAGATGGCGTCTATATCGCCGTCCTCTATGAGATCAGCCGCCCGGGAGTAGAATTTGGCCACCCCGTGCCTCCGGGCATAGTCTCGGGCTTTCTGCCCGTCCCTCCTCATAACCGCCGCCAGTTCGAAACCCGTGGTTTTTTGGTATGCGGGGCCGCTTTTGAGTTCCGTAACATTGCCGCAACCCAGTATTCCCCAGCGGGTAGGTTTGATTGGTCGGCTGCAAAGGCTCATATCGGGAAAATCCGCTCGCGGCAATTCCTGCGAAAACCGACCGCCTCGATCAGGGTCCGCGCAGGTCAGTCCCCTCGTTTTCGGGTTGAAGCGGCGGGACCGTTCTCAGACCAGATGTTCGGTGGCGAAGGCCACGGCGTTGTCGAAGATCTGCAGGCCCAGACCCTTTTCGGGCAGAACGCCATTGAGCTTCTGCCGGGTCCAGTGCGGATGATTGTAGGGGGAGAGGTAGGCTTCGGGGTGGGGCATGAGCCCGAAAATGCGCCCGCTGGGGTCGCAAATGCCGGCGATGGCATTGGCCGAACCGTTGGGATTGCGGGGGAACTCCGTGGCCGTTTCGCCGCTCTCGGGGTCGGCATAGCGCAGACAGACCAGATTCTGGGCCTCCAACTCGTTCAGCAAGTCGGCATCCCGAGGCACGAACTTGCCCTCTCCGTGCCGGATGGGCAGGGGCAGAAGATCGATGCCCTTGGTGAAGATGCAGGGACTGTCGGGATTGCCTTTGAGTAATATCCAGTCGTCCCGGAAGACCCCTTGGTCGTTTTCGGCCAGGGCAACCTGCTGCTCGAAGTAGGCGCCGCCGACGGCGGGAACCAGCCCCAGGCGGCTCATGGTCTGGAAGCCGTTGCAGATGCCGATGATCAGCTTGCCGGCTTTGACGAAGTCGTCCAACTGGTCGCGCAGGCTGTGGCGCACCCGGTTGGCAAAGACGGTGCCGGCGCCGAGGTGGTCGCCGAAGGAGAAGCCGCCGATAAAGGCCAGGATCTGATACTCGGCCAGAGCGTGCCGGCCGTTGAGCAGGTCGTTCAGGTGCACCTGGTCGACCACCGCGCCGGCTTGCTCAAGGGCGCAGGAGGTTTCCTTCTCGCAGTTCAGCCCGAAACCGGTGATGACGAGGGCGCGGACGTTGGAATTGGCAGTAGCGGTCATCAGATCGTGTCCAGAGTTTGGGTGTAGGCCTTCAGGAGATCGTCCACAGGGGTGCTGGCGAGTTCGGTTTCGCCGCGGGTCAGGACCAGGGTCGGATCCAAGTCGACACGACCGACGCAGGCGAAGGGCACGCCTTCCAACAGTGCTTCGAACTCGGAACGTTTGCCGGGGGCGATGGTGGCGACAAAACGGCTATTGCTTTCGGAGAAAAGCAGTTCGGCGGGGGTCAGGCCCTCGTCGGCGGGGATCTTGTCCAGATCGACCATCAGGCCGAGATGCCCGCCCATAGCCACTTTGGCGAAGGCCACGCCCAAGCCGCCGAAGACGGGAGTATGCAGGGAGTGGCACAATTCGGCCTGGGTGGTATCGGAAACCTTGGCGTAGAGTTTCTTGGCGAAGTCGGCGTCGACCTTGGGCACGTCGTTGCCGGTGGCGCCAGTCAAGGCGTGGAACTGACTGCCCCCCAGCTCGCGCTTGGTCTGGCCGATCACATAGACCAAGTCGCCGTAGCGCTTGGCATCCAGGGTGACCGCCTTGCCGACATCGTCCATCTTGGCGATGGTCGAGAAGAGGACGGTGGGCGGAATGGAGATGCGACGGCCGCCGACGGTGCTGTCGTTCTTCATGCTGTCCTTGCCGGAGATCAACGGCACGCCGAAGGCGATGGTGTAATCGTACAGGCCCTGGTTGGCGCGGACCAGCTGGGCGCACTTGTATTCGCCATCCGGATTGGCCGGGCTGACCACGGGGTCGGGCCAACAAAAATTGTCCAGTCCGGCGATGTGGCCGAGCTTGCCGCCGACCGCGATGGTGCGGCGGATGGCCATGTCGATGACGGAGGCCATCATGTGATAGGTGTCGATGTCCGAATAGCGGGGGGCCACGCCGCCTGCCAGGATGATGCCGTCCGTGCCCAGGGGCTCGGCCATGGAGACGGTCGCGTCGCTGAGAACATTGTTGTTGACCCCGACAAAGGGCTTGACTACGCTGAGGGCCTTGACCTCGTGGTCGTACTGGCGCGCCTTGTACTCGTTGGAGCAGATGTTCAGGCTGCCAAGCAGATCGCAGATGGCCTGGCCCAGATCCAGATCCGCGGCGATAGCCGGTTCGGGATGCACCGGAGGCTTCCATGTGGCCTTCAGATCCAACTGCGGCAGGCCGTCGTGCAGGAACTCGATATCCAAGCAGGCAACCGTGTCGCCGTTGAACTTGACATGGAATTTGCCGTCGTTGGTGAAGCGGCCGAGCACGGTGGCCTCCACATTGCGCTCCTTGGCCAGGGTCAGGAAACGGTCGAGATTCTCCGGCTGGACGGCCAGGCTCATGCGCTCCTGCGCTTCGGAAACCAGAATTTCCCAAGGTTGCATCCCGGCGTACTTGAGAGGGGCCTGGCCCAGGTCGATTTCGCAGCCGCCGCACAGTTCGGACATCTCCCCGATGCTGGAGGAAAGTCCGCCGGCACCGTTGTCGGTGACGAAGCGGTAGAGGGCTTCATGACGAGCCTGCCTGATAAAGTCGCCGACCAGTTTCTGGGTGATCGGATCGCCGATCTGGACGGCCTGGGTCGGGGAGTCCTTGTGCAGCTCCTCGCTGGAGAAGGTGGCCCCGTGGATGCCGTCCTTGCCGATACGGCCGCCGATCATGACCACATGGTCGCCCGGCTCGATGGACTTCTCTTCGGCGGGTTTGCCAGCCACCTCGTGGGGCAGCAGACCGACCGTGCCGCAGTAGACCAGCGGCTTGCCGAGAAAGCGGGGGTCGAAGTACTCCCAGCCCTGGGCGTAGGGGATGCCGCTCTGGTTGCCGCCGTCGATCACGCCCTTGTGGACCTGGTCGCGCAGGCGGCGCGGATGAAAAAGGCCTTCGGGCACGTCCTTCTGGTCGGTGAAGGGGGAGCCAAAGCAGTAGCCCCAGACGTTCAGCAGCAGGTCGGCGCCCATGCCCGTGCCCATGGGGTCGCGGTTCACGCCGACGATGCCGGTCATGGAGCCGCCGTAGGGGTCCAGAGCGGTGGGACTGTTGTGGGTCTCGACTTTGTAGACCAGGTTGACCTTGTCGTTGAACTTGATGACCCCGGCGTTGTCGTGAAAGACCGACAGCAGCCAGTCCACGTGCTTCTCGATCTCCTTGGTGCTTTTGTAGATAAAGGACTTGAAACAGGAGTCGACCACCTCGGTCTGGCCGCTGGTTTCGTCGGTGTAGTTGATGCGGGCGTTGAAGATCTTGTGCTTGCAGTGCTCGGACCAGGTCTGGGCCAGCACCTCCAGCTCCACGTCGGTCGGGTTCTCCGGCAGACCCTTGGCCTTGCGGGCTTCCGCATTCTCGCGGTAGTAGCCCTGGATGGCCTTCATCTCAGCCAGCGAAAGGGCCAGGATGCCCTCGCGGCTGATGCGCATCAGCTCCTGATCGGAGACGTTCAGATCGATGGTCTTGACCGTGGGCTCGCTGATGTCCTTCATCTCAGGCTGGTTCACCGGGGCGCCGTCGGCATCCCAGGCGGCCCGGGAAATGACCACGGTGGTCTGGATCAGTTCGTTGGCCAGCAGATCGCGGGCGATGTGGCGCACGTCCCCATCGTTCAGATCCGGGGCGTCCAGGAAGAATTCGGTGGAGGTGAAGATCTTCTCGTCGTCGCGCAGCTGGCGGGAGAGAATGTCGTTGACGGCGCTGCGGGCGCTACGGGCCACGTTGTCGGTTACGCCGGGCTTGAAGCCGACGATGACCACCCAGTTGAAGGGGACCTCCGGAGTGCTCTGCCCCATGTGGCCGGTCTGGATGATCGGGTTGGTGAAGGCCTCCGCAATCCGGCCGGCTTCGGCGGCGTTGCAATCCAGAAACAGGGAGTACACCTCGCGGGTGCGAACCCCGTTGACCGGCATGTTCAAAAAGTCCCGGATCTGGCCGGTGACGCCGGCGCCCTTGGGATCGAGTTGGGACGGCTTATAGGCAACTTCGATACGGTGATACATCGGTTCTCACTAGCCTTCTGGCTTGGGGCGAAACGCCTGCCTGCTCCGGTCTTGCGACCGCCGGAACGGCGACGGCCGAGGGCGGTCTCCGAAACCGCAAAAAGCTTTTAATTTACCGTCTATTCCTAAAATGTGTAGCCGTTGTTTCGGCAAAATGGGGCGGGCGGCGGGGCGGATTTCAATGGTTCAGGGCCGGACGGGTCAGAGCGGTCCGACTACTCCGATGTGGCGTTGGTGCGGCATGCGTTCATGGCAGTTTTGGGGTCATGACCTATAGTACGCTTTCGGACAGAAGAGGCAACACTAACAGGTAAGGTAGAACGATCCGGTGAAGAAGGCGCTTTCATCTCTTGGATACAGCATGCTGGCGGCCTGCCTGTTGGTCCCGGCTCAAGGTCAGCAGCCGGCACGCCCCGCTGTGGTCACCCCCGAGCCCCAGACGGCCACGCTGCCCGCCGCCGACCGCTACGCCGACCGGCAAAAAGGCGTGCGCGCCATGGCCGACGGGATATTTTCCGCGGCCGCCCGCTTCTTCCTGGACTATCGCTCCGCCACAGCGGGCCGGGAGCCCGATTTGGCCGACGCCACCGTCTTGCTGGTCAAAGCCTATCTACTGCAGAATCAGGTTGCCGAGGCCGAAAC
Source organism: Lentisphaeria bacterium (assembly GCA_041623325.1). Taxonomy (GTDB): domain Bacteria; phylum Verrucomicrobiota; class Lentisphaeria; order Oligosphaerales; family JBFJXC01; genus JBFJXC01. The sequence goes on along the minus strand of JBFJXC010000034.1, from coordinate 2,695 downwards.
CGCGCTGAATTATCAGCAGAAGCATTCCCAAGGGGGGGCGGACCCATATTACTCGGACGCACTCGTGTATTGGCGGGGAGCCGTGCAGTTGGCCCAAGGCCATTTCGAACAGGCGACGGTGACCGTGACGCCCTTGCTCGAACCGCTGCGCACCCAGGAGTTCCGCCGGCAGGCCCTGGAGTTGCTGGCTGACGCCTATGCGAAGCTGGGCCGCTGGCAGCAGGCCCAATCCGTGCTCAAGCAACTGCTGGCGGAGTTCCCCAAGTCGACCAACGTGGTGCGGGCCAAGCTGGCGTTGGTAAAGGCGTACCTGTCCGAGGGTCAAACCCATCTGGCAGAGGAATCACTCGACTTGCTGGAGCAGGACAGCATGATGCCGACCCGGGAGGTCTTGGAACTCTACCGGGTCATGATCTTCCTCAACAAGAAAGAACTGGACAAGGCCACCGACCTATACCGCAAAATCGATGGGTTGCGCCCGTCAAAGCCCAACGAGGACTGGTGGATGGCCGCCTCCCAGCTGGTCGATCAACTGATCCCGGCCGGTCGGCATCAGGACGCCCTGACCATCCTGCCCCAGGTCGCCAAGCTGGCAACCACGGACAAGACCCGGATCCAGGCGGAATTGCAGCAGGCCGAATGCCTGATGGAGCTGGGTAACATCCAGGCGGCGGTCGATGTGGTGGAGCGGTTCCGCACGGAGCATTCCGGGGCTCTGGAGGCGGTTCCGGTGCAACTGCGCCTGGCCGAGCTGCTCCGGCAGCAGGGACAGGCGGCCGTGGCGGCCGGATACTTGGAGGAGATCGCGAAAAACCAGGCGGTTTCGCAGGAGCTTCGCTACCGGGCCGGCTTTGCCCGGGGCTGGTGCTACGCGGATGTGGGTGCCCATGCCGAGGCGATGAATGCGTTTGCGGCGGCGGCGGCCTTGGGGCAGACCGAGCCCCAGCAGGCCGAGGCCATGCTGCTGGCGGGGGATGCCGCTTTTCGCATGCAGAACTATGCCAAAGCGGCTACTTACTACCAGGCCGTCGCCGAGAAATACAAGGAAACGCCCTTTGCCGAGAACGGGCGTTTCCGGCAGGCACAAACCCGGGCGCGGTCAAAACTCTACGGACCGGCCGCCGAGGCTTTTCAGGCGTTTATCGAGGAATTCCCTCAAAGCGCCCGCCTGACCGAGGCCCGGCTGGAGCGAGGCATCGCGCTGCGCCTGTCGGGCCAGAACGAACTGGCCATGCAGGAGTTGGAACAGCTGGCCGACACCCGGGCCGCCGACCCCCTTGCTCCCCGGGCTCTGCTGGAGGGCCACCAGGCCGCCGTCGCCGCCGGTCAGTCGGACCGGGCCATCGCCCTCCTCTCCAAACTGCTGGAAAACCATCCCGATTCGGACCTTTTCGCCCAGGCACTCTACCAGCGTGCCTCCTCCCTGTTCCTGGCCGATCGCAACGAGGCCGCGGTGGCCGATGCCCGCCGGCTGGTCGAAAGCTTCCCCCTGCTGCCGCTGAGCGCGGACGCCCTCATGTGGCTGGGAGACCACTACGCCAACATCGGAGAGGCGGCCCACAGCGAAAGCGCCTTCCTGAGGCTGGTCACCAGCCAGCCCAAATCCCACTTGGCACCCGCCGCCCTGTACGAAGCGGCCATGAGCGCCTATCACCGCGAGGACTTGAACAAGGCTCTGCCGCTTCTCAAGCAATTCATGACCGACTACGCCAGGGCGGACACCGACATCGTGGCCCGGGCTGAAATGCTTTATGGGGACCTGCTGGCCCAAAAGGGGGAGTATGCCGAAGCCATTACGCATTTTTCCAGGACCCAGGAGTTGATGGGCAGCCAGGAACTGGGGCTGGCCGCACAGGGCAGGCTCGGAGAGATGCACTTTTCGCTATGGGGTGGGGGAGAGGACACGGAGAGCCTGAAGACAGCCGCCAGCCTCTTCAATGAGATCCTGAACCAGGAATCGCTGTCGGCCTCCTTGCGCGAGAAGACCCTCTACCGGCGGGCCAAAGTGTACGAGAAGCTCGGCCGTGTCGAATCCGCCATCAAGGATTACATGGACATCGTCTACAGCTACGACCAGTCCTTGAAGGCGGGCAACGTCCGGGACTGGTACTACTTCGCCCGGGCCGGATACGATGCCGCCCGCCTGTTTCTGCAGAACGGCCAGGAGCGCCTGGCCGCCCGCACCTACGAACGCCTGGCCGCCTCCGGGATCCCCACCGCCGCCGAGGCCCGTCAGCGCGCCGCCGATATCCGCACCACCTTCAAGCTGGACAACTAGGCCGCGCCGGCGAGCCGGTGACACACCAAAGGATGATCATGGAACAGGCACAAATGGCGCATCTGATCAGCGATGCCATGATTAAATTCGAGAAGGAGTACATGGGGCGCGGCCCCTTGGAAACCCAGACATTTCTGGTGGCCAACATGGTTATTGTCCGCTTGAAGGGGGTTCTGACTCGGGCCGAGCTGCAGCTGGTCAAGGCTGAAAATTCGGATCGGGGCCGCAAGCTGATCAAGGAGGTCCGGATCGAGTTGATTGAGAAAGGCCGGGCACTGCTGGATGCCGTGATCGAGTCCATTACCCGGCAGAAGGTGGTGAGCCTGCACACTGACATCAGCACGGTTACCGGCGAGGAGGTCTTGCTCTTTACCCTGGACAAGTCGCCCATTTTCCGTGAGGCCAAGAGGAAATAGT
>JBFJXC010000033.1:0-18668 GCA_041623325.1 Lentisphaeria bacterium | reverse complement strand
TTCACCTTGTGCTCCCGGTACAGCTCCATGGTCTTCTGCTGAAGCTTCTGAGGCTGGTCGCGGTACTTCTCTTTCAGCTCCTGAAGAAGCGGCTGCAGCTTTTGCATGCGCCGCATGGAGACCGTGCTTTTATGGGTCAACGGCCAGAACAAGGTCTTGATCAATACCGTCAGCACAACGATGGCCAGCCCGTAGCCCCAGCGGTGGTCGAACACCCCGTTCAGCCAAATGAGCATGCGAAGCAGGGAGGACGACAAGGCCCCCATCCAGGCCGGCCGGAAGAAGAAGAACAGATCCAGCCTCATGATCCGTTCCAGGCCCTGCCCCCAGGCCTGCAGCCGCTTGTACTCCTTGGGGCCGGCGTAGGCCGAAAAGGCAAATTCGGCCGTTTCTCCCGCCCCAACCATCTGCCGGGGCAGATAGGCCGTGGCCCGGACCCAATCCTCATTTTCCTCGCCAGAGGCCTTTTCGACCGTATAGCCGGAAAAATCGCCGGAGACGGGGGAGACCGACAAGACAAAGTACTTGCTATGGACCGCCAGCCATCGGGCCTGCTGGCCGGCCATTTCGGCCAGGTCCCGATCTTTCAATTTTTCGATTTTGGAGACGTCCAGGGACTCCGGGCGCGCCTGGCCGGCCTCGGCCACATCCACTGCCAACTCAGTGGCCCCGGCCCCGCTCAGACGGCTGCCGCCCGTGCCTGGCTCGGCTGCCATGCTGCCGCAAAGCAGGCCGTAATCGGCCAGGCTAAGCGGAGTCGCGCCCAGATTCCGAAACGTCAGGGCATAGCGAATCTGATAGGGGTTGGCCGGATCCAGACTCCAGCGTTCGCTGACTTCCAGCTGCCGGTCATGGCCCGCCAGGCGCTGCACCTGCAAGGTTTCAGGCCCTTGGTCCAGAATCCTTGCCGGTCCGAACTCGCTCCCCTGGGCACGGTTGACCACCGACAGGAAGGGGAAGTCCCGGTCGTTCCCCAGCAGGACCGGGCTGACCCGGTCGGAGCCGGTATAGGCGGCCAGCGCCACTTGGGCCACCCCCCCGGCGGCGGGAGAAACGACCACGGTCATGGCCTTGGCATCGACCAACTTCACATCCGGAGGCAGATCGGCCTGGGATCCGGCAGGCGGCACATCGCGGCGCACCTGGGGAACCGGAGCCTTGTCCTCCCCGCCGGCGGCGGGTTCTCCGGACACGTCGGGGGCATGGCCGGGCCGCTCGGCTTCCAACGGTAGTTCGTAACCAGGCTTTTGCTCGGGCTGAGGCATCCAACCGATGCGATTCATCAGCGGATACCAAACCAACAACAACACAAAGCAGGCAACGATTCCCGCTATACTTTTCTTGTCCATTTATGCCTCATCTCTTGGGGAACCATCCCCTTTCCCGTCCGGGACCGGATCATACAAGCAACCCCTGTAGAACGGGTGGCACCGAAGCAGCCGCCAGCCTGCCAGCCATCCCCCCCGCCAGATCCCGAACCGCCGCAGGGCCTGCTCGGCATATGCCGAGCATGTCGGCTCGAAGCGGCAGGAAGCCGGCAGGAATCCCGAAACGCCATGGCGGTAAAACCATATCAGGGCCAAGCCAATCCGAGTGCCAAATCTTGTCAGACAGGAGCTGGCCATGCGAGAGAAACCTTGCTAGGGACGCTGCCCGGTTGCCGCCTCCAGAATGCCCGCCTTTCGACAGAGGCAAGCCAAATCATTCAGCACCTCGGGCAGCTTCCGTTTCTGGATGGCGTGGCGCGGAATGAGCAGGATCCACTGGTCCGCCAAAAGCGGCAGCAACATGCGGTAGGCTTCCCGAAGCAACCGGCGGGCCCGGTTCCGCACCACAGCTTTGCGGCTGAAACGGCGGGAATTGACGATTCCCACCTTGCGGCCGTCCTCCCGCGGCTTTGCCGCCAGCAATACGCAGTAGCGTCCTGGAAAATGGCGCGCATTGGCGCGCACATAGTTCATTTGCGCCTGGTTGCGCAACCTCACACTGGCGGCAAACGCCCGCCCGGCTCCGGCCGTGACCGTCACCTGACTTGGGGACTCTTCCGCGGGCGCACCCGCGGACGCCGCTACTGACTGCTCGTCAGGCACTGAGCCGCTTCCGGCCCTTCTGCCGACGCCGCTTCAGGACAGCCCGGCCACTGGCGGTGGCCATCCGGGCGCGAAATCCAATCTTCCGTTTCCGGGACAAATTCGAGGGTTGATAGGTCCGTTTCATCATTTCACCTGTAATTCAGATCAATAGTTGCACAAATACGAAGCAAAGCCGATAACATAGCACCCCAACAGCGGCAATCAATCCCCCGCTGCTCAGGCTTGCTGCACAAACTCGGCATACTCCGCGGCGGTCATCAGGTCCTTCAGGCCCGCCTCGTCCACATCGGTCATCTTGCAGATCCATCCCTCCTGCTCCGCCGACGCGTTGATCGTGCCGGGCTCCTCCTCCACCGCCTCGTTCACCTCGGAGACCGTGCCGCTGACCGGGCAGTAAACTTCGGAAGCCGCCTTGACCGACTCCACCACACACAACACCTCCCCGGCCTGCACCGACTGGCCCACCTCGGGCAACTCCACGAACGTCAGATCCCCCAATTCATCCGCTGCATAAACACTGATGCCGATGCGAGCCACCCCGTTCTCCAACTCGACCCACTCATGCTCTTTTGAATACTTTTTCATGCCTGCCTGCATTTCCTTTATGTTATCACCCGACTCGCACGGCACGGATCGCGCCGGCGGCGGAACTCCGCATGCCCATTTTGCGCCGAACCGGCAAACGAGTAATCTTTTCCCCCTTTCGCGATATGCAACGGGCCGCGCCCATTTTCGTGGCTTCCCCCATGCTTGCTTAATGAATAGTCCGGCGGCATATTCTATACCCAGTGCGAACCGCTCTGTTTTTCCCCGGACGCGACACTCTTCAATCCGAAAACGCTAATCACCATGAGACGAACAATTGGCCCCGCCTACGAACGAGCCCCGGCCGAGCTGGTCGGACGCTGGCTCTACGAAAATTTTCTCATCCTGGCCTCCGCCGTGCTGGTGGCGATTCTATTCTGCCTGCTGGTCAACTGGATCGTGGACGGCCTCTTCAACTTCCTGGCCAGCCGGGGGATTGACGACGCCCCGAAACAGTATTCATCCAACACCCAGACAGTGGACATGGTCAAGCTTTTCGGCAGCATCGTGCTGATCTGGCTGTTTTGCCGGAACCGAACCTGAGGTGTGAATACTTTGCAGGGGGGCGTGAACATTTTGCAGGGGGCGAGCTTGCATTTGCTTATGTTCATGGTATACCTAGGGGTGTTTTCCAGGCACGCCGTATGGGTGAGCTAAGAATCAACCCCAAACAAGAAAGCGGGAGGCAAAATGGACACAGGCAAGATTCTAATTGCGGCAATGGTGGCCTCGGCCATCGGTATGATGTATGGACTTTCCAAGCAGAAAGCCGGCGCGCTCTGGGGAAAACCGGTCGCCACCATCTGCGCCATCATTGCCTTGGGCTGCGCCCTGGGGCACATCGCCCTGACCTCCGGCGGGCAAGACACCCAAAAAATCGTTCAGATCGAACGGGAGTATCAACGGATCAGCGGTGAAAAGCTGGGGCGCTATCTGGCCGAAGCCCATCCTGACGCTGTCGCCCTGATCATTGCGGACCCAAGCACCCCCAACACCCCCGATGCTCCCGACGCGCTGCTGGACGGCATCAAGCAGGGTCTGGGCGAAAAGGTTCGGATCAGTGCGGAGGTGAGGCCTCAAATCCCCGAGGCCGTCAAGAAGCAGTTTGCCGGTGAAACCCCCGAAGGCATGCCCGCTGAAGAAGCCCTGCCCCCCATGGAATTCTGGTTCACCGCCGCCATGATGGACAGCATCATCGCCAAGGACGGCAAAGGCTGCGACCTGATCATCACCACCATTGGCCTGCCCACCGACATGGCCAAAATGAAATTCTGGAGAAGCGCTCCGAGCAACGGCACCAAACTGGCCATCGCCCGCGGTTCCGTCTACGAACTCAAGAGAGCCATCGCCCAAAAATTGGTGACGGCGGCGATCAGCTTCAACCCCAACGCCGTCTGGGACGACAAGAGTCCGTCTTCGGACTTGGACGAGGCCTTCGCCAAGCGCTACCTGCTGATCACGCCGGAAAACGTCGAAGAGCTGGCGACCAAGTATCCCAACGCCCTGTTCATGAAATAATCCTGCGGGGATTTTCCGCCCAACGATCCGAAGCCAAGGCCCGCCCAAAGCGGGCCTTTTTACTATCCAGCGTATGGCCAGTCTCAAAGGCAAGATCCAGTTTTATCGCAGCCTGGCGACCATGGAGTCGGCGGGCGTTCCGCTGCTGCGCTCTCTCCGCCAGCGTCAGGCGCCGGGTTTCAGCCGCGTGGCCGGCCAGATCGCGGCCGCCCTGGAAAGCGGCCGGGGTCGCCTGAGCGAGGTCATGCAGGATTACCCCAAGCTATTTTCCCCCATGGAGCAGCGGTTAATCCATCTGGGCGAGACGACCGGCAACCTGGAAGCGGTCTTCACCTCCCTAGCCAGCTGGTACGACGGGCAACTGCGTCTCAAGCGCCAGCTCATCTCCGGCCTGGTCTACCCCGCCTTGCAGTACCACGTGGCCGCCGTCCTGATTCCCGTCGTCCAGTTTTTCATGAATCAGGGCACGGTGCCGAAACTGGCCTTCAACGTCATGGTTTTAAGCGGCGCCCCCTACGCCCTGCTGTTTGCGGTCAAGGTGCTGCTGCCGGCCCTCACGCCAACCTTCATCCTGCGAAGCGACGTCCTGGAACACCTGCTGCTGTCCCTTCCGCTGTTTGGCGCCCTCACCCGAAAGATCAACCTCTACCGCTTCTTCCAGACTTGGAGCCTGGCGCTGCGCAGCGGCCTGAGCGCCGCCCCTGCCGTGGCCCTGGCCGCGGACACCTGCTCCAGCCGGGTCATCCGCCGGAAACTCCACGCCATATCCGGCGTTATGGGGCGGGCCAACTGCCCCTTCAGCGAGGCCTTCCGGAAAGTCTGGCCCGGAGGCGACCGGGCAGGGATCATCCTGAACATGGTGGAAACCGGCGAAAAATCCGGTCATCTGGACGAAACCAGCGCCCGCCTGGCCACCATGTACCGGGACGAGTCGGAGCAAGCCTTTGCCGTCATCGGCAAAGTGGTGCCCGTGCTGGTCTACCTGGCGTTGGCCGGCTACCTCGCCTTCCAGATCGTTCGGTTCTGGTCCCAGCTCGTCGGCAACATCACCTCGCTCCTTTAATGCGGGCAATCACTTTTGCAACACCTCCGCCATCCGCTAAGTTAAGCACTGAAATGATCGCCTGAAAACAACCCCTCACCCACGCCGCCGGCGGCCATGGGAGTTCAACTGCTATGACGACACCAAACGACGATTTCGACTTTGCCATGAGCAACTTCACACCGCGGGCCCAGCAAGTGCTGGTCCTGGCCAAGCGCGAGGCCAAACGCTTCTCCCACAACTACGTGGGCACCGAACATCTGCTGCTCGGGCTGATCAAGCTCGGCCAGGGGGTCGCCGTGGCCGCCCTACAGGCCATGGGGCTGGACCTTGAAACCGTGCGCTACGAAGTGGAAAAACACTCCGGCCCCGGCCAGAACATGCAGATGGAGGGAGACCCGCCCCTGACCCCAAGGGTCAAGCGCGTGCTCTCCCTGGCCGCCAAAGAAGCGCGCGCCCTCAACTACAACTATATCGGCACGGAGCACCTGCTTCTGGGCCTGCTGCGAGAGGGGGACGGCGTTGCCGCCAGAATCCTGCGGGGGCTCAACGTGGATGCCGATGCCGTCCGCAACGAAGTCATGAAGGCCCTGGACCCCAACTACCTGCCCCCCGAAGCCAAAGCCGAGGGCGGCCAGGGTGGCAAGAGCTCCGAAGAAAGCTCCCGGGCCAAAATGCCCGCGCTGCACGCGTTTGGACGGGACCTGACCGAGCTGGCCGCAAAAGGGGAGCTGGACCCGGTCATCGGGCGGGCCGACGAGATTGAGCGGGTCATTCAAGTGCTCTGCCGCCGCAACAAGAACAACCCGGTCCTCATCGGAGAGGCCGGGGTCGGGAAAACCGCCATTGTCGAGGGCCTGGCCCAAGCCATCGTGCAAGGCAATGTTCCCGAACTTCTGCGCGACCGTTTGGTGATCGGCCTGGATCTGCCCCTGATGGTCGCCGGCACCAAGTACCGCGGCCAGTTCGAGGAGCGCATCAAGGCCGTCATGGACGAAATCAAGCGCTCCAAGCGAGTCATTCTATTCATCGACGAACTGCACACCATCGTGGGGGCAGGCGGGGCCGAGGGCGCCATGGACGCCTCCAACATCCTCAAGCCCGCCCTCTCCCGGGGAGAAATCCAGTGCGTGGGGGCCACCACCATGGACGAGTACCGCAAGAGCATCGAAAAGGACGCGGCCCTGGAGCGGCGGTTCCAGTCCATCATCGTCAACGCCCCCTCGACCGAGGAAGCCGTGGAGATCCTTCGCGGCCTGCGCTACAAGTACGAAGACCACCACCACGTCAAGTACACCGACAACGCCCTGGCCACCGCGGTACGGCTTTCCGACCGCTACATCACCGGGCGATTCCTGCCTGACAAAGCCATCGATGTCATCGACGAGGCCGGTTCCCGGGCCCGCATCGCCGCCATGATCCGCCCCCCCGATCTCACCGAGATCGAGCAGGAAATCTCCGAAATCCAGCAGCGCAAGGAGACGGCGGTGGAGGACCAGCAGTTTGAAAAGGCGGCGGCTCTGCGCGACAAGGAGAAAGAGCTGCACAAGAAGCTGGAGGAAACCCTGCACACGTGGAAGGACGCCTGCGACCGGGCCGTGGTCACGATCGACAACGACGACGTTCGCCACGTGGTCTCCAAGATGAGCGGGGTTCCGCTGCAGCGCATCGCCGAGGGGGAAGCGGCCCGACTGCTGCGCATGGAGGAGGAAATCAAGCGCAATGTAATCGGACAGGACCATGCCGTGGAGGGGATTTGCCGGTCGCTGCGCCGGTCGCGCGCCGATCTGAAGGATCCCAGCCGGCCCATCGGCTCCTTCATCTTTCTGGGGCCCACCGGGGTCGGCAAGACCCTGCTGGCCAAGGCCCTGGCCGAGTTCATGTTTGGCGACCCCGACGCCTTGATCCGGGTGGACATGTCCGAGTACATGGAAAAGTTCAACGTCAGCCGACTGGTCGGCTCGCCTCCGGGCTATGTGGGCCATGGGGAAGGCGGCCAGCTGACCGAGCGAGTCAGGCGGCGCCCCTATTCGGTGGTGCTCTTCGACGAGGTCGAGAAGGCCCATCCGGATGTGATGCACATCCTGCTCCAGATTCTGGAGGAGGGGCAACTGACCGACAGCGTCGGGTTCCGTGTCAACTTCCGCAACACCATCCTGGTCATGACCTCAAACCTAGGCGCCCCAGACATGCAGCGCCCCAGCAGCATGGGGTTTGGCGCAGCCAAGATGAGCGCCAACGACTACGACGCCATGCGCGAGGCCATCGTGGAGAAGGCCAAAAAGTACTTCAAGCCCGAGTTTCTCAACCGGGTGGACGAAACCGTGGTCTTCCGCAGCCTGCAGCGGGACGATCTGGGGCAAATCGTCGACCTGGAAGTGGCCAAGCTGCAAAGCCGCCTGGCCACGCGCGACCTGGTCCTGGAGATCGACGCCCCGGCGCGGGAATTTGTGATCGACAAGGGCTTCAAGCCCGAATACGGAGCGCGCCAACTGCGGCGGGCCGTCGAACGCTATGTGGAGGACCCCTTGGCGGAGGAACTGCTGCGCGGCACCTTCCAGAACGGGGCCCGGATTCGAGCCACGCTGGACGGCGAACATCTGCGGTTCGCCGCGCAAACCGACATCCCGGCCACGGCCGAGGCACCGACCAGCCCGGAGGATATCGCCAGCTCCCCGGCCGCCGGGTCCCCGACGCCCAAGACGGACACCCAGCCATAACCGGGAGATGGCGGTTTGCCCTTTCAGCTTAGCATCAAACATCACCTCGACGAGAGTGAGCACTTCGCCGCCTCGCGCGTGGAGTCCTTTGAGGGCGGACCCGTGCGCGTGGGATGCGACACGGCCTGCGAATGCCGCATCGACAGCGACGAGTTCGCCCCCGTGCACTTCACCCTGGTGGAGCAGAGCCAGCAGTGGCTTCTGCGCCGGGAACAGGGTAGCGCGGTCTTCCTGAACCAGGAGCCGGTGGAGGACGGCCCCGCCCTCTTGCACAGCGGCGATGAAATCCGTATCGGCCACTGGACGGTCCGCTTCCAGATTGTCCACCCCTCCTCCGGCCAGGCCTGGCGGGTGGATTTCATGGCCAACGCGGCCAAGGTTCTGATCGGGCTGATTCTACTGGCCGAATTGTTCATCGTTCTGTGGTTGCCTCAGCGGATCCGGTCCGCCTCGCTATGGGAAAAAGAGATTGCCCAGCAGCGCACCATCTTGCTCCTGGACCAGCTGCGGACGGAAACCAGACCCACCGCGCAAGGCCACGGCCTGGACCGCGCGGCCATGGCCGTGGTCGCCGCCGAACTTGACCAGCTGGCCCGTCACGTCCGGACCTACGAAAGCAAACTCAGCCGCAGCCAATGGCGCCGGATCCACGACGATCTCATCCGTTTCTCCGACATCGTGGCAAACGTGCAGGACGACAAGGCCTTCCCCCCCACTCCCGCACCGGAACTGGCCGCCGGCGTTGCCACCATTCTGAACCAGCACGCTACACAGAAGATAAACAAGCCATGACCGACCCCTCTCAACTGCTCCCTCTGCTCGAGGCTTTCCCCAAAACCAGAGTCGCGGTCATCGGCGACCTGATGCTCGACCGCTACATCTGGGGACAGGCCTGCCGAATATCTCAGGAGGCACCCGTTCCGGTCGTCCAGGTCCGGCGGGAAACTCAAGTCCCCGGGGGAGCGGCCAACGTGGTGCGCAACGCCACCTGCCTCCTGGGGCAGGTGTCGGCCTTTGGCACGATCGGCACCGACCGCCATGGAGACACCCTGCTGCAACTGCTGACCGAAGCAGGGGCGGATGTCAGCCGTGTCCTGCGGACCGAGAACCGGCCGACCACCATCAAAACCCGAGTCCTGGCGGGAAACCAGCAAGTGGTCCGAATCGATCGCGAGGAAACCGACCCCTTGCCGGCCGCCATCACCGCGCGCTTGCTGGAAGCCGTCTATGCGGCTTTGGACGGCGACGCCCCCCCCGGAGCCATCATTTTCGAAGATTATGCCAAGGGCCTGCTTTCCAAAGAAATTATGCAACAGATCGTGGATGACACCCGGCCGCGCGGCATCTTCTGCGCCCTGGACCCCCACCCTGGCAATCCGTTCAAGGTCAAAGGATTGAAGCTGATGACCCCAAACCGAGCCGAGGCGTTCGGCCTGGCGGGAGTCTACTACAAACCGACTGTACTGCCTTTGGAAAACGACGAGGCCCTTCTGGAAGTCGGCCGACGCCTGCAGCATGACTGGGAGGTGGAGCTATTGCTGGTCACCATGGGCGGTGACGGCATGGCCCTGTTCATGGCCGACGCCCCCCCCGTGCATATCCCCACCCGGGCCCGGGAAGTCTTCGATGTCTCCGGCGCCGGAGACACGGTCACCGCCAGCTTTGTACTTTCGCTGCTGGCCGGCGCCACCCCCGTCCAGGCCGCCGAACTGGCCAACTATGCCGCCGGCATCGTGGTGGCCAAGGTCGGAACCAAGCCGATTCTGATGGAAGAGCTGGTCCAGCATCTGCGAGAATTACTATGAACAATCACCCTTCCAAAGCGGCGGTCTTTCTGGACCGCGATGGCACGGTTGTGGCGGACCGGGGTTACCTGAGCACCGTCGACGGCATCGAATTGCTTCCCGACGCCGCCGAGGCTCTGCGCCGCCTGGCCCAAGCTGGCTTCGCGCTGGTTCTGATCACCAACCAGTCGGGAATCGGGCGCGGCTATTTCGGTCCTGACGTGGTCGAGGCCCAGCACCGGCGCCTGCAGGAACTGCTTGAACCCAGCGGAGTCCGCTTTGCCGCCATCGAGGTCTGCCCACACGCCCCCGACCAGAACTGCGACTGCCGCAAGCCTGAGGCAACCATGCTCAAGCGCGCCGCCATTCGACTTGACATCGACCTGGCCCGCTCCTACATGGTCGGAGACAAGCGCAGCGATATCCAGGCCGGCAAGGCCGCGGGGTGCGCGGCCGTGCTGCTCGGGGGCGAATACCCGGAAGCCGACCACTGCGCCGGCACCCTGGGGGAAGCCGCCGACTGGATTCTCAGCTCAAGCCGGAACGCAGACGTGGACAACGCCTGAACGGAAAGAAACGATCATGAACCCAACAACATCCCAAGTCGTGGCCGTTATTCCGGCCCGCTACCAGAGCAGTCGCTTCCCCGGAAAGCCTCTCGTCCCCCTGGCTGGAAAACCCATGATCCAATGGGTCTACGAGCGAGCGGCCGCCGCCCGGACCGTGAACCGGGTCCTGGTGGCCACCGACGACGAGCGCATCCTGAAAGCGGTCGAGGCCTTCGGCGGGCAGGCCGTCATGACGGCAGCCGACCATCCCAGCGGCACGGACCGCATTGCCGAGGCCGTCCAAGGCATCGAGGCGGGCCTGATCCTCAATATCCAAGGCGACGAGCCCCTGCTGCCGCCGGAGATCATCGACCGCCTTGTCGCAGCCATGCAAGACGCCCAGGCCGAAATGGGAACCGTGGCGGTCCCCTTCCCCGCTGAATCGGACGACTTCACCAATCCCAACACCGTCAAAGTCGTTCTGGACAACCGGGGCCAGGCGCTTTATTTCAGCCGGGCGCCCATTCCCTGCCAGAGGGACAAGGGCCAGCAACGGCAGGCCCTCAAACACTGGGGGTTGTATGCCTACAGGCGGGATTTTCTAAACCAATTCATCAAGTGGCCGCAGGGAGTGCTGGAAGAGTGCGAAAAGCTCGAACAGCTTCGCGCCCTCGAGAATGGCGCCCGGATCCTGGTCATTCAGAGCGATCAGCTCTGCCCGGACGTCAACGTGCCCGAAGACGTTGCCAAGGTCGAAGCCATTTTGAACCGTCAAGGAGACCGCCCATGACTCCCGTTCGTGTGACCGATACCATTTCGATCGGCCGGGGCTGTCCCCTGCTGATCATGGCCGGACCCTGCGTGATTGAATCGGAAGCGATCTGCCTCGAGATTGCCGCCAAGCTCAAATCGGTTTGCCAGACCCTGGCTCTGAACTATGTTTTCAAGGCCTCCTTCGACAAAGCCAACCGCACTAGCGTCTCCTCGTTTCGCGGACCGGGCCTGGCCGAGGGCCTGGCCATACTGGGCCGCATCAAGCGGGAACTTGGCCTGCCGATTCTGACCGACATCCACGAGCCGGACCAAGCCCAGGCCATCGCCGAAGTGGCCGACATCATCCAGATCCCCGCTTTCCTCTCCCGCCAGACCGACCTGCTGGTCGCCACGGGCAGAACCGGACGGGTGGTCAACATCAAGAAGGGCCAGTTCATGGCTCCGGAGGACATGGCCAACTCAGTGGAGAAGGTCCGAAGCACCGGCAACGGCAAGGTGACGCTGACCGAACGCGGCAGCACCTTCGGCTACCACAATCTGGTGGTCGACATGAGATCGCTGGTGACCATGGCCGAACTTGGAGTGCCCGTGATTTTCGACTGCACCCATTCCGTGCAACTTCCCGGAGGCAATGGCACCGCCTCCGGCGGCCAGCGCGAGTTTGTCTTCCCGCTGGCCCGGGCCGCGGCCGCGACCGGCATCCACGGCCTGTTTGCCGAAACCCACCCCGTGCCCGAAAAGGCCCTTTGCGACGGAGCCAATTCCATGCCTCTGGAGCAGATGGAGCGCATGCTGACCAGCATCAAGGAGATCCACCACCTTGTCAACCACTGACCCAAACAAGATTACCGCCGTGATCCTGGATATCGACGGCGTGCTAACCGACGGCCGCGTCGGCTATGGTGCAACCGCCGACGAGATCAAGTTCTTCGACGTCAAGGACGGGCACGGCCTCAAGTTGCTCAGTCGCGCCGGCATAAAGGTCGGCATTCTATCCGGCCGAAGCAGCCAGGCCAACCTGACCCGGGCCCGGGAACTTGGCGTGGACTTTCTCTATCAAGGCGAAAAGGACAAGCGCGAGGCTTTCGGTCGCCTCTTGCAGGAGCAGAATCTCACGGCAGAAGAATGCCTCTACATGGGCGACGACCTGGTCGATATTCCCTGCATGAGGCGGGCGGGAATCAGCGTAGCCGTCGGGGATGCGGTCCAGGAGGCCCACCAGGTTGCCGATTGGTCGACTTGCAAGGCCGGCGGTCGGGGCGCGGTGCGGGAAATGGCTGAATGGCTGCTCAAGCAGCAGGGGCACTGGGACCGTTTGGTGGCCCGCTACCTGGAACCTTGAAGAATGATTAAGGCGCACCTAATTTGGCTGGCTTTTTTCCTGGGTTTTGGCCTGTGCCCGGCCATGTCCGCGGACCTCGCCAGCGGCCTGATGACCATTGACGACTTCAAAACCCGCGGACAACGGGAGGACGGCAGTGGCCAATGGGAACTCAGCGGTGCCAGGGCCACTCTACTGGGCGAAACGGTGAAAATCGAAACTTTCACCTTCCGGCTCTTTGGTGCCGAAAGTGCAGGGGAGGCGGTGATCACCTCTCCCCACTGCCTCTACCACAGAACCGGCAGGACCGCCGCCAGCCAGGCTCCCCTGCATCTGGTGACCAGCCGTTTCACCCTGGACGGTGTCGGATACGACTTGAGTGCCGACAACCAGACCCTGCATGTCCGCCATCAGGTCAGAATGGTCTTCAAAGGCGATGTCCCCAGAGTCGACGAACCCCCAAACCATGTACTACCGGAGAGGATGAGCGATGACTGACACCATGAAAACCCCACACCCCACCCGGCGGTCCCGGCTGGTCCCCCTCGCGGCCGCCCTGCTGTCCGCAACCCTGATGGCGGCCCCTGCCCGCGCCCAAACCGACCCGGCGACCACCGCCTCCCCGGCGGAAATCACCGCCGACTCGGTCGATATGGACTTTGAAAAGCGCACCGCCCTGTTCCGAGGCAATGTCCAGGTCAACGACAGGGGCATGACCCTGACCTCCGATCTGATGCTCGTCCAGCTGAGCGCGACGAACGAACTCAAGCACGTCGAGGCCAGCGGCAACGTGGTCATTCTGCAACCCCAGCTAAACCGCAAGGCCAGTTCCCAAAAAGCCGTTTACGACGTGGCCGCCGGCAAGATCGTTCTGACGGGTCAGCCCATCCTGCAGATGGGGGACAACCGCATGACCAACGCCGCCCAAATCACCTACTTCCGTGACAGCCAGCGGGTCATCTGCGAGGGGACTGCCGGCACGGACCGCCCCAAGATCCGCTTCAAGCCCGGCACCTGAGCCCCCCCTTCCAAGCCCGGACATTCCCACACACTTGCCAACCTGAAGCCACACGCCTAGAATGGAACCCACTATGCAGCCTCAACCCTCCACGGCACTGCTGGAAGCGGAGAATCTGGTCAAAGCCTATCACGGGCGCCGTGTCGTCAACGAGGTTTCTCTGCATGTGAATGCCGGCGAAATCGTGGGACTGCTAGGTCCCAACGGAGCTGGCAAGACCACCTCCTTCTACATGATCGTCGGCTTGGTCAAGCCGGACGGCGGGCGCATCTTGTTTGAGGGCCAGGATGTCTCCGGCCTGCCCATGTTTCAACGGGCCAGGCGGGGCATGGGCTATCTCTCCCAGGAACCTTCGATCTTCCGTAAACTGACCGTGGCCGACAACATTATGGCCGTCCTGGAGACCCTCGACCTCAACCGAAAGGAACGGGAGGGCCGCCTCAAGGACCTGCTCAACGAATTGCAGCTGACCAAACTGGCTTCCCAAAAGGCCATGACCCTCAGCGGCGGCGAGCGCCGGCGCCTGGAGATCACCCGCGCGCTTGCCACCAACCCCTCCTTCATCATGCTGGACGAACCCTTCAGCGGCGTCGATCCCATCAATGTCTACGAAGTCCAGAAAATCGTCGCCCACCTCCGGGACCGTGGCCTCGGGGTCCTCATCACCGACCACAGTGTCCGCGAAACCTTGGCCATTGTCCAGCGCGCCTACCTGATCTGCGAAGGCAAAATCCTCTGCCACGGCGACAGCGACTTTCTCATCAACGACGAGCAGGCCAGAAAAATGTATCTGGGACCGCGGTTTACCGCGTGATTATCCCGTTTTGGTGCTATTGTGTTTCTGGGCTCTTAACGAAAGGAGACAGGGTAGCTATGCTGGAACTCATCATGACTGGCCGACACTTCGACGTTCCTGCCGAGCTGAGGGAGCACATTGCCGATCGCTTCCTTGCTCTTGCGGAGGACAATCCCAAGCTGACCAGCGCCAGAGTAGTCATGGAAATAGAAAGGGGACGACAACTCGCCGAGATTCACCTGCACGGCAAGAATCTCAGCGTTGACGCCACGGCCAGCAGTCACGACATGTACGTCTCGTTCGAAAGCGCTTTCGACAAGATTGAAAAACAGGTGCGGCGCCATCTGGAGCGCATCCAGGACCACCGCCCCAAGAAGGGCGAACTCAAGGTCATCGTCGAAGGGGAGCCCTCTCTGGCCGCCGAGGAGGAGATCGAGGAGGAGATACTTGAGCAGTTGGGAGCAGCCGAACTACTCCTCAAAGAGTAGCCAATCGTCTGGAAGCTGACTGACTCGACCCTTGATTGAATCGAGCCCAACTGAGATGGTTCAGGCCCCGAAACCAACGGAATTCGGGGCCTGTTTATTTTCCACAACTCACCTTTGGCACTTCAATAGGTGCCTTCGAACTCAGTCGGCAGAACAGAAGTTGCCGGATTGTCCACTAAAGCGGCCGGGGGGCCGACGCCGGAGCCGCCTTTTCCCCGCCGCCCGCCCTCCGGGCCACCCCCGGACCATCATACCCATCCGGCCCTTCCCCGCGACTTGGCCCTTGCGCATCCATAAAATGAACCCGGTCCGCCCGCACCAGCAGACGATGGCGATTCTTGCCTGTCTGCTTGTCCTGCCATTGTTCAAAGCGCAAATGCCCTTCCACCAGTGCGGTGGAGCCCTTCTGCAGAAACTGGCCGCAGACTTGAGCCTGCTTTCCCCAGACCTCAACGTCCACAAAGCAGACCTCATCGCGCCCCTCTCCCTGCGGAGTCGTGATCCGCCGGTTCAGGGCCAGGGCCATCTTCCCAACGGTGGCCCCGTTGCCGATCTGCCGCAGCTCGGGTTCTCGGGTGAGTTTGCCCATCACCGTCACGTGGTTCAACGATGTCATGACCTGTCCTCCCTCGTCTCCACCGGCAACAATATCCGACCATTTACCCTAACTATTGTTAGCATATGATCTTCAGAAATGCAAACATTCTTATGGCAAACAAAAACCGTCACCTTCTGACACTGGCGGCTGGTCGGAGCCTAGGGGCGACGGCCGAGGCGCAGACAATTTCCAGGCTTTTTCCTTAGCCCATGCCTTGCACAGTCCCCTCCCGGTTGTATGTTAAGGGCCGTTGCTGAAAGCGACACCCAAGCGCACCTGTAGCTCAATTGGATAGAGCGTCTGGCTACGAACCAGAAGGTTAGGGGTTCGAGTCCCTTCAGGTGTACCATCTTTGTGCTGGCGGGGTAGCTCAGTCGGTAGAGCAGAGGACTGAAAATCCTTGTGTCGCCGGTTCGATTCCGGCCCTTGCCACCATTTGAAAGCCCCGTCCGGGTTGACCGGACGGGGCTTTTCTTTTGCTCTACAGCAGCGATTGGGGGTCGATGTCCACGCTTATTTCCACCTCCGACTGGCGGCGCCCCAACGCCAGTTGGCGCAGAAGCCGGGAAACCGCGACGATATTGCCCCCGCGCAAACTGATTTGGAAGCGGAACAATCCCCTGGCTTTGGCCATTGGCGAGGGAGCGGGGGGCGAGGCCACCACCTCCACGGGCAACTGGGCAACCAGGCCCGCGTGGAACCTCTCGGCCGCCTCGCTGACTCGCCGTTCGTCCTGGCCGCGGAAATGGATCAGCGCCATATGGGCTTTCGGCGGGAAATTAAGCATGTTCCGCATCTCGATCTCCTCCTTGTAGAAGGCATGGAAATCATGCCCCAGAGCATGCTGCAAAGCCGGATGGAAGGGAGTATAGCTTTGAATGACGACATGGCCTGCCATATCCCCCCTGCCCGCTCGGCCGGCCACCTGGGTCAGCAGCTGAAAGGTCCGCTCCCCCGCCCGGAAGTCAGGGATATGAAGTCCCAAATCGGCAAAGATCACCCCGACCAGGGTCACGTTGGGAAAGTGCAGCCCCTTGGCGATCATCTGGGTGCCGATCAGAATATGAGTCCTCCCCGAGCGGAAGGCATTGAGAGCCTTCCGGTAGGAATCCTTTCGGGTCATGGTGTCCGAGTCCATACGGTCGATGGTCGCCTTGGGAAAAAGCATGCTGGCCACGGACTCGACCTTTTCGGTGCCGAGCCCGGTATAGCGGATGTTCTTGTCCGAGCAGGCCGGACAGCACTCCGGAGCGGGCCGCAGGGCCCCGCACATATGGCAAACCAACTGCTTATCCCTGCGGTGGTAGGTATACGCCAGATTGCACTCGTCGCAGGTGGCCACGAATCCGCATAGGGTACACATCATTTGAGTGGCGTAGCCCCTGCGGTTCAGAAACAGGATGGTCTGCTCGCCCCGGGCCAGCCGGTCCCGAATCAGCGCTTCGAGGCGAGACGAAAAAATCTGCGCCCCGCCGCGCAGCGCCGCCTCGGTGCGCATGTCGACCAGCTCCATCTTCGGCAAGCGACAGTTGTCCACCCGCACGGGCAGCTCGGCCAGCTTGTACTTGCCGTTTTCGGTATTGGCGTAGGACTCGACCGAGGGGGTGGCCGAGCCCAGAACCACGGTGGCCTTCTCCAACTTGCCCCGCACCACGGCCACGTCGCGGGCATTGTAGCGCGGTGCCTCGTCCTGCTTGTAGGTGGTCTCGTGCTCCTCGTCGACCACAATCAGCCCCAGCTTGCGAAAGGGGGCGAACAAGGCCGAGCGCGCCCCGACCACAATGGCCGCGCTGCCCTGACTGACCCGGCTCCACTCGTCAAACCGCTCGCCATCGCTCAGGCCGCTGTGCATGACACTGACCGTTTCGCCGAAGCGGCCCCGAAAGCGCTCGACGGTTTGGGGGGTCAGGGAAATCTCGGGAACCAGCACAATGGCCTGTCGCTCCAACTCCAGGCAACGGGCAATGGCTTGCAGGTAGACCTCGGTCTTGCCGCTGCCGGTCACTCCGTGCAGCAAGATGACCTGACCGTCCCGGGCCTCCAGACTGTCGGTCACCATCCGTAGCGACCGCTCCTGATCGGCACTCAATTCCAATGCGGTGGTAGGTAGAATCGTATCCTGGGCGAAAGGGTCCCGTTGCACCGTTTGGTCGAGAATGGTGACCAACCCACGCTTCTCCAGGCGGGCGACCACGTCCCTGCCGATACCGGTTTCGTACTCTAGCTTGCTGACCAGACAGGATTTCAGCCGCACCAACGCATGCAAAGCGGCCGCCTGCTTGGGTGCCCGTTTTTCGATCAATTCGATTTCGGTGGCCAGATCGGCCTCGGGGTTCAGACAGACCACCTTCTGCTTCTTGGGCTTGATCTTGCCGCCGCGCACCACCGCCGGCAAGGTGGCCCGCACCGCCTGCTCGCGGCTGCAGCAATAGTACCCCGCCATCCACTGGGCCAGGTTCACCAGGTTCTGGGGGATCTGCTCCCGATCTCCCTCAACATGCACAATGGACTTCAAATTGGGATATGCCGAACCTTCCGCCAGGCCAACCACATACCCGACCCGTTCGCCTTTGCCCCGCCCAAAAGGGATCAGCACCCGGGAACCCACTCTAACGTGGCCGCGCAGAGCCTCGGGAATCAGATAGTCGAACTCCCGGTCCAGAGAAAGATTGATCACCACTTTGGCTATGCAGTCGCTACCCATCCGCCCGACAACCTAATCCCCAATAATCTTGACCAAGACGCGCTTGCGGCGCCTGCCGTCCAACTCGTAGTAGAAGATTTGCTCCCAGGGCCCGAAGTCCAGCTTACCGTCCGTAACCGCCACGACCACCTCGCGGCCCATGATGGTGCGCTTGAGATGAGCGTCGGCATTGTCCTCGTAGCCGTTGTGGGCGTACTGGCAATGGGGCTTCTCCGGGGCCAGCCTTTCCAGCCAGTTCTCGAAGTCGGCATGCAAGCCGCTCTCGTTGTCATTGATGAAAACAGACGCCGTAATATGCATGGCGTTGCACAGCAGCAACCCTTCGCGAATGCCCGATTCACGCAGACACAACTCGATCTCCGGTGTGATATGGATGATCTCGCGGCGCTGGCCGGCCTCGAACCACAGCTCCTTGCGGTAGCTCTTCATTCCGTTCTCCTTTCTCCGATCCTAAATGAACTCCATGGACATGTCCTCCAGCTGGCAATCCCTCATCCCCTCCACCAGCTCGACCACCTTGCTCAGCACCTGATTGGCAAAACGCTGCTCATTGCTCACCGTCACCACCGTCAGGCAGGAGTAGTTCCAAACCTCTTGCCCGCCCGTTTCCGCGATGGACACGTTGAATTTTTTCCGCACCCGATCCCTGATCCGGTTCAAAACCACTCGCTTGTCTTTC
>JBFJXC010000032.1:0-19065 GCA_041623325.1 Lentisphaeria bacterium | reverse complement strand
CGCCAGTATCGCGATGATCGCAATGACCACCAGCAGCTCGATCAGGGTGAAGGATTGTCGCTTCATCGTAAGACTCCTCTTTCTGGTTCTCTATCCATTCTCAACCCCGCTTCAGAAATTGAAGCGACATGAACTTCCAGGAAACAGCTCCGGTTTGACCAAAATCTTTGTGGCAATCGTTTTGCCGGTGGTGCGCTGCTGCTCAAGCAGATCCAGGGCGGTGGCCGCGATATGCCGGATGTTTTGCTCCACGCCCGCCAGCTTGAAGGGGAACAGCATGTCCAGCCACGCATAGCGGTCGCAGGCCATCACGGACAAATCCTCGGGAATGCGGATTCCCTTTTCCTGAAGCAGGCGCACCGCTCCGACCGTGGCCTGATCACCATAGACCAGCAGCGCCGTAAATGGGACCACGCGCTCGAGCAGTTTAGCCATGCTGCTGCGTCCTTCCTCTTCACTCCACGGGGTGGTCTCCATCACCAGTTCGGGGACAAATGGCAGATCGGCCTGCTCCAAGGCGTTGCGATAGCCGTCAAGCAGATAGTTGAAGGCGTGAAAGTCGGGCTGGCAGGACAGGAGCGCGATTTGTTGATGGCCGAACTTCAGCAAAAACTCCATGCAGCGGCGAATACCGGCCGAGTCGTCGGAGCCGACCACGGGGGCGGGCAGTTGCGTCCCGCTAGAGGGCAAAACCACGAAGGGAATCTTATCCCGCCGCAGAATCGCTAAGCCATCCTCTTTAATGCTGGCGCTGGAAAGTATCAAACCGTTGCGAAACGTCGGGGGTATCCCGTTGCGGGCAACGAACTCCGAAAACGTTTCATATCGGTTCGCGAGCGAGATGGTCAGACTCCAGCCTTGCACCGCCAACGCTCGCGACAACTCCAAGACCATCTTCTGAAAGAATGGATCCGATTCATGGTTTTCATGAAACGAAAAGGAGAGCCAATGGACCGTTTTCAGGGCCGGCGAAGCCACCGCCGGAGCTTCGCTGACAAAGGAGCCTTTGCCCTGGATCGAGGTGACGATGTTTTCCGCCGCCAGATTGCCGAGCGCCTGTCGCACCGTCAACCGCGAGACGCCGTACTCTTTGGCCAACGCCAGCTCCCCGGGCAATCGGTCCCCGGGCGCCAGAATTCCACTCTGGATCTGAGCCTGCAACTGCTCGGAAATGCGCTGGTATTTGGGCTTAGTCTGATCTTCGAGCACAATCCGCCTCGCCTGTCTTGATGTCAATACAAGCCAGTGTAGCACCGTCCACCGCCGGTGCAAGCCAGGCGTGTGTTTTTTCCACCTGTGCGAAAACCCTAATCGAGAAAGTGGACTGAGTTCGGCCAGTGCGAAGACCGTTGCTCTTGGAAGGGTTGTCCATTGCCCCGACACCCGAAATCTAATTTTTCCGCTTGACACCCCCTCACCCGGCGATAGCTTTCATCTAAACAAAAGTTTTATTCATCCATTCTGACGGATCGTCATGGCCAACAGCGACCTGATACAATCCCTACTGCGGGGGATGAGGATATTGGACTTGCTGTCCTCATCCCCCAACGGGCTGCGCCTGAGCGAAATCTCAGCAGCGTTGGAAATCAAGGATCCCACCGCCCACAACCTGCTACGAACCCTGCTGTCTCAGTCCTATGTGACAAAAAGTGGGGACAAACTCTATCGACTGGGCCCCGCGGCCAAAGCGCTGGGGGATATGGGGCCAGACCCTGCCTTTGAGGAGGCGGTCAAAGAGCAGATGCACCACCTGGCTGGGCAACTTGCCGGTTGCACCATCACCTACGGCACCGCAGGTGCGGGGCGGGTCAAGGTGCGCTATCGGATTCCGCAGACCGCACCCACACTCCTACAGGAGCCCGAGGATCGCTTCCTTCACCTCTACGCCAACGCCTCTGGATTGGCGTTTCAAGCGTTTGACGAAAGCCGAGATCTGCTGCGCGATCTTCGCGAGGAAGCGCCGTTTTTCGAATACGGCGCCCATTTGTGGGGCAAGCCGGAAAACCTGGAGCGTTTTTTGCGGGAGGCGCGAGCCAGGGGCTATGCGTCGCCCGCGTTCGAGCAGAGTGAGTTTTTTTGCCTGGCGGTTCCGGTCTTCAACTCGGACCGAGACATGGTCGGGGCGTTGGGCATCAGTTGCTTCAGGGACGAGATCGGGGCAGAAGAAGACGTCGAGCGTATGATCATCACAACCCTGGAAGCCGGACGGGTATTGTCAACGTTACAAAATGGGCACGGGGATTTCTGATGTCGTTGGATAGACACACCTTTTCGGTACTGGATTTTGGCGCTTGCGGCGATCGCAAAACCATGAACACAGCCGCGATTCAAGCGACCATTGACGCTTGCACGGCCGCCGGCGGCGGCACGGTCCGCTTTAGTCCCGGCGCCTATGTGAGCGGCACCGTCTATTTGAAGGACAACGTGCGGCTCCACCTTGATGCGGGAGCGGTCTTGCTGGCCAGTACCGATATGGACGACTTCCCCAGCATTGCCTCGGCATACCCATGCTACACCGGCGAGAAGGTGACGCTGAAGAGTCTGATCTACGCGGAGGACGCCGTCAACATCGGCATCGTCGGGTCGGGGACCATCGACGGACGTTTGGAAGAATTGAAACTGGCGTTCGGCTTCCCCTCTTTCTCGAAACGTCCCCGTTTGATCCATCTGCGCGGCTGCCGCCGGGTGAAGGTCAAGGATATTACCCTGCGCGATTCCGCCAGCTGGGTGCAGCACTACAAACTGTGCGAGGATGTGGAGATCGACGGCCTCACCGTCGACAGCCGGGACAACCCCGACATTGAAAAGACCAGGTTCGCGGACAAACCGGGAATGAATCAGGACGGTCTGGACATCGACGCCTGCCGCAACGTCCGAGTCAGCAACTGCCACATCAACAGCGGCGACGACGGCATCTGCCTGAAAAGCCGCGCCGAGGCTGCCTGCGAGAATATCACGGTCACCAATTGCACGGTTTCCTGCAACGCCTCCGCCATCAAGCTGGGGACCGAATCCAACGGCGGCTACCGCAACATCGCGATTTCCAACTGCACGGTCTTCGACACCCGCATCTCGGGAATCGACATCATCGAGGTGGACGGCGGCCTCTGCGAAAACGTGACGGTCAGCAATATCGTGATGGACAACGTAAAAGGGGCGGCGATCTTCGTGCGGCTGTGCAATCGCGGGCGACCGCTGTCGGCGGCTGATCCGGCGCCGCCGGTGGGCGCCATGCGCCATATTCAGATCAGCAACGTGACCGCCACGCGCATTGGCGGTTGTTGCGGAGAGACCGACCAAATCCAGCGCATCGGCTGTTCAATCACCGGCATCCCCGGCCATTGCATCGAAGGTGTGACGGTGCGGGATGTGACCATCCGCTTCATTGGCGGCGGCTCGCCGCAAACCTGTCTGCAATCGGTTCCCGAGCAGGAGCACGACTACCCCTATCCCCTCATATTTGGCGGCGACCTGCCTGCCTATGGCTTCTACTGCCGCCACGTCCGCAGACTGCGTTTGGAAAATCTGACTCTCTCCGTCGAGGAAAAAGACACGCGCCCCCCGGTAGTGCTGGATGATGTGCAACACTGCCACGTCACTGACATTTTCGCCGACACCTTCGCCGAGACCGAAACCGTGGTCCACTCGGTCGACTCGACCAACGTGGTTGTGTCCGCCTGCTCGGGAAAGGAGGACCACAATCAGAAGTCGTCACCTCAAAGTGCTCGAATCATTGCCTCGGCCTCCTTCGAGGAGCAACAATCTGACAATGGTCACTAGGTCCCGACAATAAGATCGCACACATGAACATGCGTCTTCTGTCTATCGAAAATCGCTGGTGTGTCCACGGCTACTACACGCTCTGCCCATATGCCCCGGACGGTTCCGGACGCATTCTGGTTTCGGGGGCCAATCTGGAAACCGGCCTGGGCAGCGTCTATGTGCTGGACTCTGCCGGCAGTATCCTCGACCGGTTCGGCGAAAACCCGGTTCACGAAAGCTTCTGGCATACCGGTTTCTGGCAAAGTTGGGGTCCGGACGCCCGGCATGTCTACTTTCAAAGCGGCGACCAGCTTCACCCGCAGGTTGTCCGCCGCGACTTGGAAACCGGACAGGAACTAGCCGTCGACGGCGACATGGAAGGCCTTCCCCCCTCCGGAGAACCGGGTTTATCCAGCTCCCACGGCATGCTCTATGCCGCCGGATACAGCTCGGGGAAATACGAACCCGAACGCTCGCCCATTCCCTTTCAACAGCGCGACCGGCATGGAATTTCCCAGATCGACTTTGCCGGAGGAAGTAGCTCCCTGCTTCTTTCCACCCGCCAGATTCTGGAGCAGCACCCGAACCGGGATCGGCTGTTGGCCGCGGACCAGGAGATTCGGCGGCGCCTGGGCCCGACTGAGGGGCTCACTCTGATGACCTACTGCGTTCGCTGGAATCCCCGGGGGGACCGCTGCCTGTTCTACTTCGGAAACCACTGCGTCGTGCCGGAACGGGAAGAGCCCAAGATCGCCTCCGTCTTTACGGCCAACCGCGACCTGACGGAGATCCACCTGGCCGTGGATCTTTCCTTTGGCAAACGGGGGGTACACTGGGGCTGGCACCCCGACGGCGAACACGTGCTGGGTTACGGGCCGGACCCCGACGGCGACGGCTCATGCATCGTCGCCGTCCGCTACGACGGCACGGGCTACCGCAAACTCTGCACCCACGACAGCGGCGGCCATCCCTCCGTTTGTCCCACCGACCACAATCTGCTAGTCACGGACACCTGCAACGTCCCCGGCAGCATCGACTTCATCGACCTCAAACAGGACCGAATCATCGAACGCGTCTCCCCCGGACGGGTCTACGGCGAGAAGATACCACCGGGGCGCAATCCCTTCCGGGTCTGCCATCATCCCGTCTTCTCCCCCGACGGCAAGCGAGTCCTGTGCAACGCCATGCAGGGGCGGGATGCCGCGCTGTGCGAAATCACGATCTAAGGAGCCAATCAGGATGAGTCTTCTCTGGACCCTGCTCGACGACGGCAACATCGCCCCGACCACCCCCAAGAACTGGCGGCAGCGCCTGCTCTACACACTCGGCCGCAAGTTGGCCATGCGCGGCGGCGGGGTGCACATTCACCCCAGTTGCCTGATCCACCCTGAAGCCCGCATCTGTCCGCGTGTCGGCGAAATCCGCATCGGGGAAAACGGCTCCGTGGCCGCGGGAGCCGCCGTACAGGGCAACGTGACCATCGGCCGCAACTGCTCGATCCAGGCCTACACCCTGCTCGTCGGCTATGGCACCTCGCCGAACGACGAGGGCACCATTGTCATCGGCGACGACGTGCGCATCGCCGGACACGGCATGATCATCGCCGCCAACCATGTTTTCGATGATCCGGACCGTCCGATCCGGACCCAGGGGCTGACCCCGAAAAGCATCCGCATCGAGGACGATGTCTGGATTGGCGGCAACGTCAACATCATCGCCGGCGTAACCATCGGCCGCGGCGCCGTCATCGGCGCCGGTTCCGTGGTGACCCGCGACATCCCACCCTACGCCATTGCCGTCGGCACCCCCGCCAAGGTCGTCAAAAGCCGGAAGCAATTATACGAGCGTTAACTACCTGCTGAAACACACACCACTGGGATGCCCTGAACAACAGGACAACAACGAGCAAGAACTGGACGTGTTACGCCTGGCTTCACTCCAGGCAGGAACCTCAACCCCCTTCTCGAGTACACGTCGTCCATTCCGATTGACTTTCCGCTTTTTCACGGCTGATCGATCTCCAGGTGGCCGATGCGGATGTCGCCGTCACGGCCGTCTTTGCGGCATTGCTTGTCGATGAAGACCGGCTTGCCCGCCACATTTTCATAACGGTTGTGGCTGACGACGAAGGAATAGAAGCCTTGTGGTCCCCAGATCATCTGACGTCCGAAGGTGACGTGGACACCGTGGCGCACCAGGTCTTTGAAGAGATTGTCTTCGATGCGCACGCGGCCGCGATCGCCGCGTCGGCAGGGGGTGGAGAAGAGGATGCCGGAGTGGGCTTCATAGCGGCCGCAGTTTTCGAAGCGGTTGCGCAGAATGGTCAGCTCATTCATGGCCCAGCCCATGCCGGGTTGGTAGACATAGACCCCTGAAAGCATGGTGTTCCTCACCTCGTTCTCGATCAGCTCCACCTTGCCGGAGATTACGCAGGCTCCGGCTCCCTCCGTCGTTCCGTCGATGCGGTTCTTCTTGACGAGCACATAGTCGCTGTCCCGCAGGATGGACCCGCTGTAGCCGATGTGGATTGCATTGTCCCGTGTGTTGGTGATCCGATTTCCGGTCACCTCGACCTGGCAGGACGCCTCGATACGAATGCCGTACTGACCGGAATTGTTGAGGGCGCAGTCCCGAACGATGGCCCGGTTGGTTGTGTCGAGTTGGACAGCCGGGCCGTTGCCGCCTTGAGACGCAATGCCGCTTACCAGCACCTCCCGGCAGCCGGAGAAATCGAGCAAGGCCCGATTGCGCCGCAGAGGCAGTCGCTTGTCGGTGGTCAGAGCCAGGTCTTGAACAGCCACATTCTCACAGGCGATAAACCGCAGTCCCTGGTGTTCCAGGCTGTCGAAGCGGAGGATACTCTCCGGGCCTTCGCCCTGGATGCGGATCCTTTTGCGTTGGAGAATGCGGATGTGATGTTTGATCATGGTAAAAGGCGTGGTCTCGAACTCCGCCAGGGGAGCCAGACGGTAGGTGCCCTTGGGAATCTTGACGGTGCCGCCCGTTGCCGGCAGGGCGGCGATCGCCTTCTGCAATGCGGCGGTATCGTTTGCGGACCCGTCGCCTTTGGCCCCGTGAACGCGGATATCGACCGTGACCGCATCCATGCCCTGGGTGATGGCTTCTTCCGACAGGGGCAGTTGGCGGGTCTCGCTGGTGGGTTCCCGGGCGAAGGCATAGTAGTCTACATAGGTGGTCTTGGCGGTCGGCAGGATCGTTGTCCCGACCAGGGCCGGCGTGCCGGTGACGGTACCGATCTTTGCCGGCTGGGAGAGGATCGTCTTCTCGATCCGGACCTTTTCAAATTTGCCGTTCAGCATCAGGTCCAACTTGTTGCCAATCATGCGGTTATTCTGAAGCAGGATGTCGTTAAACGTGTATGGGGCATCGGATTCTGCGCCACCGACATGGACTCCAAGGTCTTGGCCGCCTTCGATGACATTGTCGGCAATGTTGGCCCCGTCGAGACTTCGCAGATGCATCCCCTCGCCTTGTGCCCCGTAGATCCGGTTTCCTTTGGCCACAATAGTGCGCCCGCCGAGCTTGAGTGTGGAGGAATATCCCGGACTGGCCTGTGCCGGGCGCGGGTTGCCGTCCCGGGCGGCCAACCCACAGCGGACCATGGTGTTGTTGAGGACACGCGCATCAGCCAGTCGGCCATAGGCGGCGATGCCGTTCCCGTAGCAGCGCTCGATCCAGTTGCCTTTGACCAGAACATCCTCTCCACCCATGATGAAACCGCGCCCGAAGGCCGGGCCGAGGATGGTGTTGTAGAGGCAGCGGTATCCTTTGCTCGGTGTGGGCCGATGACGGGTGTAGTAGATCATAGAGATGTTGTCGTCCATCGGTTCTTCATAGCGGCAGTAGGCGATGGTCACCTGGTCGCAGTTGTCCACCTTGGTCTCGTCCGCCCGCATATTGCGGAAATCGCAGTCTACGATCCAGACGTTTTTGCTGTGGAAAAACCCGAGGCCCAGTTCGCCCTGATCCACATAGACCCGGGTGACTTGCATGTCGATGCTCTTTTCAGCGCGGAAGGTATTGCCGAATTTCAGGTCGCCGCCGCGCCGTTGCCGGAAGAAGGGCGATTGCGTCAGCGCCAGATTGTGGAGGGACACATGGCGGGCATCGAAGAGGGCAAAGCCGTTGACATGGAGGGCATATTGCGTGGCCGGGCCCAGGAAGCGGAACTCCAGAATGGATTCAATCCCTTCGCCGACGAAGTGGATGTTCGTGAGCCCTGTATACTTCCTGCCGGGCCAGATGCTGCCGAGTTTTTTTTGCCCGTAATCCATGCGCCAGTAGCGCTCGTCCTTCGGGTCGTGCTGGAAGATGTAGTGCCCTTTGGGGATCAAAAGGATGCCGCCGCCCTGGGCGTTGAGCTGATCCAGCGCTTTATCGAAGAATGGAATGGCGATCTGTTTGCCGTCGCCGAGCGCGCCCAAATCCTTTACATTGACCACCGGCATGGCGGCGTAGTTCAGTCTGGGCATGGTTTCCAGCCCGTCACGGGCGTAAAAGCCATCCGGTCGATTTTCCACGGCCTGCGCTGAGGCAGGCAGGATCAGAAGCGCGGCCGTTAAAGCCGCGCCCCCTTTCAGGTTGCAAAGAACATGACTGATCCAGTGATTCCACAATCGGTTGGCGTGCATGGTCGGCTTCGTCTTTCCGGGACAGTTGAATACGTATGCTTCGGTCTGGTCGGCAGATTTCTCAGGGAGTGCTCACGACCACGTTGTCAAAATAGCTAAAGCTGTTGCCGCGAAGGTAGACGCGGGAAAAACCAGTGAACGCGCTGTCCGTATAGGTAAAGATGACAGCGTCATCCATTCGGATCGTGAACGTGTGCAGAGCGGCATCGTAGGAGACGGTTACGTGGGCAAAGCCCTCCCAGTCAGTGCCGTAGGTCTTCCCACCGTCGTTGCTCGCATATCCAACAACCGCATGGTTGGTTTTGGTGTAGCCGACCGTTGCCCCGTTGGCCGCGGTGACTTTCACCGGAGTGCCTTTGGCTTTCCAGTTGCTCCATTCCTGTTTCAAGTCCTGCTTGTAGAACGTGAATGAGCCCATGCCGCTGTTGTTGCCTGCTTTGCCCGAGTCCCAGATGAGCAGGTATCCGTGTTCACCTGCCGCATCCATGATGGCAATGCCCGCGCCACGCAGGTAGTTGGAGTGAAGCATCTCGACGGCAAGGGTCCAGCTGCCGCTCAACTTTTGCCCGATTTCCCGATACGCCAGTCCGTTGCCGAGCCTGACCGAAGGCGAGATGGACTGGTCCGGAGTGGATGGCAGAGCATCCGCGAACTCCCTGCAGATGCTCGGAGCGCTGCCGCCGGCCTTTGTCCAAACAGCGCGCAGCGCGCCATCGCTCTGGTAGTCGTCAAAACGTTCACTGAAGACAACGCCTGCCTGCGTGTAGGCGGCGAAGAGCGCCAGGGCGCCCGCGGCGATTCCGCTCAGGGATTTGAATTGTGTCATCGGTCTTTTTCCTTTTCTGTTCTGGCCCCAAAAACCGGTGTCGGTTCTTTACTTTTCGGCAACGTCCCGGCTGGCGTCAAATGCACGCCCGTCCACTGTATTGGCCTTCCACTCGAGATGGCCGTTGAGCCCCAGTGAAACCACTGGGCAAGCGTATTCCGGGCCGACATGGGAGCCGATGGCGTTGCCCTCGATCACGGCGGACGTATTCCGCAGACTGAGAGCTTCTCCCACCGTGCCGCGGCCATAGCAGTTGGGGCCGCCAAGCTTCTCGAAACGGTTGTTGCGGATGACCAGCCCGATCACGCCCTGGGTGGCGGCTTCGGTTTGGGGTTTGGCGGAGGCATAGGCCATGATGTTGGTTCGTTCGACTTCCACGCAGAGGTTGTCCTCGACGATCGTGTGGTCGGGCGACGGGCCTTCTATGAGAAAGCCGTTGTCGTTGCCCACGATGATGGCCGGCCCGGCCAGGCGTTCGAACCGGTTTCCCTTGATCAGGCTGTTGGGGGCGCGCATCAGAACGCCGCGCACTCGGTGGTCGTGGAAATAGTTGTTGATGACCTTGGCGCCGCGGCCGCAGGCGTTCAGGTTGATGATCATGTGGCAGGTATTGCGGTTTCCGGTCTCCTGCTGGGTGATGAATTCGGGAAGCACATTCTCGAATGTCAGCAGCATGCAGGGACGTTTGTGGCCGTCCAGCTTTGCGCCTTTGATGCGTTTCAACCGCCCCAACGAGACGTGTCCCATGGTCGTGCGGTCCATGTAGACAATTTCGGGATCGGGCTCTTTCAGACTGCCGTGAGCTTCCACGATCAGGCTGTGGTCATCCATGCGCTTGAGAATGGACTGATAGGTGCCCCCGATGTTGACCGAGTCGTCGCCCATGCCGCTGAAGTCGCAGTTGGAGACCGTGGCTCCGGTGCGGCACCACTTGGCATGCAGGCCGTCGGCATTGGTCGAGAAGAGGCGCCCCGAATTCGGGCGGGGGACAATCGTGCAGTGGTCCACGGTGATGTTGTCGGTGGTAATGAGCTGGAAGCCGGTGCTTGGCGCACTATAGACAGTTATCCTCTCGGCCTTGGTGTCGACGGCATGGTCGAAGGAGACAGCTGGTGCTTTGCGCCGGCCGATGTAGACCAGCCGAGTCCCCACCATGGCGTCTTTCACCTCGTTGTCCGTGATCAGGCGGTAGCGGCCATTCTTGAGTACTTCGACGGGGGTTCGGACGTACTGGTCGTAGAACTGATTGAGCTTGCGTCCCGTTTTCGGGTCGTACAGGTAGGCCACGTTCTTGGTCTTCTGCTTCTTGGTATTCAGCATGTGCGGGGCGACGGGTGAGGAGTAGCCCTCCTCTACCTCAAAATCAATGGAATGCTTCTTGGGATCGACGGCGACGACCGTGCCCTGAGTGAACGGAAGGGGATCAAAGTCCAGGGCCAAGTCGCGGATGGTTACGTTCCGCGTCCGGTTCAGCGCAATGCCTCCGTGTAGGGCGCTGCCGAATACCAACTCGGTGCCGGGGGTGCCGGCCAACGTCACATCGTTGAGCGTGACCAGAGGGAGGTGTTGCTCCTTGGCGGATGCGCCGGCAGGCATTTCCAAACGGTATGCGCCGGCCGGGACCTGGATGGTAACTGATGCCCTGCCCTGCTGCCGAAGCTTGCCGACCTCCGCGATTGCCTGCAGAAACGCCGGCCGGTCATCGTGTTTGCCGTCGCCGACGGCGCCGAAGTCTTTGACATTGACGATCGCCGGTTCAGCCGCTTCCACGGCACAGTTTGCGCTCAGCAGACACCCGGCCGCACAAATTCCACCGAGGACTCGTTGCAATTTCCCGTTCAAAACCATTCTCCCTTTGTCCCTGTTACAAGTTTATGCAGTGGTGAATAGTGGCCACATGAGACCCTCATGTCGACCTTGGAAAGAAACGTTGTATTAGCATTGAATTGTGGGCTTGCCCCGACAATTGACCGGCGCTGACCATCACTGGTTGTAATACCACATGCCAAACACGTGCGTCGGGTTCAGCGCCTCGACATGGCCATCGCAAAACAGGAAGTTCTGGTTGAACTCGTGGAAAAAACGCCCACTCTTGTTGCGGGGAACGGCACTCGATCCGGTCCAACCGGATACAAAGGACTGGGATGTTTGAAACTGCTTGTTGGCGGTTCCCCAGTACTCGGCAATGCAGATGGTTTGAACGGGTTTGGTAATCGAGGCCGTCTTCCGGCTCAGCGTCTTCCGCAGGAGGCCCCTTCTATCGGTGTTGGCAGGATCCTCCGAGATCAGGCCGTTCGCCGAATAACTTCTCTCGTGAGCCATGTCTGTCGTGTCTTCGGACGGACACCGGAGTATAGGGGTTGAAATCACACCGCTATTGGAATCGCCCCAGGTCTTATTTTTATACCACTCCGAAGGCCCGCCATTGCCGTCCAAACCCAGATAGGGAGCAACCAGACAGTCCCACGTGGTTTCCCAGCGGTCGGCGGTGCTGACTGGATAGTAGCCGTCGTTTTCATCCGTATACTGCATCATGGCAATCCCCTGCTGCTTCTGGTTGTTCATACACAGGATCGAATGCGCCTTATTCTTGGCTTGCTGCAGCGCCGGCAGCAGCATCGAGGCCAGAATCGCGATGATCGCTATGACGACCAGCAGCTCGATCAACGTGAACGGACGCGGCCGCATCCGGCTCCGTTGAAGTGCCCTACCCTCATGTTTTGCTGTGGTGTTCATTTGTTGCCTCCTCTTGGTTTCGAACTTCCTGTAAACCCGTTGTGCAAGCCAAAGGTGCGACCGCCTATATGGCGATTTCCAATTCAACCTGACCGCCTGACCTAAGGCACACCGGCGCTCTCCCGCGCTCCGACGGCCTCCAGGCCAATGGTCACGACCGACTCCCGCTGGACAAGTTCTCCCGCGATGCTTTGCACGACCGGAGTCTCGTCGGCCAACCCCTCGTCAATCTTCCGGGCAAGGTGCACGGCCGCCAGATAGGCGACCTTGTCAAGCGGAACCTGAAAGCTGGACAGCCCCGGATTCAACAAATCGCACAGCTCGGGCGTATTGTCGAAGGCAATCACGCTCAGCTCCGCAGGGATGCCGATACCCAAACGGGCGGCGGTCTGATACAGGCCGGCGGCATTCCAGTCGTTGGCGACCACGACCGCAGTCGGACGCCGAGCGGCCCCCAGCGACCACCAGTCGCCGAGAACCTCATCGAATTTGGCATAGTCCGTCTCCGGCACCGAGAGGTCGGTTTGCCGGGTGTCGGGCAGGTGAACCAGAGCCGCTTCAAACAGATGATGGGACCTCATGAAACGCTCGTATCCCTGATAACGCATCAGCAACATGGGGTGATGGCTGATATCCGACAGAAACGCGATGCGTCGGTGCCCCCGCACCCACAGGTGCTCCGTGGCTAGGTAACCGCTGTGGTTGTCATCGCAGTTGAATTGATCAAACGGCAAGCCTGGCAGGTTCTGGTTCACTCCAACCATGGGAAAATGGCGGCACGCTTCTCGAAGCCAAGGGGTGACGCCCCCCTTCACCAGCAAGCCGTCCACCTTGTTCTCCACGGCCATTCGGGGCTTGCCGCATCCCAGGTCCCCAAACTCGACTAGGTAATGAAACCCCGTCTCAGCACAGGCCTGATCAAGGCCTTGAAAAACCGCATCGAGCATCGGATGTCCGGCCCACTGCGAGGAGGCAATGGGCATATAAAGACCGAGGTTGCCGGTCTTGCGCCGCTGCGGGGCACGACCACTTCCCAGAGGACGTCGCCCGCGGGTTTTGTACCCCAGAGTTTCCACCGCCTGATGAACCCGCGCCGCATTGTTCGGCTTGACCCCCGGGGCACCGCTGAGCACCCGACTGACCGTGCCCGTCGAGACACCGGCCCGGTTCGCAACATCCCGGATATTGACCTCGCTTTTGTTCATGGCGATCCTTCAACAGAAATTGAACGTTCAAATGAACGTTCAAAAACCGTAGCGCCTGAACCAGGCCCAGTCAAGCCCGGGGATCCAAATTAGTTGCGTGGTTGACGGCGGCGACTGATCAACCTGTCTTGGCCAACCGGAAAGAACTCGCCGGGAAACGGCGCAGAAGCATGAGCTGCCTTGCCTGGGATCTGCTTGAGGAGGCGCTTAGCCGCACGGAATACCCGCCTGCCGTTCTTTTCTGGAACAGCAAAAACCTGGGCGCCAGAATGGACGCTGATGCCAAAGAAGCCCTTATCGGTTAGGCCTCGACTCGGAGGGCAAATGAGTGCTGCTCTCGATGCCAGCCTCCTTCTTCTGGCCACCATCCTCCGGCAACATGGCGTGGACACCCTCTACACCCGGGATAAGGACTTCCGCAAGTATTACCTGGCTGAGAATTGTGAACCCCTTCGATACCTAATAAGTAATTTGTTCGCGATCGTTGCGATCGTACGGTTCGATGGCGGCGCGTTTCTGGCCGGGCTGGCTTTCCAGGAAGTCCGCGGTCAGGAACAGGCCCGATTGGATGGCGCCGAAGCCTAATCCGACAAATGTGGCGCTGGACATGATGGGTATCTTTTTCATCATGTAGTCGAAGGGATACTGGGCAGGAGAACATCCGGGGCGACCTGGCGACGTGCAAAAGCGATTGAGCAACATATGGCCAATCCAGCCGCATCGGCAACCCGTTTCTCACCAAGGTTTCGGCTCGAGGGACTCTCGCCCAGTGCCGGCGGGCGGGAATAGGGGCCCAATGCGCGGGTGGATGTCCGATGGCTGTTTGTCGCCGGGGTCGTAAGGCGAAGTTCATCCTTCTCCGTCGACCCCGGCGACGGACAGACGCGGACAGGCGCCCGCCCGAAGGGTTGCCAATCTCATCGTTGATTCCTGTTCGGCCGGATTCGGCTTTTTTTGCACGTTGTCAATAGCTATTTATTTAAAGCGCCTATATGCAATTGCCATTGCCGCACCAAGCGGCACTGTGCAACCATACAAAAACAAAAAGAAAGGAGGTAGGTGATGTCCAGGCATACGCACTCGCCCGGAATCCCTCCCTTTCTTGGACCTGCCGCCCGAGGCTGTTGAGGCTGTCAACCGCCTGATCCCCCGGCAAACCATCTCGGTCCGGGAGCGTCGTCGTCTTGTCATTCTTCTTCGCCTGTGTTCCGCAAATCAGAGCCGGACTGCCCCCACCCTCGGTCACACGAGGCACACAGTACGTCGTTAGTGCCGCCGGGCACGGCATCTGGCAGACCGCCCCGCCGAAGAAGGAATTGGAGAAGTTGCTGCTGTCCACGGTCGGCGATGCCCCCCGCCCCGGCGGTCCAGCCGTCTATACCGCCGAGCAGCAGTGTGCCATCATCGGTCTTGCAGTCCGCAAACCGGTGTAATTCGGCTTGCCCGTCGAACAGTGGAGCAACTGGGAGCTGGCAATGGTGGCCGAACGCGAAGGTCTCGCCCCGGGGATATCGCGGCGCACGGTCGGGCGCATCCTTCAGGAGGCCGATCTGAAGCCGCACCGGATCAAATACTGGGAGAATCCGACCATAGAAGACGAAGAAGCCTTCAACGAGGCGGTGGGCCGAATCTGCACGATTTATCGAGACGCACAGGAAAACCTCGCAAAGGGAATTCACACAGTCTGCATCGACGAGAAAACCGGCATACAGGCCCTTGAACGGTGTCACCCCGACAAAGCCGCCCGCCCCGGAAAACCCGCCCTGCTTGAGTTTGAATACCGCCGGCATGGGACCCAAGCCCTGATCCCCACCTTCGAAGTGGGAACCGGTCGCATTCTGGTCGCCGACATCGGGCCCACACGGACCGAGGCGGACTTTGCGGCCGTGGTGGAGAAAACCATACAGACCGACCCCGATGCGGAATGGATCTTGGTCTGCGACCAGCTCAATACGCACAAATCAGAGCCCCTTGTCCGCATTGTGTCCCGGCACATCAGCTACAAGGGCGACCTGGGCATCAAGGAAGGCAGGGGAATATTGAGAACCCTCCCAAGCAGGGAGGCTTTCCTGACAGATTCGAGCCACCGGATCCGGTTTGTCTACACCCCGAAGCACTGCTCATGGCTTAACCAGATCGAGATATGGTTCGGCATTCTAACGAGGAAGGCGCTGCACCGGGCCAGCTTCGTATCGATTGATGAATTGAGGGACCGAATTCTGCGTTTCGTGGACTATTTCAATCAAACGATGGCTCGCGCCTTCGACTGGACCTACCGGGGTCGGGCTTTGAAAGCCTGAGGATCTCCATGATTCAAACGGCAAACATCCGTGCTGTAAACCAGCAGCCCGTAGGATTCCTGCTGCCCTGAAACTGGTCGACAAGCCCCTGATGTCGCCAACCCCGCCCTTCGGGTTGCCATCTCTCGGCGCCCAGCCGTTCCGGCGCTCCACGCACATGCTACAGCATGCACGAGAAGCGCCGAAACAACTGGACATCCGAGATATGGCAACGCATTGAGCCCCTATTCCCGCCCGCCGACACCAGCACAATCGCGCAATTCAAGAAGCGGCCGATTTCGACAAGGCAAATCCACCTTGTCGCCGGACGTTTGGAGTCACCTCCGCCCCACCCAGCACATGGGGCGGAGTGCCGGCAAATCAACATTCCGGTCAGTCATTTTTTTTCTGATTGAACAACCAGGTCAAGGCTTGTTTGGCATTATCATCCCCCCGCTCTCCGGCTCCATGGAAAAAAGAACCAACGGATACTTTCGGACAGTCCCCATGTTTTCGGGAACATGAATCCGGTAGTTGAGCGTCTGGCTGTCCGTTCCCTTGAACACATTTGCCTGGTAACCATCGCTTGCCTGAAGAGACCCCCCGTTCCAACTACCAGTGCGGTCATCATAACTCGAATACGTTTGAACATTGTCACATTTTACATATCTGCTAAATGTAGAAACCGCCGTCGAGATCCTTGCCCATAACCTTGATGATCTCGCGGATGAACAGCCGGACCGTGTGGTCCGGGGCGTCGGCGTGCCGGTCGGCGCGGTTCTTCACCAGGCCGAGGGCCAGCTTGCAGCGCCGGTTGGCCATGCCTTCGGAGCCCCCTGCCCCGCCGTGTCCGAAAAAGGCGCCCATGTCGGCGGCCGGACCTTTGAGGGCATAGCCCAGGCCGAACCCGTGTCCGAAGCACTCCGGGGTGGTGCCGGGTTCGGTGACCCGAGTGGTGGCGATGTCCAGCCGGCTGCCGGGGAAAAGCCGAATGCCGTCGACCTCGCCGATAGTGGCCGCATAGTGCCGGGCGATGGCCCGGGCCGACATGATTCCGTTGATCGCGGGAATACAGGCGCGTTTGACGTCGGGCAGGTTAACCAGCGCCCACAGGGGAAGCTGCAGTTCGGCAATGGATCCCGGCGGAGGCGGCGCGTTGGTGATGGCCGCAGTGGAACACTGGTCCCCGAGGCTGGGCTGCGGCACGAATCCGGAATAACGGGTATCGGCCTCGTCGTCGATCCCGAAGAACATCTCCCGATCGATGCCCAAGGGGGCGGTGACATGCTCCTTCAGCAGCTGCGGCACCGGCTTGCCGGTCGCCTTGGCCATGATGCCGCCGACCAGCCAGCCCCAGGTGCGCGAATGGTACTGCATGCGAGTTCCGGGTTCCCATTCCGGGACCAGCTTGGCATAGTCCCGGATGATGAAATCAAAATCGCACAATTCCTGGAGGGAGTTGACCGGCGGGGTCTGGGTCAGCGCCGCCAGATGCGCCATGGCGGTGCGCACGGTGATCTGCTCTTTACCGTTGCAGCCGAATTCCGGCCAATACTCGGCCACCGGTTTGTCGTAGTCGATCACGCCCTGTTCGGCCAGGACGTGGACGACCGTGGCCAGCACACCCTTGCCAGTGGAGCAGACCGGGAAGATGGTGTCGGGCTGAACCTTTTGATCCGAGTCGGGCGAGACCTTGCCGGCGCAGATGTCGACGATCTGTTCGCCCTCCAGATAGACCGCCGCCTGAACGCCCAATTCGAAATCGTCGGCGATCAGCCCGTTGATCAGCTTTTCGAGTGATCCCTGCAGTTTCGCCGCCTTCGCGGCCGTTGATTGACTCATTCTCTCAGCTTCCTATTTTCATCTTATCGATTACCTGATCCGCGAAATTATTGCCCATGATCTCAGCAGTTCGGATGCGTCTCGAACAGAGGATATTCCGCGACGGGAATCCGCCATGGTTTCAAACCCGCTTCGGTGTGCTCGAGCGACACGGCCCCGAACACCCAGTTCTCATGTATCGGCAACGACTTCATCACTCTGATTTTCTATTCACCAGAACTCAATGGGTTGAACAGGAGTCGCTGCAAAGTTAAGCACCATAGGTTTCAGGAGTTCAGGAGTTCAGTGTCGTGCCTGAACACTGAAACCTGAGTCCACTCTAAAATTAGGGCGTTCAAATCAACATTGACACTGAGGTCTGATTCACAAGCCTCGCGGCCCCGGCTTCAGGGCATTGTAGACTTTTTCCGCAATCGCCCGGGCCCCATGTTTATTCGGATGCACTCCGTCGCCAGACCTATACATCTCCGGCTTGCCTTTCAACAGAGTGCTCATGTCGATGATCCCGCACCCTTTTTCCTCTGCCACGTTCCGGACTATCTCGCGGAGTTTTTCAAGCCTGGGCACCCTGCGGCGCAAATCCGCCAGGCGCTCCTCGCTGAGGCCGGGGGTCGTCTCCTACGTTATGCTATCGCCCACACAGGCGACTCGTATTTTAGCCATCGATCTTCCTCGATTCTCCATTACTCGAAAACGCAGCTGGTTGCTCCGTAACATGAAACGCCGGCACACCAGGCCGCCCAGCTGGCAAAGCGCCTTTGTCGCATCCACGAATTCATAGGGAACCTCTACCAATAGGACCTGCAATTATGCCAGTCAACTTACAGCCTGTTCTCTCCTGCCGCGAGGATGCCGCCTCGGATGTTCCCGTTTCTCTCAACGGGGCCGACCATGCCTACGATGTGTATGTGGGCGTGGCGCTGATGGAGCGCTTCGGGGCCGATCCTGAGATCATCCAGCACAAGATGCTGGTGGGGCGTCTGTGCAACGCGGGGGGTTACTCTTCGACTTTTCCAAAGACAAAGCATACCGATCCGAGTGGATTCGCGTGGCCGACAAACGCGTCTTCGCGGTCTGGGTGTGATGTCGAGTCCATGACGCTCATTACACCCCGCGACAGGGGGCGGCACAATAATATAGACGCCGTCATCCTCGTATCCGAGAATACGCCCCCTCTATGGACTTCCCGCCAATTTGCCACTACGCTGTCGCTCCGTTCCAGCCTGTCGAC
Organism: Lentisphaeria bacterium; assembly: GCA_041623325.1. Classification (GTDB taxonomy): domain Bacteria; phylum Verrucomicrobiota; class Lentisphaeria; order Oligosphaerales; family JBFJXC01; genus JBFJXC01. The sequence goes on along the minus strand of JBFJXC010000032.1, from coordinate 532 downwards.
GAGAGCTCAATAGATCGGTATGGTGGAACGCCCTGCTGTTACGTGTTGGCTGTCAGAGTCTGTATCGTAATCGCGCTCGTCATCGCCATCGTGATCGGGGGCGATGGGCCTGTGGAGGCCGGTCAACTCTCTGTGGTGCAGAGAAAACCCGACTCCGAACCAGGCCCCACCATTCGCAAATCGCGATTCACGATTCGCAAACCGACAAGAAACGGCTTGACTGCTGAGATATCGTGGGATATAATAGAGCACGCAAACTCAGGATGGGATGTCCATGCCAGCCGTCATTATCAAAACCACGCAAAGCAGTCAGGTCGCCAGAACCCTGGAGAACCGAATCAGCTCGGGACACTATCGGCCTGGCCGGAAGATGCCCAGCACCCGGGAGTTGGCCCGTGGCTTCGATGTGAGCCAGCAGGTGGTAAAATCGGCGCTCGACCTCTTGGCGCAGCGGAACCTGATCGTGCGGGAGCCCAGGGTTGGAATCTTTGTCAACGCCCAGACCATTTCCCAGCATCGTGAATATTGGCTG
>JBFJXC010000031.1:0-19131 GCA_041623325.1 Lentisphaeria bacterium | reverse complement strand
TCGTCGTCGCCGCGGCGCAGGGCCTTTTCCAGCCCGACGAACAGGTCCGGGCAGATGTTGGCATGACTGCTGATGAAACCGTAGGCTCCCTTCTGCTGCGCCTCGATCACGCGTGGATCCCATCCCAAGTAGTAATGGGGGGTGGCATGAATGAGGGACAGGTCCGCGGAGGAGTCTTTGAGCCCGAAATGATGGACCTTTTTCAGGATCTCGGCAGTGAGGGGGTTCTGGGTGTGCGATGGGAAATTGTAGAGGATGAAGGGCACCTCGATCTGGGAGGCCAGGGCGTTGAAGTAGTCGACCAGCCCCTGTTCGGGCGCCTCGGCGAAGTAATAAGGGGGCAAAACCACGATGGCGTCCGCGCCGTAGTCCTGTCCCCAGCGGGCCTCCAACTGTGTCTGTACCAGGCTGTCGCTGCCGGCCTGGAACAGCACCGCGCCGGGAAAATAGCGCCGGGCCAGCGTCAGCATCAGTTTGCGCTCAGCCAGCGACAACGAGAAGAACTCCCCGGTGGTGCCGTTGACCAGAATGCGCCTGACGCCATGCTCGGCCAGAAACTCCAGATGCCGGATAAAGGCCTCCTGGTCAACCGCGTCGCTTTCGCCGAAAGGGGTGAGCACCGGCACGATCAGGCCGGACAGGTCCAAAGGGGCAAGATCTTTTTCAAGCAGCGAATCGAAGCGCGTGAATAGCTGCTGGTCGACCGACTCGATCTCCAAACGATAGTCGTCGTGGCAGTACAGATGCACATCTGCCCAGTTTTTGCTTTCGGCCCCGTAGGTGGCGAACTCCCGCAAGTTGCTCTGCAGGAAGGTGGCGATGGCCTTCTCGCGAGAGTAGCCCCGCTGCTGGATGTCGCGGGTGATGCGGGTCTCAAGCTGAGTCTTCCAGTCGGAGTCGATGAAGACGGCGAAGTCGACCAGGTCGCGGAACTGCCGGTAGGTGGAGATCTCGCCGTCGAGCAGATTGAAGCGAACGGGGGTGTAGATCTCCGAGGCCTTGGCATCTCCGCTGACGGCATCGTAGACGGGTTTTTCGAAGGGCATGCCGGCCTTGACCAGTTTCAGATGCTCCTCGATCAGATCCATCTTGTTGGCGTTGGGATGGGCACCATAAAGATTCTGGCCCGCGCGGATCTCGCGGGCGGTCTTGTAGTCGTCCAGCGTGACGATGGCCGCCTCGGGAAGGCGGGCGGCCAGGCGCTGGCAGAAGCTGCTCTTGCCGGTGCCACCGGGGCCGCCGATGGCCACCAGGATCGGGTCGGGACGTTTGCCGAAACATGCCAGCAGCAATTCGGCCAGGATCTCCTCGGCGGCTTTCCGGGCCCGCGTCCTCGGCCGGTAGTTCACGTGGGTCTTGTATCGGTGCATGCAGTTCCTCCCGCTTTTTGCCATAATCCCCGAGGGTCGGTTGGTGAATGGTTCCCGGCCATTATACCATCAAGAATGGATTTTCTAAAAGGCTGTTGCCGTGATTGCGATTCCTGATGAGGAGACGACGGTCTCCAGTTTCTTAAATAGTGCGCCACACTAAAGAGGCGGAAGCTGGATCCCCCCACCATTCACCATTCACCATTCACAACTTGCCCGCTTGCCCAGACGGCCAGATCCTCGCGGCGGATCTTGGCGTTGTGGCGGATGTCGACGGGGAAGGAACGGTGGAAGAGCACCGTGCGGATGTTCCGGGTGTGCTCGGCCTTCGCAGCCAGTTCCAGAAGCTCGGAGGCAAACCGCTGCTTGTCGGCCGCGGACCTTGGGAACTGGCCCTTTTCCGGCTCGATCACGATCACCGGCGTCTGGCGGCACCGGTGGCGCCCGATTCCCACCAGGGCGGAACGGTGCACGCGCGGATGCTCGTTGAAGATCGCCTCGCAGCAGACTGTCAGCATCAGGCCTTGCTCGGTGATCACCCGGTGGCTCTTGCGGCCGCAGAACCACAGCCGACCCTGCTTGTCGAGATAGCCCAGGTCCCCGATGCGGTGCCAGATCTGCCCGTTCTCGTGGACCTTGGCCAGCCGGGTCTTGTCCGGAAGGTCGGCGTATTCCGGCGTGACTACCGGGCCCTTCACCGCGATCTCCCCGACCTCGCCCTGCGGCAGCACCAGGCTGTCCTCCCAGCGTTCAATGGGGTCGTCGGTGATGCGGATGATTCGGGCGGTGATCTCCTGCAGAGGACGCCCCACGCAGATGCCCTTGCCTTTCCGGGTCTTCTCCAGGGTCTCGGCCAGAACCAGAGAGCCGGCAAAGGTGGAGACCGGCAGGGACTCGGTGGCCCCGTAGGGCGTGTGGACCTCGGCGCCGACGGGAAGGATGCGGGTCAGCATGCGCTCGTGCAGATAGGCCGGCACCGGGGCACCGGCCATCAGCACCAGTTTCACGCTGGGGAAGGTCACGCCATGCCCCACGCAGTAGGCGCTGACGGTGCGCCACAGGGCGGGCGAGCCAAAAGAGTAGGTCACGCCCTGGTCGTGGATGGCCTCGATGATCCGCCGGGGATCGACCTGGGCGGGCCGGGTGGGGTCCATGTCCGGAATGACCGCCGTGGCCCCCAGGGCCACGCTGAAGAGGGCGAAGAGCGGGAAACAAGGCAGGTCGACATCGTCGGGGCCGATATGGTATTCGCGGCGCAGGATCTCGACTTGGGTGTTGAAGATGCGGTGGGTGTAGACCACGCCCTTGGCGGGGCCGGTGCTGCCGGTGGTGAAGAGAATCGCCGCGGTGTCCTCGGGAGTGACCGCCCGGACCGGGAAGGGGTCGGAGGCGCTCTTCAGCCTGTCCAAGGCGTACCCACCCCAGAACCAGCGCCGGCCCAGGGTGACGGCGATGCGGATGCTTTTGAAGGGCTTGGGCCGGACGCAGCGCAGGATGTGGGCCAGCGGGATGCCGAGGAAGGCCTCCGGCTTGACTTGGGCCACGCAGCGCAGGAAGCCCCGCCAACCCATGCCGGGATCGATGAGAACCGGGATGGCCCCGATTTTGAAAAGGGCGAAGGTCAGAGCCATGAAGTCCAAGCCTGGGCGGACCATCAGCAAGGTCCGCATGCCCGGCTCGACCCCGATGCCCTTGAGGGCCCAGGCATAGTGGTCGCATCGGGCGTTCAGCTGGGAAAAGGTCAGATGGCTGTAGGCGACCCGCCCCTTGCCGTCGCGCCCTTCCGGGCAGACGACCGCCCGCTTGAACGGCATCTCCGCGGCCAGGTCAGGCAGGTAGTGGGCGATGTTCAAGGTCGTCTCCAGTGTGGCGCACTTACCCGGCGATGCGGGCGTGGCGCATCCAGCTAACCCGGTCCCAGTCGTGTTCGTAGGCGCTGGTCTCGGTTGCTTTTGCCGGCTGCAGGCCGCATTTGCGGGCGAAATAGCGGTGGAAAGCCAGGGAGGGGGTCAGCTCCGGGTGGAAGACGGTCACCAGAACCTCCTCGTTCTCGGCCGCGGCAATGTAGTCGTCAATGCGCAGCAGCACGTTCACGCCATGGCCGGCTCGGACAATCTTAGGAGCGCGGATGAAGGTCAGCGGAATGGGCTCCCGCGCGACTTCCGGGATCGTGGCCATGCAGTGGAAGCTGTCCAGCTGGCTGCCGAAGGCGTTGCGCTGCACGGCCACCTCGACCAGACCCAAATGGGGCGCCTGCCCGATATTTTCGGTGGCCACCAGAATGGCCCCCGCGCAAGTGCCCCAAATCTTCATGCCGTTGCGGAAAGCCTCGAGAATGGGGCGCTCCATATCGAAGATTTTGAGCAGACGGGCCAGGCAGGTGCTCTCCCCGCCGGGGATGATCAGGCCGCACAGGCCGGCCAGATCGCCGGCCTTTTTGACCCGGACGGTCGGGACGCCAAGGCGGTGCAGGTGGTCGAGGTGCTCATGCACCCCCCCCTGCAAATCCAGAATTCCCAATGATGCGGCCATGGCGCCCCCGTCCGCTCGCTACCAGCCGCGGCCGGCCAGTTTGTCGTCGCCGGTCAGGCTGGAGCAGTTGATGCCCACCATGGGCTCGCCGAGCCCCTTGGAGACTTCCATGATCTTGACCGGGTCGTTGTAGTAGGCCACGGCGGTGACGATGGCGCGGGCGCGCTTGGCCGGATCGCCGGATTTGAAGATGCCGGAACCCACGAAGACGCCGTCGCAGCCCAGCTGCATCATCAAAGCGGCGTCGGCGGGGGTGGCAATGCCGCCGGCGGCGAAGTTGACCACGGGCAGGCGGCCCAGCTCGCGAACCTTCATGGCCAGCTCGAAGGGGATGCCGTTATCCTTGCAGAAGGGGACCACCTCCTCCACCGGCATGTTCACCAGAATCCGGGTCTCCCGGTTCATGGTGCGCATGTGACGGACGGCCTCGACCACGTCGCCGGTGCCGGCCTCGCCCTTGGTGCGGATCATGGCCGCGCCCTCGGCGATGCGGCGGCAGGCCTCGCCCAGATTGCGGGCCCCGCAGACGAAGGGGATGGAGAACTGGCTCTTGTCGATGTGGCACTCCTCGTCGGCCGGAGTCAGCACCTCGCTCTCGTCGATGTAGTCGATCTTCAGCGCTTCCAGAACCTGGGCCTCGACGAAGTGCCCGATGCGGGCCTTGGCCATGACCGGGATGGAGACCGAGGCTTTGATCTCGGCGACCATCTCGGGATCGGACATGCGGGCCACGCCGCCGTCCTTGCGGATGTCCGCCGGCACCCGCTCCAGCGCCATCACCGCCACCGCGCCGGCCTCCTCCGCGATCTTGGCCTGCTCCACGTTGGTCACATCCATGATCACCCCGCCCTTGAGCATCTGGGCCAACTGGGCATTTAATTCAAAACGTTTCTGGTCCATCTATCCTGCATCCTTCCGATTCGATCCAAATCCGCGGGAGAATCCCGGCTTCGTTTTCTGAAAATCAGGCGCCTAATATAGCATGCTCGCGGCCGCTTGCCCGTGCAGGGTTTTGGGGTCCCTTGCGGCCTCGGCGGATCGGGCCTGATCCGGACGCCTGGGCTTGGAGTCTGATCCGACTTGATGTATGTTTGGGCATTCCCGCCCGCGCCATCGACGATGGCCGGTATTTGGAGTTTCGCAGCGAGCGCCTGGCCCATCCATGAAGCAACTGGACCCGACCCAACTCAAGGACTGGCAAATCGCCGCGGCCGCCGAAGCCTGGATGAAGCCCTTCGGCCAACTCGGGGCCGAGCTGGGCCTGCGGGACGAGGAGCTGATCCCCATGGGACGCTCTCTGGGCCGGGTGGACCACCGCAAGGTCTGGCAGCGCCTCGGGCAGCGCCCCCAAGGACGCTACATCGATGTGACCGCCATCACCTCCACCCCCCTCGGAGAAGGCAAGACCACCGTCACCATCGGCCTGATTCAAGCTCTGGCCAAGCTGGGCAAGTCCGTGACCGGGGCCATTCGCCAGCCCAGCTGCGGGCCCACCTTCAACATCAAGGGCTCCGCCGCCGGCGGCGGACTGGCCCAGTGCATTCCCCTGGCCCCCTTTTCCATTCGTCTGACCGGCGATATCGACGCCATCACCAATGCCCACAATCTGGCCATGGTCGCCTTGACCGCACGCATGCAGCACGAACACAACTACGACGACGACGCTTTGGCCGCCCGCAGCCTCAAGCGCCTAGACATCGACCCCGCGCGTGTCCAGATGAAATGGGCCATCGACTTCTGCGCCCAGGCCTTGCGCCACATCACCATCGGCCGGGGCGGCAAGATGGACGGATTGGAGATGCCTTCAGGCTTCCAGATTTCGGTCTCCAGCGAGCTGATGACGATCCTGGCCATGGCCAACGACCTGCCGGACCTGCGCCGCCGCATCGGCCGCATCGCGGTGGCCTACAGCAAATCAGGCCGGCCAGTCACCACGGCGGACCTGGAGGTCGATGGCGCCATGACGGCCTGGCTGGTGGAGTCTCTAAACCCCACCCTCATCCAGACGCTGGAGGGCCAGCCGGTCTTCGTGCACGCCGGCCCCTTTGCCAACATCGCCCTGGGGCAGAGTTCGGTCATTGCCGACAAACTGGGCACCCGCCTGGCGGATTATCACGTGACCGAGAGCGGCTTCGGGGCGGACATGGGCTACGAGAAATTCTGGAACCTCAAGTGCCGACACTCGGGACTACACCCGGACTGCGTGGTGATCGTGGCCACCATCCGCTCGCTGAAAATGCATGGCGGCGGCCCCATCGTGAAGCCGGGGCTGCCACTGGACCGCGCCTACACCCAGGAGCACCTGGAGTTGCTGGAAAAGGGCTTCCAGAACCTCCTGGCCCATATCGATATCGTTGCCAAAAGCGGCATCCGCCCGTTGGTCTGCCTCAACCGCTTTCACACCGACACTGAAGGGGAGATCGCCCTGGTACGCCGCCTGGCCAGCGCCGCGGGGGCCCGAGTGGCCGTGTCCAACCACTGGGCCCAGGGCGGCGACGGGGCGTTGGAGCTGGCCGAAGCCGTGGCCGAGGCTTGCGAAGAGCCCAGCCAATTCAAACCCCTGTACGATCCGCAAGCTCCTCTGCGCCAGCGTCTGGAGGCCATCGCCGTCGAGATCTACGGGGCCGACGGAATCAGCTATTCCGACCGGGCCGGACAACGCCTGGCCGAACTCGAACAAGATCCCAAAACCGCCCACATGGGCGTTTGCATGGCCAAGACGCAACTGAGCCTCTCGCACGACCCCGCCCTCAAGGGCCGACCGACCGGCTGGACCTTGCCAATCGACGAGGTGCTGGTCTATTACGGGGCCGACTTGGTCGTGCCGGTGGCCGGCGGCATCAACTTGCTGCCGGGCACCGGTTCGGATCCCGCTTTCCGACGGATCGACGTGGACCTGGACACCGGCAAGGTCACCGGTTTGTTTTAAGGGTTCCCAACACAGCGCCGCCGCCGGAACAAGGCCAGTGGAGGCCTGACCTCCTTTCTAAACTTGACGAAACCAAAGGAAATCCGAACCATGTCAGCCAGCATTATCGACGGCAAGCAGATCGCGGCCGATATCCGGGCCGAACTCAAAACGGCCGTGGCCGGTTTGAAGGCTAAAGGGATCACCCCCGGACTCGGGGTGATCTTGGTCGGGGACGACCCTGCCTCCAAGTCCTACGTCACCGCCAAAGAGCGCGCCTGCGACGAGATCGGCATCTATTCCGACGACAACCGCCTGAGCGCCGACACCACCCAGGAGCAGCTCCTGGCCCTCATCGACCAGATGAACCGCGACCCCAAAATCAATGGCATTCTCGTACAGCTGCCCCTACCCCCCCAGATCGATGAGGATGCCGTCCTGCTGGCCATCGACCCCGATAAGGACGTGGACGGTTTCCACCCCATGAACGTCGGCCGCATGGTCACCGGACAGGATGCCTTCCTGCCCTGCACCCCCCACGGGGTCTTGCAGATGCTCAAACGCAGCGGGGCCAAAGTCGCCGGCGCCCACGCCGTAGTCGTGGGCCGCAGCAATATCGTCGGCAAGCCGCTGGCCAACCTGCTGATGCAGAAAAGCGAACTGGGCAATGCCACGGTGACGGTCTGCCACACCCGCACTCCGGATATTGGCCAGTTCACACGTCAGGCCGACATCGTCATCGCCGCCGCCGGCCGGCCGGGCACCGTGACCGCCGACATGGTCAAGGAGGGGGCCGTGGTCATCGACGTGGGCGTCAACCGGGTCGAGGACGCCAGCCGCAAGAACGGCTACCGCCTGGTGGGAGACGTGGACTTCGATTCCGTCAAGCAGAAAGCCAGCATAATCACCCCCGTGCCCGGCGGCGTCGGCCCCATGACCATCACCATGCTCCTGTACAACACCGTCGAATCCGCCAGGCGCGCCCATGGGCTGGCGGATGGTGAATCGTGACTGGTGAATGGTTGAAGCGGAACCCAACCTGAAAGCGTATCTGAGTGCACGCCGCCTCTGGCTGCGTTTCGGCGCGGCCGTGCTGTCCGGCCTGCTGCTCAGCGCCGCTTTTCCGCCCCTGGAGATGGACGACCTGGCCTGGGTGGCCCTGCTCCCCCTGCTGCTGGCGCCCGTGCCCGCCACCCCGGCCAGGCGCTTGGGTTTGGGATGGATCTTCGGGTTCGCCCATTTCGGCACCACCTTCAACTGGCTCAACCAGGTCGGAATCGGGCTAGGTCCCCTGATGGGGGCGGTCTGCGCCTGCTTTCCTGCGGTCTGGTACTGGGCGGCGACGGCACGGCGGCAGCCGCGGGCCACCGACTCATCCCCGAACCCCGACCACTCCGCGGCCGGCGCCGACATCCTGCAGGCGCTGCTCTTGCCTGCGGTCTGGGTGGCGCTGGAATGGGTTCGCTCCTGGATCTTCACCGGACTGCCCTGGAACCAGCTGGGAATCAGCCAGTGGCAGCGGCTGGGCTTGCTGCGCCTGACCACGGTCACCGGAGTCTACGGCATCAGTTTCTTGATCGTGGCGGTCAATATCGCGATCTGGCATTTGGCTCGGCGCACAATCGGCCGCTTCCGAGGGCAGGGCGGCCGACGACTGCCCTGGTCGGCTCCGGTCGTGGCCGCGTTAGTTGCCGGGGCGGTCGTCGGGGTGCACAGCAGTCCGCAACTCGGCAAGCCCAGCGGCACGCTGCAGGTTGCCTCGATGCAGGGCAACATTCCCCAGATCAGGCAGTGGACGCCCGAGCAGCTCACCCACTCGTTGAAGGTCTACACGGCCCTTTCCCGGATCGCCGCGGCAACCAAGCCGGACCTGATCGTCTGGCCCGAAACCGCCGTTCCCGCCGCCATTCTCTACAACCAGGAGTATGCCACAGCCTTCCATGGCATGATGCAAACCATCCGCACTCCCGTTCTGCTCGGCTCACTGGACTACCAGACCCTGCCGCCGGAAACGGCCGGGGCCGAACCCGATTTCCTGGCCTTCAACTCAGCCATGCTCTTCGATGCCCAGGCCAGGCTCCTGGACTCCTACAACAAGACTCATCTCGTCCCCTTCGGCGAATACACACCCCTGGAACGCTTCTGGCCCTGGCTGACCCGCTGGATCGGCATGGGCCGCAGCCTTACCCCAGGAAGCGAATTCACCATTTTCCGGACGGGGAAGGGCGCCCAGGCCGGCATCAACATCTGTTTCGAGGATGTTTTCCCGACCATCAGCCGACGCTTCGTTCTGGCCGGGGCCAATCTGCTGGTCACCCTGACCAACGATGCCTGGTACGCCGAGAGTTCGGGCTCCCGTCAGCACATGGTCCACGCGGTCTTCCGCGCCGCTGAAAACGCCAGGCCTCTGCTACGGGCCGGCAACAACAGCGACACCTGTCTGATCCTTCCCGACGGCAGAGTCTCCGGACTGCTGTACGACAACGCCTCGGGCAACCGCTTCGTCCGCGGTTTCCGCCAGTACAGCGTGCCCGTCTACCCCTCCCCCGGCCTGACCTGGTACACCCGCCACGGCGACCTCTTTGCCAAAGCCTGCGCTCTGGTCGCCACCGGCTTTTTCTTGTTCTTGGCCGGTATCTGGCTGGAACGCAAGAGGCGGCTGATGGAGCGAATCCACCAACCGGCTGGAATCGGCGCGCCGCGCTGACGGTCGCCTCAGCCGGGTCTCGGCCGCTTAGGAACCACTGAAACCCAGCAGGCTGGCGGCGTTTCCCCAGAGGATGCGGCGCTGCTCCTCGGGCGCGAAATCCAGGGCCAGAAAGTACCTGACATAGGCGGCCTGGTCGCGCCAGGGGGCATCGGAGCCGAACAGGACGCGGTCGGTGCCGTGTCGTCTTGCCGCCGCCACCAGGGTGGCATCGTCCAGGATGCCGAGGGTGAACGACAAATCCAGCAGCACCCGGGTTCCGATCAAGTGGGATTGGACCTGATCCCACATACCCCAACCACCGAAATGGGCGGCCACGATCCTCAGACGGGGATAGGCCTGGGCCATGGCCCGCACCGCCGCCGGGTCGGAATGGAAAGGTTGGGCAAAGCCGATGTCGGCACCGGCATGCAACAGCACCAATAGGTCCAGCTCCTGACAAATGGCCCACACACGGCACGCCGCCGGGTCGTCCAGCCTGAACTGCTGGTATTCGGGATGCATCTTGACCCCCCTCAGGCCAAGTGTGCGCAGTTGGTTGAGGACCCGGCGGGGGTCCGGATGATCCGGATGGACCGATCCCAGCGACAAAACCGGCCACTGGTTCTGGGCGGCGGCCCAGCGGTTGATGGACTCCACCTGCTCGGGCTTGGTGGCGATGGGGCAATTCAGTGCCCCTTCCACCCCGGCCTGCCGCATGTGGGCCAGCAAACCCTGGCGGGTGCCGTCGTAGACGGGTTCCAAGCGGGTCATCTCGGCCAGATGGCCGACCGCGCCGGCGGCGACCTGGTCGGGGAAGATGTGCACATGCGAATCAAAAATGCGATGGGCTTCAAACATTCTGCCGTCCTGACTATTGGGGGGGGGTGAACCCCAAGATAGCCCGTCTTTTCGCGATTTCGGCCTGTCGGATCCGCCCAAAACGCCGGTCAGGCTAGAGAACGACCCGCCGATGGCCTGTGTCTTGGAAGGCCCGCCGCGGGTTGAGTTGTGCTTGCCGCGTGCTAAAGTGGTAGCTGGAAAAGCCGCCAGCATCAATCCAATGGAAACGAGTCTTTTGAACAGCCCCTTTTTCAAAAAGCGCCGGGTACTGCCAATCGAGCACTATGGCTCCGAGGTGTTGCGCACAACCTCCGAACCGGTCGGGCAGATAACCGGCCAGATTCGCGATTTCGCCGAACAGATGATCGAGGCGATGTTCAAGAACAATGGCATCGGCCTGGCCGCCCCTCAGGTCGGACGCAACATCCGGCTCATCACCCTGATGACCCACACCGAAGACGAGGAGTTGTCCCCCACAGCCCTGCCTGGGGAGCGCCTGCTGGCGCCGCAAATGCCTCTGGCCCTGGTCAATCCGGAGATTGTATCGGCATCCAAACAGGTCAGTTCGTTCTGCGAAGGCTGCCTGAGCATCCCTGAGCTTAACGGCGACGTGATCCGACCGGTTTCGATTGTGCTTCGCGCCCAGTTGCTGAACGGACAGATGATTGAGACCGCGTGCGGAGGGTTGTTGGCCCGCTGTCTGCAGCACGAGATCGACCACCTGAACGGGGTGCTGTTCGTGGACCATCTGAGCCCTGCCGACAAGGCCGAGGTGCTGGACCAGTTGGAGGCGATCGAACGGCGGACGCTCAAAAGCCGAAAAAACCGGGGCTGAGCGCGACATGCCGACCCCGCCTCCCATCCCCGACCCCCGCCAACGCAAGCCGCGGGCTATTTCCACGGCGGTGCCCTTTCACCACCTGCTCTACGGGCTCTTTTTCCACCCTGCCGTCCTGGTCGTGCTGCAAGCGGACTCCTGGCGGCGGGCCTTTCGCCGGGTCACCCTGCTGTGTCTTCTGTGCGGGGCTCTGGTCAGTCTGGCCCGGCTGCCCACCCTGCTGAAGGCGGCCGATGACTGGGGCCGCTGGATGAGCCGGGAGCTGGTCCGGGTGGAATGGCGCCAAGGCAAGTTGCACTGGGAACGCCCCCAGGCCCTGCCCTACACAACCCGCCATCGCGGCTGGCGCGTGGATTTCGCTGCCGAGGGCAGTTCGTTTCCTGCCGAGCCCTTTGCCGGCCCCGAGCAGCAGGGACTATGGCTGACCCCATCCGAGGTCTTCTTCTGGGAGCGCCTCGAAGGCAAACCGCCCAGACCCATCATTCTGCTCAAGGATGGCAAGCTTCTCGACCGTTTCGAGCTGGCCCAGATGCGTCCAGACGGTTTTTCCCTGAGGGGAGAGGAGTTTAGTCAGGAGACGCGGCGGCTGATGTTGCAGGCCGCCCCGGTCTTGGCCCTGCAAGGGGCCTTGGAAATGTTCTTCAAGATCGTGTTGTACGTGCTGCTCTTCACCCTCATACCCTTTGTCCTGCGCAGCCCTCTCGCGGCCGCCGGCTTCACGCGCATGCTGACTTTCTACCTCTACGCCAGCATTCCCCCGTTGATCGTCGCCGCGATCTATGGCAGCCTCCACCTTCCCTACCTGAACATGGCCACCCTGTTCGTCTTCAGCTTCGTCGGCTACCTGCTGCTGGTCGGCAAGCACTTGCGCCAGACCTTTACTACCGGGCGGCCCCAAGCCCTCTAATCTGGCTTCCCGCCCGGAATGGCCCTTGGCCAGAGACCGGCCGCCCCAAGCCTTTTCCCAAGGCCATGCCCCATTCACCCGGCACACCCCCGCTGACTGCCTAAAGTCGACTAATGGCTACGATTCTACTTGCCTCTTGCCGCGATCCGGTGTATAATCCACTGCATTATGCACCAGACCTGCGCGCGAGGGCCGCTCTTGAACCGGCTCAGCCTTTAGTGGCGGGCGTTCAGCAGGTTGAAGGCCAGTCCTAGGACGATCTTAAGTTTCCAGCCCCATCACAGGGTGGACGTTAACACTCGGTGGGTCTATCACGCATCCGAACTGGAGGATAAGACATGTCAATCACGCGATCTCGCCGGACCGTTGCCCCGTTCACCCTCATCGAGCTGCTGGTGGTCATCAGCATCATCTCGATTTTGGCCTCCATGCTACTTCCGGCGCTGGCGACGGCTCGGCAAAGGGCCAAGTACGGCCGCTGGCTTGGATACAGTAGCCAGATGCGAATCGATGAGCTGCTCGTGGGCTACTGGCACTTCGAAGACGCGCGCGAAACTGACCAAGTAACCAACATGGCCGCTGGTGTGGATGTGGAAAACTACGATCCCGAACGGCACCATGGCAGCAAAGGCGCCGGCGCGGCCTGGTACAAGGGGCGATGGCCCAGCAAGGCCGCCGTCTATTTCCCCGGCTACAGCAACAGCAATGTGTCGTTGGCCACCAAGGGCCGCCACCAGTACAAGAGCGACAACGGCACGGCCATGGTCTCCTTCAAAGCCTTAAACAAGCCCTCTGACCGTTACATGCTCTTCTACGGCTGTAAGGATGTCGGAGACGGATTGGGCAGCGCGGAACGCGAAATGCACCTGCATCTCCAGGACAACGGTGCGGCCCAAGCCTATTTCCACCTCGGGGACGGGAGCTCAGGCAGGCTCTCCGACAGCCGGAACCTGGTCGATGGCAAGTGGCACCAGGCCGTCATGACCTACGAGACCGGCGGCAAGGCCAGACTCTATGTCGACGGCGTCAAAGTGGCCGAAAAGGACTACGTCAAGAAGGCCGGCGATTTCGCTTTCACCGGTGGCATTTATCTCGGGAGGGCCGGCAACAACGACCGCCGCTTCAAGGGCTGGATCGACGAGGCCGCCTACTGGAATCGCGCCCTGTCCGAGCAGGAAGTCAAAAACATGTACCTGATGGGAAGCGAGTAGCCGACGGCGGGGCGCTTGGCGGACCATTTTGCCGTGCGCCAAGCCCTGCAGCCCTGAGCGCTGACCCCCACGATCGAGGCATCCGGTATTAAGACACACGAACTCGCCGGTGGCGGCTGGCTTTGACCGCCCAAGGCCGTTCGTTTCCCCCCGGGCCTTCTGTAGCCGAAGGCGCTGTCCACGACCCAAAACACCCTCGCTGCCTGCCTGGACCGGTCAATGTGTTCCTCACCGCACTTGCCCCGGCGGCGATCCGGTGTATAATCCACTGCATTATGCACAGGACCTGCGCGCGAGGGCCACTCTTGAACCGGCTCAGCCTTTAGTGGCGGGCGCTCAGAGGTGGTTGCCAATCTTAGGACGATTTTAAGTTTCTAGCCCTCCACCATAGGGTACCCTCACACTCGGTGGGTCTTTCACACATCCAACCTGGAGGACTATGCATGTCACTCAAACGAACTCGCCCGACCGCTGCCCCGTTCACCCTCATCGAGCTGTTGGTGGTCATCAGCATCATCTCCATTTTGGCCTCCATGCTGCTGCCGGCGCTCTCGACGGCCCGGCAGCGGGCCAAGTACGGCCGCTGGCTGGGATACAGTAGCCAGATGCGAATCGATGAGCTGCTCGTGGGCTACTGGACCTTCGAAGACTCGCGCGAGACTGGCCGGGTGACCAACATGGCCGTTGGGGTCGATATCGAGAACTATGATCCCGAGAGGCACCATGGCGCCAAAGGGACGGGCACTGCCTGGTACAAAGGACGGTGGCCCAGCAAGGCCGGCCTATACTTCAACGGCACCTCCAGCAGTCTCATGACCTTGGGGAAGGATGGCAGCCACCAATACAAAAACGACAACGGCACCGCCATGGTCTCCTTTAAAGTTCTGCGCGTCAAATCGGACGCCAAGGCGATGCTTTTCTACGGCAGTGCCGACGACGACGGAGACGGCTACGGCAGCCAGGACGAAATTCACCTTAATCTGACTTCGACCGGCGCTGTCCAAGCCTATTTCCACACGGGGACAGGCACGCTCTCCGACACCAGGAAATTAATCGACGGCAAGTGGCACCAGGCGGTGATGACCTTCGAGACCGGCGGCATGGCCAGACTCTACGTGGACGGCGTAAAAGTCGGCGAAAAGCCCTACTCGCCGACCACGGATTTCGCCTTCACCGGGCGCATTCGTTCCGGCAAGCCGGCCGTAGGCAACAACACCTTCAATGGCTGGATCGATGAGATCGCCTACTGGAAGCGCGCCCTCACCGAACAGGAAGTCAAAAACATGTACCTGATGGGAAGCGAGTAGCCGACGGCGGGGCGCTTGGCGGACCATCTTGCCGTGTGCCAAGCCCTGCAGCCCTGGGCGCTGACCCCCACGGTCGAGGCCCCCCCATCGCCCCGGGACCGGGCTCAGTGTGGCAGGGAGGCGACCAAGCGAACCCAGACGTAGAACAGCGGGGCCACGAAGACCAGGCTGTCGACCACGTCCAGAACCCCCCCCAAACCGGGAATCCAGCCGGAATCCTTGGCCTTGGCCGCCCGTTTCAGAGTCGATTCGGCCACATCGCCGATAAAGCCCAGCACCGCGGCCATCACGCCCACCAGAACGGACCCCCAGAAACCGACCACCCGCACTCCTTCCAGAGTCAAATGCCGGCCGAAAAGTCCGTTAAGGACCAAGGCGGTCAGCACGCAGGTTGCCATGCCCCCCGCGAAACCTTCCCAGCTTTTCTTGGGGCTGAGGGCCGGAGCCATTTTGTGGTTGCCCTGGGGCCGCTTGGCGGTCAGCGAACCGACCGTGTAGGCGCCCACATCGCCGGACTTGGTGACAATAATCAGATAC
Source organism: Lentisphaeria bacterium (assembly GCA_041623325.1). Classification (GTDB taxonomy): domain Bacteria; phylum Verrucomicrobiota; class Lentisphaeria; order Oligosphaerales; family JBFJXC01; genus JBFJXC01. The sequence continues at coordinate 3,992 of JBFJXC010000031.1, read as the reverse complement.
ACCACCAGCAGCCGCCCGGCCATCTGGTCGAGCGGAGAACTGAAATAGAGGGCGGGGATGAAGCTGAGGCTCCAGCAGACCCAGATGATGCAGGCCAGGGAGGTGAAGAGCCGGTCCAGGCCCTCCCGGAGTCGGTCGGGATGGTTGAAGATGTGAATGAAGACACAGAGGATGAAGCAGACCAGGGCGGGAGCGGCGGTGTGCCAGCCGGTGACGGCCGCGGGCATGCCGAAGAAGGCCCGGGTGCCCATGGACAGCAGAATCAGCAGCCCGAAGACGCTGGTCAGAACCGGATAGCCGCCGCCGCTGACCGGCTTGGTCAACCGGAAGAATTCCTGAATGCCCACCAGCAGCATGGCGGCGGACAGCAGCATGAAGATCCCGGCACCGACCTGGCCGGGAATGAAGAAGGCGGCCGCCAGCATGGTTCCCAGAACCGCGGCGCTGGCCATTCGTTTTCTAAGCATGATCGACTCCTCCAAAACGGCGTTGCCGCCGGTTAAACTCCGCGATGGCCCCCCGGAACTCGTCCGCGCTGAAATCAGGCCAGCAGGTGGGGGTGACCCACAATTCGGCATACGAGGCCTGCCACAACAGAAAGTTGCTCAACCGCAGCTCGCCGCTAGTGCGGATAATCAAATCAGGGTCGGGCAAATCGGCCGTGTACAAATGCGCGCTGAGCAGCTCTTCGGTAATCGCCTCGGGCGCCAGTTCCCCGGCCTGTACCTTGCGGGCCAGGGCGCGGGCGGCGGCGACAATTTCCAGGCGCGATCCGTAGCTCAAGGCCAGGGTCAGGGTGCCGCCGGTGCCGTCGCGGGTGGCTTCCATGGCCTTGGTCAGGGCCTCAAGCACCCGGGGAGGCAAGCGCTCGAGCTCGCCGATGGCGTTCAGGCGGATCTTGTGTTTCCGCAGGTCTGGAAGCCGCTTGGTCAGAAAGCTCTGCAGCAGCTGCATCAGAGCGGCCACCTCGGCCTTGGGGCGCTGCCAGTTTTCGGTGCTGAAGGCGTAGAGCGTCAGATAGGGGATTTTCAACTGGGCGCAGGCCTCGACCATGCGGCGCACCGTCTCGGCCCCGGCCCGATGCCCTTCAAGGCGCGACAAGCCGCGCTCCCGGGCCCAGCGGCCATTGCCGTCCATGATCATGGCCACATGGCGCGGAGCTGCACTGTCCTGGTCAGCCATACCTGCTCCCTCGAGGCTTCCGGACTACCGCGAAACCTTGAACGTCTGAGCGCGGCGCGGACCCACCGACACGATCTCCAGCTTGGCCTTCAGCAGTTCCTCGATCCGACACAGGTACTTGCGGGCCAGTTCGGGCAGGTCATCCCAGCTGTTGACGTTCTCGGTGGATTGCATCCAGCCCGGATGCTCTTCGTAAACCGGCACGACCCGGGCGATGTCCTCGTTGTCGGAGGGCATGTCGGTGATGCGCTGGCCGTCCAACTCGTAGGCGGTGCAGATCTTGATGGTTTCCAGGCCATCGAGCACGTCCAGCTTGGTCACGACCAGGCCGTCGGTCACTCCGTTGAGCATGGCGGCGTAACGGGTGGCCACGGCGTCGAACCAACCACAGCGGCGGGGCCGTCCGGTGGTGGCGCCGAATTCATGGCCGACCTTGCCCAAGTGCTTGCCGACCTCATCGAACAGCTCGGTGGGAAAGGGCCCCTCGCCCACGCGGGTGGTATAGGCCTTGGCAATGCCCACCACGTGTCCGATCCTGGTGGGGGCCACCCCGGTGCCAGTGCAGGCGCCCCCGACGGTGGTATTGCTGCTGGTCACAAAAGGATAGGTGCCGTAGTCCACGTCCAGCCAGGTGCCCTGGGCACCCTCGAACAGCACATTCTGATTGGCCTCGATAGCCCGGTTCACGGTCAGGACCGTGTCGCACACCATGGGGGCCAGCTTGGCCACGGCCGGCTGCAGCTTTTCCCACTCGGCATCGATGTCCAGCGGTTCGACCCCGGCCTGCCGGAAAATCGCGTTGTGAGCCTCCGACTGAGCCCGGAAATGCTCCTCCAGTCGCTTGGGATGGCAGAGCTCGGAGCCGCGCAACCCGACGCGGTTGACCTTGTCGGCATAAGCCGGTCCGATGCCTCGGCCAGTCGTGCCGATCTTGCCACTACCCAGGCTCAGCTCCTTGAGGCTGTCAAGGCGGCGGTGATAGTTGAACACCAGCTGGCAGCGACTGCTGATTTGCAAGCGGCTGTCCACTTCGATTCCCCGGGCCTCCAGCCCCAGAATCTCCTCGTGAAGGCCGAGCACATCCACGACCAGGCCGTTGCCGATCACGCAGAGGGCCTCTTGACGCAGAATGCCGGAGGGTATCAAATGCAGGACGAACTTCTGGTCCCCGATCTCCACGGTGTGTCCAGCATTGTTGCCGCCCTGAAAACGCACCACCACGTCGGCGTGTTTGGTCAACACGTCGATGATCTTGCCTTTTCCCTCGTCGCCCCACTGCAGGCCAACTAGCACGGTATTCGCCATATTCGGACCTCGCCGCTTCTGGCCGCTGTCTGGGCAGCGGCCGCTGATACTCCAAAAAAAAAGCCCGATCATGCGCGATCGGGCTGCCGGAAAACGGTTTTCATTTTGCCCACGTATTTTATTGCCAGATTCCGCGAAATCAACAACCAGCCCCGGATTCTAGGGAAAACGGGCCCTGGTACAAGCTGAAATTCGGATCCGATCTCCCCAAGTCAGGTCAAGACCACCGCCGCCGCGGCCTCCAACACCTGGAAGGTGAAGGATTCGGTCACGTAGAGGTTCACCCGCTTGGAATCGTGGCTGGCGTAGCCTACTTCCAGGTCCTGCCCCACCGTCAGGCGAAAGTCCCCGCCCCGCCGGCTCAGCAACAGACCGCCCTCCAACGCCGGGCTCCAGTGGATCCCACCCCGCAGCATTTCCTCGATCCGCTTTTTTAGCGGATAATCCGGCAAGTCGCCGGCCATCAGCATGCTGAAGTATTTCTCCCCCAAAACCAAGGCATACGGACCCCCAACCCCGGATTTCTCCAGGGTCACCATCGCCTTTTCAAGGGTGGCGACCACCTTGTCGACACTCTTGGCCATGGGGAGCGCTTTATGGGGGCTTTGCGGGGCGATTCCCTGAATGCAGGCCTCCTCCAGCCCGTTGTACACGGCCTTCTCTTCGAACAACGCCGCCTGGTAGGCCGCCGCCCCCACCGCCTCCAGTTCGGGCGTCAAAGAGCCGCGGTCAATATTGTCCAGCTCCCAAATCTCCAGCGCGAACGGAATCCGAATTTCGACCAAGGGCAGATTTTGGCGGATGCCCCAGCTCACTCCCGAAACCGGCTCGCTCTCGCCAGGCTTGAGCCTGCCCAAGTTGACCGCCCCCAACTCCAGGCCGCGGGGGCCGTCGAAGTCGACCAGTTTGCGGGCCGATAGGCACCCCTTCAGGGTCCTGGCCGTCTGCTGGCCGATGGCCTCCCAAGCAGAATCCGAAACCGGCGCCAGTGAACGTTTGAATATATCCATTGATAGGCCCTCCCTTGGGTTGACTAGTGAAGGTTCCCGATGCGGAGACGGCCCGGCGCCGGCTTCGCCTCGGAACCTGGCTCCTGCTCCTCCAGGGCCGTAATCGGCGCGCTGGTAAAGAGGTAGGTCCGCAAGGTGCGGTCGAAGACCGGCATCCGGCGACGCAACCATTCCAGCAGCATGCAGGCGTGCTCGATTTCCTCGTTGCGGTTGTGTTCCAGAACGGACTTCAAGGCAGCATCAGCGGCCACATCCAAGCGCTGGTTGTACCAGTCGGTGGCCTCCAGCTCCTCCTGAAGGCTGGCCAGAGCGCGGTGGATGTCCTTGGTCTGCTCCGACAGATTGGCTTCGTGGTAGACGGTCCCCATACTGATTCCTCCCTTTGCTGCGCGTCTGCGACGCCGGTGCGCGAGGCCCCACATTCAAAAGATAGACGCCATTGCCCCGTTGCGCGAATCCGGCCCCCGGCCCGCGCGGCAGTGCAGTGCACTCCAC
>JBFJXC010000030.1:0-19132 GCA_041623325.1 Lentisphaeria bacterium | reverse complement strand
TAGGCTCAGACTTTCTCACCCAGGACATCCTGACCTGCCTGGGGCCAATGACGTTCTACATCCTGTTCTTCATCAACATCAAAACCCGCAAGGTGGTGCTGGGCGGGATCACCCCGCATCCGAACGACGAGTGGATGGCCCAGGCCGCCCGAAACGTGACCGGGTTCGACGGAGAACTGACCGGGGCCAAATATCTGATTCATGACCGGGACAGTAAGTACAGCCAGCAGTTCGGCAGCATCATGAAATCGGCTGGGATCAAACCGATTCGGTTGCCGCCGCGCAGTCCCAATCTCAACGCCTATTCGGAACGCTTTGTCAGGTCGCTCAAGGACGACTGTCTCAACCAGCTGATCATCCTAGGCGAAAAGCAGCTCCGCCGGGCGGTCAAACAGTACCTTGAGTACTATCACCGGGAAAGGCCGCATCAGGGACATGATATCGGAAACGAGTTGCTCTTTCCGGATGACAGAGCGAGTCCCGAACGAACTGGCAGGATTGTCAGGGCGTCCCGATTGGGCGGGCTACTTAATTTCTACTACAGAGAAGAATCCGCCGCGTAAATCGGGCAGTTTTTTTCAGTTCCTCCAAAACCGGCTTAGCACTTCGAGTCGGCGGCTTCACCATGCCCGGAAAGGGAGATTTTGGGCGAAAATCGCCAGCTTGAAACTATGTCCGGATGAAAAACGGACGAAACTTCGCCGTTCCACCGCTTCAGAAGGCCCTCTTCCCATGCTCAGACACCCCAGAATCCGGCCCAGATGTATTTTTTGATAGCAAGGGCTTTAATTTGAGCCTGCCTTTTCAGTAACGATCAAACCCCGTTCACGTACGAGTTCCTGAAGGTCATAGTCGGACGTGCTGTAGAGGTAGGCCCGCATCTTGGGAAGGCTGTCCACGTAAGGTTGTAGCTCATTTGTCGGAAGTTTGGCCAGCATGCTGTAAATAACCTGCGGGATAGAAAGACCGGTAATCTCGCTCGGCTTAAGCTCAGCGGTCTTGAGAATTTTCCCGACCCGCTCGGTCTCCGCCAACGCAGCTGCGTCTTCTGCCTTCATGTGAGGTAGGCAGGCGGTCAGCAAAAAGGGGTTGGGTACTGCGTGGAGCTGTTCAAAGCTCATATCCGAGAACCAGTCCCGCGAGCCGTCTCGGATGTAACCATTAATTATTTTCTCCCGCAGGTCCATAGGCACCTTGGTCATATCTCGTGTTAAAAATACGGCATCGGGTATAAACCGTAGTTCTTTCCACGTGTAGCCGAGTTGCTTGTCAATATCAATATGCCGCTTACCTTTGTAGGCCAGTCGCATTCTTCTGGCCTTCGGGTCAGGATTTGCCGCCAGCAGGCGAATACGTCTTCCACTGAAGGGGGGCTTATACTTATCAAAATATGGGTCAAACTGACTGTCGACAAAGGTCGTCGGCTTGGGCGGTATTTTCGACCTGTTAACCGTGACATTCATATCGATACCAGCCAGATCTTGCTTTTGCTTATCAACATGTTTTCTTGCTTCTTCAGACAGTTTGAAACGGTTCGAGGAATACACCACCTTCTTTTCCTCAAGCGCCCGTATAGCAATGGACAGAATAGTGCTGTCTCTGAATTTGAATGCAAAGTCTTCCGTCGGCCAGTTTTTTTGGGTGGGCGACTTCAGAAAAACCAAAACCTCGCCAACATAATTAAATGTATTCATCCTAGCCATCACCCTTGCTCCATTTAAATTGTTGAGGAAAATTACTGCGGTTTCCCAAACAACATCCTCAGGAGCTCTTTGAAGAGACCACTCGCTAAAGTATTCCCATGGCTTCAGTTTGAAATAGGGGCCAGTCCACACCGTGGACTCTCCTGTCCAGCATTCCGTTGTTGCCTTTTTGCCAACGAGTAGGATCTTCGAACAAGCAACCATATTGTCACTTATGACATATCCGGATATGCTGATTTTGCCATTTGGTTTGATTTCCAATTTAAGACCATTCTTGAACGAGTATCGGAAGAGGTCCTTCCACCCAAGCTGCTCCGGGAACTGGGGGCTTCCCACGACTGGCCCCTCTTCGAAATACAGTGCTGGCCAGATACGCATGAGCTTCCTTTTATTTCCACTACCAGTCATTCTGACAAGATGAGGCTTTATTGCATCGGAACGAGCAGCAATTCCGGTTCGGCCACGCAGCGCAGGGACATGGAGCAAATACAAATTTTCAAAGGATTCTGCCGAATCAGCTGGTGACCATAGAGAAAGAGATGTCACCAAGAAGAATACAATCTGTCCGATACCTTTCTTAATGTCAATGGTCATCGTTTTATCCTTTCTATTCGTGAAGTTCAGTTTCCGGGTCATGACTTCCTGTATTGGAATATTCTCCAGTCGGTCCAACCGTTTTCCTGCATGCATTACTAAAATCCTTTTCGTTTCCGGATATTATAAGGGGAGCACCATCGGCCAAATCCACATGTCGAAAAACGGGACTAGGTACTGCGGGACCCGCCCCGGATTTGGTCCCCCATTTTCCTGCCCAGTCCCATATCCCTTTGCCTCCGTCGAGAAATAACGGAAACAACTTTATATCAATGTCATCTGTTAAAGGAGTACATCTGTCATACGCCCCGTCCCAGAAATCAGGATCATCATATTGAACCGATGTGCCGCATTTTGCAAAAATATTACAGTTTATGCTCCCAGGCTGGAAATAGGTGGCATGGGCATTTTCGGAAATGTACAGCTTGATCCTTTCGGGGGTGGCCGTCGAGTGCAAGACGTACCGCTGATTTTCCTTGGTTAACCCTGCCAACGTTCCCGTTGGCCCTCCCTGCTTGTCGAGGCGCCAGGCCAACGTCTGACCGTAATAGTGCTGGGAGGCGGTGGCCGCCCAGGGCAACAGCCAGCGCGTCTTGTTTCCAGGCTGGGCCACATCTTTCTGCTGAATACACAATTGGGTCATCTCCCAGTCGGCGTCATGGTTGAACGTTTGCCCGGGCATATAGGGACTGTAGCTGGCGGTCTCGTACATCCACAGTTGTATGAAAACGTGATTGGTCGTGGGAACGCCGCGATAACCAAGCCAGGCCGAAACACCACTTCCCTGCAAAATCGGTTTATCGCTGTCCGATGTTTCGGTATTCCCCTGCATGTCGATGGCCAGTTCGGAAACGCTCCAGGAGTTCAGAGGGTCCTGGTCGACTGTGTCCTTCAGAACCTGGTATTTGTACGATGGGTCCGTAAAGTCGGACCCTGGAGACGGGAAATCGGGATAGTCATTGTAGGGGCAGGGGGAGGGACTCCAGGAGATCTCGGACTTGTCTGTTCTGCGCAGCCGGTACTGGGGAATGATGTTGCTGTCGAAGGGATAGCATGGCCCATTCGGGGACACTTCCTCGTTGGTGCCCACATATAGCTCCGGTCGGTGTTTCCAGACCAGATCGTGGATTCCCAGGCCATTCTGCGGACACTGCCAGCCGGGCATGTCGGGGTCGGCATCGTCGATGGGCGTCTTAAAGGGAGTAGCCGTGGAACCTGTGGGGACGACAAAGAGTTCGACCCGGTAATAGCCTGCCAAGCGAAAATCACCCGAGGCATCTCGAGCGTCGTCCCATGCCGAATGGAGATTGTCCCCTGTCTTATATGTACCTGAACTGATGTCGGTTTCGCCAGGAAAAATGACCGCCGGCAAGGTGGAATCCTCTTCGTATATCCTGATAAGAACTTCGTTCAAAGATAGTCCTTCCGGAAGAATTCGATAGTAAATATCCAGATTTTTATAATCGTCGTCTTGGCGCAGGAAGAAGTTGTCACAATCGTCGTCTGTGGTCTCCGGGGTGTCGGCGTCTTCACCCAAGGCGTAGTCCGGTTTGCTGTCGACAAACTCCACCTGGAGAACGGTGGTGCGGACGGCGTCGTAACAGACCCAGCCCAGGGGGCCGTCGCCGTCGGGATCCAATTCCATCTTGATTTGCTGGTCGCCTACCGTATCGCTAGCCTTGATGCCCTCGACGAAGAAGGTCTGGGTGCGCACAGAGGCGGAGAAGCCGAGTTTGGCCAGGTCGGAGTATTCGCCCGGGGGCACGTAGTCTCCAAGGGAAAGAAGTGAGACGGAGCGCCAGTCACGGTCGGCGTTCGCGTCTTTGGTCCAAATACGGAGGCGGCCATCCCCTGCAGGGGGTGAACAAACATAGGGGTCTTCGGACGTCCCTGTGCCGCTTCGGGTGAAGCGGTCGGGATTGCTGGTTTCGGGGCTCGGGTCCGAGGCCGAATATGTGATCTTCAGCTTCGCCACGGCCGGATCAATCGGGGCGGGCAGTTCCAAGACAAGCTGGACGAAATCGTCGTTGGAGCTGGTGTCATCGTCATTACTCAAGGCTTATAAGTAGTTTGAACGGATTCTATCGTCCATGTTCTTTCTCGTGAAATATCCACGTGTGTTTTGGTCTGCACCCATTCTGACTGAAAGTTGATACGGTGATGTTCAGTAACTTGAAAATCAACAAACTCACTGCGTCGATGGATAATGCCAGTGTCCATGTCAATATGCATAAGTCCTGAAATAACGAGACCCTGTTGCAATTTCATCAGTGCTGTTGCCTCGCTTTTTTCCAAAGTTCCCTTTTCTTTAAAATATGTCGCGAAAGGTCCAGAAATATTGTATCCAAATTTTTGACATTTTTGCCCCTTGAACAATTCAACTTCAAGGGGTTTTATACGATACACACCATCGTAAAGTTGGATATACATATTTCCATAAATGTAACAACCCAAAAGAGGAAGTTTTTCTTTGAAAATCTGCTCTCCATTTTTTGGCAAAAGGGGAAGCCATTCACTGCGGAACAGAAGATTCATTGAATGTTCAATAGAATCAAGGCTGTTGTTGCAAAAAGGGAACCTTGCTTCACCAATATTATACTCTTGCTTGCTTGGCTTGCTCGCATGGTGACTTAGCTGCTTTTTCCTAGTATCATGGGAGAACTCGCCATGCAGTCTGGCATCCTTCAAATACCAGCGTTGCATCATATGTTTCATATGATAATTTACCAGCAACTGATTCTTCATCTTGCAGCCGATAGCCCAAGCCTACCTCGCTGATATGCTGATTCCGCAGAACCTGCAAATGAAGAATATTGTCCGCCATAGACATATTGGGTAAAAGGCCACACCACAATATAACAATCAACTTAATTGTTTTCATGTTTCGTTCCTGTTTATGGCTGTAGAATAACTTAACGAAACACTACCGGTAAACAGTCGTCACCGATTCTATGATCCATGACCTCTCCCTTGCGATACGTATATGTTCCCGGGTAGTTATCCATTCGGAGGTGAGATTGAGGCGCTTTGCTTCAACAACACTGAACTGTATTTTCTCAGCACGCGCACAGATAATTCCAGTAACGACGTCAACAAAGAGGGTGCCTGATATAGTCAGGTCCTGCTGCAGCTTCAGCAATGCCGTTTCTTCGCCTTCAGCCAACACGCCTTTGTCTTTGAAATACGTTGAAAAAGGCCCCGTGATCATGTAGGAGTACTTTTTACAACGCACCCCCTTGAACACTTCCTCTCCAAGTGCACGAATGACGTACTCTCCCTCATAGCGCTGCATGTAGGGATTTCCGGCAACAAAGCATCCGAGTAAAGGACAAACAACTTCAGATGACGTGTGGCTAGTTTCTGGCAACGGGGGTATCCAGTTCCCGGATTCAATACGATTCATTTGTGTCTCAATAATGGTTTGATCATTAGCATTAGTGCTGTCGAAAAAGCTAATTTTCCCATAGTCGTGAACAAATTGGCTAGGCTTGCTTTTGATTGACGATTCAGCTTCTTTCCTAATCGAGATACGTGACGATCGTTGAATCAAACACTGTTTCTCAAGCATCCAGGCGTGTCGTACATTGTGTAACCGTCTGCCCTGGCGATTGAGCTTAAGAGCAACACCATTATGAACGCGATAATCGACAATTACTTCTTTGATATGGCTATTATCGAGAACTTGCAAATAACGTTCCCTCGCAAACACAATCGGAACAATCTGTAGAAACACGAACAAGATAGCGTAAGTCTTTAATTTCATCTTATATTACCTTTCTTATGGTATGTATGCTGGATCAGAAGTGTTATCATTTCCAGTTTTCAGGAACCGGTTATTGAACCCTCTTGGGTTCGTGTACATCGCTTCCCCACTCGATTCGCGGAAACGAGGGCTGCGAAGATTCGGAATAATTCCCTGCGTAGACCAGTCACCAAACCAATTCGCTATAATAGTATCCGTTAGGAGGATTAGGCGATATGTGTACGGAGCACTCCCTGTGTAGTCGTCGCGCGCGTCGTCAGTAGGAGCTGCTTCATATGCTAAGCAGTCCCCATCATTAAGAGCAAATCGAAAAGCAGCATTGGGGCGAAAATAGGTCGCATGACTTCTATTTGCTATGTACACATTCGGTCGATAGGCACCTGTCTTCCCAACATAGTCCTGGTCTGCATCCTCCGGCCCATTCCCTACTTCTTCCCAACGTAAAGTTTGTCCTCGAAAGTGCTGTGATGCTGAGACCGAATATCCGGAGAGCCATTGCGATTTATCACCAGAATTCGGCGCAGGAGCAGTCAGTCGGATGACGGTTTGGCACATTTCCCAATCGGCATCATGCGTGAATGTCAGAGGATCAGCTGATAGATCAGCGAAAGCTGCAATTCCAAAACTAGATGGTTCAAATTGCCATGATTGAACATAGACAAAATTGTCACCAGGCGCATGAATACTATGGTGGTAAACTGCGCGTTCTTCGGTTGAGGGAGTCCGAGTCCGTCCAGCATCTTGTGCTTCGCCATTTCCTGCATAACGCAAATAATATTCTGTCGAATTGTGGGTAGCGAGATCAATCTGCCCAACCGGCATAGAAACGTCTAAGACCGGCGCAAACATTACGTTATGCAATAACTCAGCCCGATCTAACATGACTCTAGTCTCCGCCGGTCCAGAAAATTCATCTTCATGCAGGAAAATTGCAGGGCGATGTTTCCAGACCAAATCGTGAATTCCTAGTCCCTTCTGGGGGCATTGCCAACCTGGTTTTGAATCATCGACATCATGAATAGGCGTTTTGACAGCCGTTGACATCCCATCAATATACACTTCCAACTCTAAACGATAGAACCCAACAGCTCTGAACTCACCTGATGAATTTCGGGCATCCGTCCATTTGACGTGAAGATTGTCACCCGTTTTGAATTTGCTCGACGCATCTTTCTCTCCATCAATGTGGTCTGCGGATCCAAACATAACCTTGGTTAAGCTATCCTCCTCATAAATGTTGATTTTAACATCTGTGATAGGAATATCAGCCGGGAAAATACGATAATAAATATCCAAATTCTTAAAATCATCTTCATGTCGTACGAAAAAGTTGTCGCTATCTGTATTTGAGTTCAGGGAATAATCTGGATTATCGTCTATGAACTCAACTTTTAAGACAGTGACCAAAATCTTATCAGTATCAATCAACACGCCGTCCGGGTCGTAGTACTCGAGTTCGAGAGTCACATCGCCAGATGCGGTGCTTTTGGCGACGCCTTCCGCATACAGGGTGTCGACCAGAGCACCCAGGTTGGCGATGTCGCTGCCCAGGATCCACTGGATTGTGGTGGCCGACGGGCCGAGAACCAGATTGCCCGCTCCTTTGGTGGAGGTTTTCCAGATCTTGATCTTGTCGGCACCGGAACTGGCCTTCAACACGACCTTGCCGACGGAAAGATCGGCGGGAAGCCCGGCCAGCTTGATTGCCACCAGATCGTCTTCGTATCTTGTTACATCGTCGTCGGTATCAAGGGTGCCATCCGCATCGTAGGCGTCCAACCGGTCGACGATGCCGTCGCTGTCGTCATCGTCGTCGTTGAGCATGACGACGAGGCCGGGGGCGGTGTGCTCCTGAGGATCGTCCTCGTCGTATGTGCCATCCCGGTTAAGGTCGGCATCGATGTCGATGTGGACGGCGGTAATCTTAACAATGTCAGACAGAGTCAGACCGGAGTTTTTGTATTCCAGTTTAATTTCGATATCACGCGGGGTATCACTGGGGGCAACCCCCTCCACATACAAGGTTTTTGGCAGGTCGCTGAGGGCAAAGGTCTGTCCGGACGTGACGGGACCGGTCTTGTTGTCGTTTTCGTAGACATCTATTTTGGCATCCGACGTCCAGGTAAGAGTGACAATTCCGCTTCCTGGTAGGCACGAGGGCTGAAGAGGCTGCAGAACGACAGGCAACAGGTCGTCCTCTCCAGTCACACCGTCGAAATCGACATTATCAGCAACTCCGTCCTCGTCGTCATCGTCTGCATTGACGGCAACAAACCCGCCGGATGTTTCCTCGTCAACCTCGTCGACACCCGGGATTTCCAAGTTGGGCCTGATAACCGTCAGGATGAGTTTATCCTTGGCATCGGGATTGGCATTGGAGGTAGCGGTGACTTTGTACCTGCCGCCGTTGGAGCCGAATGTTACCAGACCGTCAGAATCAATGCCGTCGGCGGGGCTGCCGCTCATGGTGGAGATTGCCCAGGTGAGGTCGTCGATGTCGTAGCAATCGGAGGCAAGCTGTGCCTTGGCGTCATACGTTCCGCCCTCGCTCCAGCGCACGTAGTCACGGTATTCGTTGAACTTGACTTTGTAGACGGTGACGGGTACGGATTGACTTTCGCAGCTGATGGTGGTCTGGCCGCCCCCGATACCGGATACCACCCCGAGGGCGTCGACATAGGCAACCGAAGTATTGCCGGATGAGAATTTTTCGATGAGGCGGCGGCTGTCCTCGAAGGAGCTGCCGTAGTTGACAATGCCGTGGGCCTTCAGGACTGCGGACTGACCGTATGCGAGTATGAGTTCCCCGGCGGTTAGCGGACCAGTCAGCGTATTCACAACGAAATTGGTGCGCGGGGAGATGCCGGGATAAGGTTCGGTGGATTCGAACACCTTGCATCCCTGGGGCAGCATCATGTCCCGCACGCCTACCACATTCTCGTTTGGTAACACAGTGTAACCCCCCGCATCCTCGGCGGAATGCACGACGACGGTGGCCACATTCCAGACGGACTTGCCGGAGGCACCGTTCAAAGAACCAAGCCAATCGGACTCGGAGATTGTCCGCGAATAGGTTTTGGTGACGCCGTTGACGACGACCGTCACGGTGGTGGGGGAACAGCTTCCGGTCTCGTGGTCGCTATAGTAGTTCACGTAGATTCGGTAAAGACCGGGAGCGGCATTACTGTACTGGATCACTTCGCGCCCGGTGTGTGAGGGGTCCCACTCGCTGTTAATCGAATCCATGTCCAGTTGGCCGCCGGAACTGCTCGGGTTGCCGTAGAATATGTCGTTGACGTACAGGTCGTAATCAAGATGCGAATCTGTCCAGGCAAGCTTGACCGTCAGACTCGGGGCGGGGGCAATCTCCCAGTTGCCGGCAACCTCCTCCTGAGCGTCATCGCTGTCCACAAGAATGGTGTTTTCCCCGGGAAAGAGGGTGACCGCCTTGGAATAGCCGCTTCCAGCCACGGGCACTGTATAGGTCCGTTCGGAACCAGGAAGGGCACTGGCAGGCGTGACGGTAACTTCGACTTCCGTGGACATGTCCAGCACGGAACCGGCAACCGTGGTCAACCGGTCGGCCGACATGTTGGCAATGCATGCGCATGCCCCGGCCAAACTGAAGGAGAGTACGTAGCGGAAGAGGTTACTCATTGTGTTCTCCGGACATTCTTTTCAGGTAGTGTCTGCGACGTACGATCTTTCGGTAGGCACCCGACTGCTGGAAGGGCGTGTTGGGAATCCAGCCGTTGCGCACCAGGACCGGATGAATCTCCCGGCAGAAAATCCGCTGAGTTTCGAGTTCATCCAGAGTGCATGCGGAGGCAATGTCCTTGTAGGCCTGAACAAGCTGCTGCTTCAGGGGGACCGTTTCGCTTGTGGGCAATTCACCAGCCAACCGGGCTATTTCTTTTAGTTTCCCGGATGCCATGCGTCGCCGTTGTCTTTTGCCTGTTTTATTCTTGAAGTTTTTTTGCTTGCCTTCCGGACCGCAACTGGATTCCGCAGCAGAAGTCTCGCTTGTTGTTTCAAGCTCCGAGACGAGCAGAGACAATTCGTTTCTTTTGTTGGCTTGATTTTCTTTATAGCGATCTTTTTTAGTAGCAACCGGATCGCCCGATCCATCTTCGGACTTTGCCATTCCGGACGAGCAACACATGCAAAGAAGCACGAGGGCTGATAACAGACGAAGCGTTGTTTTCATAATACCAATCTCCCAAAGGCTGCTAATTTGAAATTATCTTGAATCCGTTCGGAGGTGTCGTGATCGTGACAACGCTCCTGACTGACGCATTGTTCGGCTGCGGATCGTAAGCGTCGCCAACCCCGTCGCCATCGCTATCGGCAGATGCCCCAGGATCATTGGAGAACAGATCGGTTTGATTCGGGACTCCGTCGCCGTCATCGTCCGCGGCAGGATCGTATCCCGACGGCGGGGTATAGGAAACGACAACACTATCGGCTGAGGGATTGCCGTTGCAGGTGACAGCAATGGTCTGGGAACCCGAACTGTCGAAGCGTATCCAGGCATAGCACATGTAGCCGTTGCGGATAGCCGGTTGCCCGTTGATCGTTATCTCGTCGTCGAGGCATTCGGTCCTCACCTGGACATAGACGTTCTGCTCGGAAATGGCTTCATTGTCTGCCGGGGAGATGATTGATACAACCGAAGGATAGGCATCCACGACAATGGGGATAGTCACAGACGCCGCTCTTCCTTCAAGCGAGACGGCCCTGATATAGATATTTTGGGCTCCATCGGAAAGGGTCAAGGTTTTGCTGAACGTTCCGGTTGTTCGGGCCACGAGGGCGGAGTTAACACGGACGTCGTCGATTTGAGTGTCGCAGGCCACCGAGAATGCGACCTGTACGGTGCTTTGATTGAATATTTGGCCGGATTGGGGCGATGTAACCGTAATGACCGGTTCCTCCCCCTCAGCCGGGATAAGGGGATACGGGTCTTCCCCGTCGATCAGGCCGTCTCCGTCGCTGTCGGCGTCAATGGGTGTCGTGCCCAATTGGTATTCCCGCAAATTGGTAAGGCCGTCGCTGTCCAGATCCTGCCAAGCATCGTCGGCATTGCCAGGGTCAAGCCCGTAGTTCAGTTCCCAGCCATCGGGAATTTCGTCGCTGTCAGTGTCTGTGGTTTCATTGTCAATCACCGTAACGCTAACATCTACAGAATTTGCCGCAATGGGGCTGACGCGAACCGTGCCCGTCTCGTAGCTTATATTCTCATCCTCGGCGGCGGCGATGGTGACGGTCTGGGGGGTATCCCAATTGGCCGAGGTAAAGGTAAGAGTGCCGCCCGACTGGACGGTGAGATCGGCATCCCCCCCATCCACAATCGCAGCGGTGACTGCGACATCGGCAGAAACGGCTTGGCTGAGGGAAACGGTAAAAGAAGAGATATCTCCTTCGGGAACGGAAAGGGATGACGTGGAAAGAACCAGTTCAAATGGAAGAGCAAATACAGGAGTGAGGGTGCGGGCCTGGTCCATGGTGACGGTCAGCGGGTTGGCAGTCTCCTGGCCGGCGGGAACATCGCCCTGCCACATGACGAATTCGTAGCCGGTGTCCGGGGTGGCGGTGAGATCGACGGTGCTGCCGGTGTTATGCCAGGAAGTGACTTGGTCGACGGTGCCGTTGGCGGCGGCGTTGACGGTCAGCAGATACTGGGTGGTCCAGTTGACGGTGACGGTTTTGTCCAGGGTCAGGGTTTCGGAGCCGGATGCGACATCGGCCACGGCCTGGTAGCCGGTGGCAATGGTCCAGGGGGAGGTGACGGACCAGTTGGCCGTAGTGCCATAGTTGTAGTCCCCGGCACCCTGAGGATCCCCGTAGGTACTGTCGACGGTCAGGGTGCAGATGGCCGGGACGGTGACCACGGAAATGGCGGCATCGGCATCGAGGGTGATCTGGGTGATGGGCTGGTTGACGTCGGCGATGGCGGCGGTGTCCCCCGCCCAGTTGAGGAACTGGCGGCCTTCGGGGACAGTGGCCCAGATGGAGACTGAGGTGCCGGTGCGGTGGCTGGTGCGCCCCTCGGGCACCCCGCCGGTGACGACCAGATTGGAGAAGCCGCTGATGTCGTAGTTGGCAGCGAGAAGGAACTCGCCGATTCGGGTGGAGGTTAGAGCCAGTCCGTAGATGCGCAGGTCGTCGAAGAAACCGGTCATGAAGCCGTCGTCGGTCAGATTTGCGTGGCCGAGGGTGAGCCCGTGGTCGGGACTGCAGGCCAGATCGGCATCGTGGGAGGCGGTGCCGATGAGTTCGCCATTGACGTAGAAGGTCAGCTGCGGCCGGTCGAAGGTGACGGCCACGTGGGCCCAGGAACCGGGGACGATGAAGCCGTCGGGCGTAGCGATGGTGGTGCTGGTGGTGGTGTTGGACAGTTCGAAGATCAGGGCGTTGCGCTCGGTTTTGTAGACGGCGTAGGCGTAGCCGCCGCCGGCGTTCTTCTGGGAGAGCAGGACCATGGTGCCGTCCGGCGCATTGCCGGTGGTGGTGTTGCCGAAGGGATCGGTGATCTGGGCAAAGAAGGAGACGGTGAAGGACTGGGACGGCTTGTATATGTCGCTGTTGGCGATATCGACTGCATCGTCCACGCCGTCGAAGGCGCGGCCTTTGTTCAGAACGGCGTCGATCACACGGGTGCCGGTGGCCGTGCCGTGGTTTTCGTATCCGCTGGAGTCGCTGACCAGCGCGCCCTCGGCCTCGTCGAGTTTCCAGTGCCCCAGGCAGCTATCGTCGAAATTGAAGGTGGGATCGTAGCCGTTTTCATATTCCCAGCCGTCGGGCTTGCCGTCGCGGTCGGTATCGAAGTGGAAGGGATCGCTGCCGTAGACGGTGATCTCAAGATAGTCGGAAAGCCGGTCGCCGTCGGTGTCGGCGGAACGGGGTTCGGTGCCGGCGGCGGCTTCGGAGAGGTTGGAGAGGCCGTCGTTGTCGGAATCGGAGTCCGCCTCGGAGGCCCAGTCGACTTCCTCTGCAGAGAGAACGCGGTTGTAGACGGCGACGGAGTCGAGCATGCCGGCCAGGAAAGCGTCGGTGCCCGCACCGTCCGGGCCATGGCCGAGAAGGAGGCCGGAGGCGGTGTCGTAGTCGATGTCGGCATCTTGCTGGGCGGTGGTCACGAGGCTTCCGTTGACGAAAAGAGACATGGTGGGGCGCTGGAATGCTATCGCCACGGTATACCATTTGCCGGCAGCCAGGAAGCTGTCGGGCGTTTCCAGAACGGTGGTCAGGGTGCCGTCGGACATGGTGAAGCGGACCGAGCCGCGACCGGTGCGAACCAGGCTGTAGGCCAAACTGTTGACACTGTTCTTTTGGGAGGCCACGACCATATCGCCCTCGCCGGCGGTTCCGGAAACCGTGTTGCCGAAGGGGTTGTCGGTGCGCAGAACGGCGAGCAGCGTGAAGGCGGGCGTCTTGTAGTCGCTGGAATTGGTGATGATCACGTCGTCATCCTGGCCGTCGAAGACGAGGGCGGCTCCGGAGACCAGGTTGTGATAGGTTGCACCGGCAACAACGCCGTCGTTGCCGAGACCGCTGGCGTCCATGGCCACCGACCCGGCTCCCTCGTCGAATTTCCAGAGGCCGACGCAGCCGTCGACACTGCCGCCGGGGTTGAAGCCATTGGCTACCTCCCAATCGTCGGCCAGGCCGTCGCCGTCCGAGTCGGTGGAGGTTGGGCTACTGCCGTGGGTGAACACTTCGGCGTAGTCGGTCAGGCCGTCGTTGTCGGAATCGGGATTGTTGTCCGAGGAACCCAGCTGGGTTTCCTGATCGGCGTCGAGACCGTCCTGGTCCTGGTCGATGAAGAGAATGGTGTCGTAGACGGTCACTGCTCCGGTTCCGCGACGCAGGCGGATGGTGGCGGTATCCGGGTAGTCAACCAGAGGAATTTCCCGCAGGATTTGTACGGCTTGATCAGTTCCCTGCACAAGATTGCCGTCCACGGAGGAGACCAGGACCTGCTGGGAAGCGTCGAGAAGGTCCACATAAAGCGTGGCCCCGGCGGCATCCAGCAGGGTGAGACGCATCATGAGATTGGTGGAAAGGCCGGCGGGGTCGATGTCGATGAGAAGCGCGCCGGTGTCGGCGGAATCGGTCTCCGGCACATGCCAGGCATCGGACAGCCACTGACCGCCGGATTTGGCGGCTTCCGTCCACCAGTCGGGGCCGGTGTAGGTGTAGATGTCCCCGTTCGTGAAGCCGGGGTTGCCCCAGTCGATGAAAGCGCGGCTGAGAGGAGTGTTGTCCTGACTGTCGTTCCAGCCGTCGCGGTCGGTGTCGGAACAGTTGGGATCGGTCCAGAGGGCGGATTCGGCCAGATTGGTCAGGCCGTCGCCGTCGGGATCGAGAGCTGCGTCCGACGAGTCGTTCGGGTTCAGAGCGAAGAAGGCCTCGTAGTCGTCGCCCATGCCGTCGCCGTCCGTGTCGATCATCTCCGCCCGGATGGACAGCGTGATCCACGAGGAGATTATAAGAGCGGCAATCCCCATGCAGAGGCGGGTTGCCGGCGACAGTCTTCCCCAGCCTGCCTTGGTCAGTCTGCTCATAGCTGCTTCCCCTTGGATGTTGGTCAGTGGTCCGTTGCTTATTGTCAGTTGCTGAGGCTCTGCATGCAGAGCCGTTGAAAATCGTTTGTTGGTTCCGGATGCAAAAATGTCTCTGGAGACGGCGGTCCTCCGCCGTGATCAGCCTTGGGTTACCGCCGGGGACGGCGGTCTCCAGGGCCAAGGATGCAACAAAGTCAACTCCTGTTCGCGAGGTGGAACTCGCTCCTACGTTGTTCATTTTGGGTCCCCCTCGGCTCGGGGGACCTACTCCCCGCCGGAGGCGGCGGCATCCGTTTTGCGATTTCGCGCTGAAACGGGGCCACCCGTTTCGCCGAAATCGGAAAACAAGTCAGTGTGGGGTCCGGGGAGTCGAAGATTCCCCGGCGGGGTACGGGGCAGAGCCCCGCCTTCCCTCACGCCCCACTTACTCGTTTGTCGTCACGGCGATACGGAAACCGACGGTGTTCAGGGTTTGTTCGGGTTTGAAGCCCGACCGGCTGATCGTTTTGACATCGCCGGTCAGGTTGCCCCAACTGCCGCCGCGGATTGCCTTGGGGGAACCCTGTGCCGTATCCGAGCCGAAAAAGTCTTCACACCATTCCCAGACGTTGCCGGAGGCATCATGCATGCCGTAGGCGCTTACGACTGCCGGGTAGGAGACGACGGGGGCGGTGCGCACCGTGCCGTTCTCCCAGGCATCGTTGCTGTTCCAGTAGTTGGCCTGGGCGGCATCTATCACATCCGCTCTGTTGCCATATTCGCGATAGACATTGGCGGTGGTATCCCAAGCAGCGGCCTTGTACCACTCCGCCTCCGTAGGCAGGCGATAGCCGGTGGCCCCGGGAACCGGTTCGAAGGCAGCGGCTTCGTCATAGGCCAGCGTCAATCCTTTAACCGTGCTGCGCCAGTTGCAGTAGGCGCCGGCTCCGTACCAGGAGACATAGATCACCGGATGCCAGCGACGGTCTGCCAAAGCCGAGAAACGCGCCCCGACGGTTTGGGCAGGATCGTATTCGATTTCCGCGTTTGCCTCCGCGTCCGTGGTCAGACAAAGAATCTTTCCCGCAGTCAAAGAGCTGACTTGGCCCGCGCTGATACTGAGTTGACCGGCCACCTCTGCGGCATTCAGGAATTCCGAGTAGTCGAAGTTGCGGGTTTCGTACGAGGAGATCCGGAAGGCGTGATCGACGGCGGGCTCGTTGTCGTCGTTGGCGACCAGAATGGACGGTTCGGTTTCGAGCGTGTAGGCAGGATCGAACACGAAGTGAAGCTGGCTGGGATCGTCGGCGTTTGCCAGCGGTTCGGTGCCCGATTCGGTGCCGGCGAAGGTCATGTCGCGTCCGGTTGCCGGAGAAAAGTTGTCCACCACATACTGGAAGTTTTCCATGCCGGGAGTCGACCCTGTGACCGTTATGCGGTAGGTGTGGCCGACGTACATAGGGACCGAAATAGCGGCGGAAAGATCCGTGTACGTGCGCGTGTCGTCCGGACGGGTTTCAGTGGTAGGGAACAGCGAATCGGGGGAGATATTGACGATTTCGGCCGAACCGGTGAGAGCTGCCCCTTCGGCCAAGGAAAAGTCAAGCGTCACCGAACCCAGCTCCCAGGCGGCGACGCGGTTGAGGCGGGCAGCGCTGGTAGTCGAGGAGTCGAGCTGGTTGGCGGCATCGAGTGAGGCGAACGCCTCGTCGAAGACGGTCTGGCTGTAGCTTTCGTAGGCCAGGGCCTCGGGGAAGAGCTTGTAGAGCTGCGTGCCCGGATAGCTGTGGGCCAGGCCGGCCAGATGGGTCGTGGCTCCGGGGAAATAGTCGAAGAAACGGGCCATCGTGGTCTTGCAGGCCAGGGACGCGTCGATGCGCTGCTGGAGGGTCGGCGACTCGGGCAGATCGCGCAGGTCCAGCTTACCCAGCATGAACAGGGAGTTACTGACGGAAGTCTCCACATCGTCCATGACCTTGATGCTGTACTCGTAGAGGCGGCGGGCGGCTTCGTCCTTGCCGGCGGCGAAGTGCTTGTCGGCCAGCTGCATGAGCATGGAACTCGTATAGGCGACCTGAAAGGAATGCCCCCCGAAGCGGGTGTTCAGGGTTTCCTCCAGCTCCAGGCTGGCGGCCTCCTCTTCCTCTGTTGTCAGGGGAGGATCGACCGGCTCGTTGATGGTCTCCAGTTCCGCATCGACGATCTCGTTGACGAGGGTTCCGTCGAATACAGTAAACTCGGAAAGCGTCAGGCCGAACATGCTTTGCACGCGAGTCTTGACACTACTTACCAGGGTGGCGGCGTCAGCGAAGGTCTCGCTCAGGAAGCTGCTGCTAACGGCTTGGGCCAGGGCGGGAAGTTCGTCCTCGGTCTGCGGCTCGGTGCCGTCGGTGACCACGATAGTCAGGGTTAGGGTGTCCCAGAGGGTGGTGCCGGCGGTGTCCTTGAGGGAGACGGTGTCCGTGTAGGTGCCGACAGCCAGACCGGTGAGGTCGACCGTCCACGCGGGCTGGGCATCGAGCTGGCCGCTGACCTCCAGAACCTGGGTGATTGTTCCCGACGGGATCAGGCGGAAGGCCGTGTCCACCGCGTCGGTTCCGTCCGAGGAGACCACCGTGTACGGGACCGTGGCAGTAGCGTTCTGGATGCCGCCGATGGTCAGCTCCTTCACCTGCAGAACCGGCACGGCCTGGGAGGCGGCGCTCAGCAGCAGAAGAGCGGACGGAAGGCAGGCGCGGCGGACCCGCGCGAGCCTGTGAAAAGCACGTGAGATGGACATGGTGAACTCCCTCTTCGGTTTTGGTTTCGTTTAAAAGCTTGGAACCCACGATTCTGGAGGCGGTAAATCTTTCTTCCGATCACGGCGGAGGACCGCCGTCTCTCCAGAGTCATTGGTTTTCCCAATTCCCATTTTCTCCGGCACCCTCTTCCATGTAGCGGTCCGGAGGCGATAAAGCTTGTACCAGTACAGCCGGAAGTTGACCATGCAACGCCCCTTTTGGGGGAGAGATTTAAAATTAGGTTCGATAATTTTTGGGTTGATGATGCCCCAGCTTGTATTTTTTTTGAGGCTAAATCCAAAAAAAATGGCCAACACCGCGTAAGAATTCCGGGTTTTCTACGAATACTACAGTGAAGGCCTCGCCAGATAATCGCTGCCGGGGAGTCCGTTGTTGTAAGAACGTAGAATCAAAAGGGATTCGAGAGGGAAATGACAAAAAGCGTCAGTGGCAGCCTAAGTAAAAACAGGTTCGAAACCTGTTATCCGAAAAAATGTGAAAAAATCATCCTCGGGGACAACCCGAATTGCCTTTTCGGATGGATTACCGACTATCTGCAACAGCATTCTGGGGACGCGGAGACAAGCCATAAAGCCAGAACTACGGACTTAATGCTGTTCTGGGATTTCGTTGTGGAGGCAACCGGCACGGACAACATCACTCTATGGACCGCCAACCTGAGCCAGGAATATGCCATGTGGCTTCAGCGACAGCGCAGCCCTGCAACCAAGAAACTCTGGAAGCCCCGGACAATCAACCGGCGTCTGGCCCATCTTGCCGCCTTCGTTCGCTGGGCCTTATGCCAGGATCAATGTCCCCTCCCCGCCGAGGCCATTGACGGCATCAAGCGTCTAACCATAGAGCCTCAGCCGCTAAAACGACTAGACGCAGAACAAATCCGCCAACTCAACGACTATGCCGCAAGATCCGCCTGGAACGCTGCCAAGGTTCCTGCGGACAAGTGCCACAAAACAAATCCCTTCAAGAAAACCGACCGACCGATCCGCGACTACGCCATTTTGTTGCTCCTTCAGCAAATGAGCGCTGCCGAGGTGTGCCGCCTAAATGTCGAGGACAACGAACCTGGCAAGGTTATCCTCCGGACTCCGGATGTTGTCCAGGCTCTGGTAATGTATGCGACTGTTGAATACCGGGAAGACGCCAAGAGATCCGGCTAAGCCAGCCCGCTTTTTCTATCCGTCGCCAAATCCAAGCCCGGGCGCAATTACACGGCAGACGGCCGGATGACTCCGAAGGCCGTGCGCCAAGTGTTCAAGCGGCTGGTGGCCAAAGCCCTCGGCGAAGACGCCGCCCGAGAGTTCAGCCCCCGGTCGTTCAGGGACTGAGTTGATGAAAGTAGTGGTAGCCTCGCCGAGGTTGCCATAAGGATGGTTTAGCACGCCCTCGGCGAGGTCGTGCCTACTGACCAACTCGCATCCCCAACCCGTGGAAGCCGTCGTCCTCGGCGGTAAAACCTAGTCTTGATCACGGCGGGGGACCGCCGTCTCCAGCTATGGGCCAACGCAGGAGCGAGTTCCATCTCGCGAAGATTGGTTGATCGGTTGGTAAGTTGATTAGCTGATAAGTGAGCCTACCCCCATTCTCTGAACAGCAGAGCGGGAAAAATAAGTTAGCTTCTTAGGGGGGTTGAAGCCCCCTTTCCGCCAAGTCGCTGCGCTCCTTGGCTTGGGTCCGGCGTCGCGTAGTGGAGCCCGTCCCCGCGAAGCGGGGCAGCCCGGAGGGCTG
>JBFJXC010000029.1:0-19563 GCA_041623325.1 Lentisphaeria bacterium | reverse complement strand
GCCGATCTTGTTGGCGACATCGCCATTGGCGGCAATGCGGTCGGCCCCAACCAGGACCAGATCAACCTTGCCCTGCTGCATGAGATAGGCGGCCATATTGTCGCAGATCAAGGTCACATCCACCCCGCCACGCTGCAATTCCCAAACGGTCAACCTGGCCCCCTGCAGGAGCGGGCGGGTCTCGTCCGCGTAAACCTTGGGGGCCAGCCCCTGCTCCTGAGCGACGTAAATGGGGGCCAGGGCGGTGCCGAACTCCGCGGTGGCCAACCCACCGGCATTGCAATGGGTCAGCACCCCCCGCCCCTTCGCTCCTTCGAACAGCGACACGCCATGCCTGCCGATATCCCGGCACAGTTGCCTGTCCTCCTCCACAATGGCCAGGGCCTGCTCAAGCAAAATGCGCTTCAAGCTGTCCACCCGGGCTTCTCCACAAGCCGCACGGCCAAGAGCCGTCAGACAGCGCTCCAAGGCCCACACCAGATTCACCGCCGTCGGCCTGGCCGTTCCCAGATAGTCGGCCGTTTTTTTCGCCTCCTCCAGAAACTGAGACCGGTCCGTGGCTCCACTGTGCTGGCAAACCGCCGCCAGGCCCAGGGCGGCCGCGCAGCCGATGGCCGGGGCACCCCGCACCACCAAACGCTGAATCGCCGAAAAAATCTCCTCCCGATCATCGGTTTCCAAATAGGTAACCTCGGTGGGAAGGCGGGTCTGATCCAGCAGGCGAAGCTTGCCTGGCAAGCCAGCCTTCGAGGCCGGCGACCAACTGACTGAAAGGGCCATGATGCTTTTCTCCTGGCAATCTCTGGTTGCGTTTGCGGCCGGGCATCCAACCGGCCTGGCTTCAACGCCGACGTTCCTCGCCTGAAAAGGCGACCGGAGGTAGTATACGCCCCTGGCCCGCTTCCTCCAGCACCACCCGCGGCGACAGTTTTGCATTTGCGATCCTGGCAACTTATGTGTATTCTTGCAACCGACACAAAACGACTCACACGTGCAACGCCCATAACCGGAGGGAGCAGAATGCTGCCAGACGATGTCCGCGGGAACTGGATCTGGACCCAGGCCGAACCGACAGCCATTGAGCATTATTGCCTTTTTCGCCGCGAATTCATGCTCAGCGAAACCCCGGCTTCCGCCGAACTCTGGATTACGGCCGGCACCTTTTTTCACTTGTATCTGAATGGCCGACACCTCGGATTCGGCCCCTGTCCTACGCCTCCGGACATGGCCAGCGTCATCAACCTCGACGCCAGTTATTTCCTCCAGACCGGAAAAAATGTCCTCGCCGTACTGGCCCACAACACCCGGGTTGCCCGCTCCCACTGCCCCCGCCATCCCAGCGGCTTCTGGTGTCAGCTGAACATTGACGACCGCCCGACCCTCTGGACCGATGCCAGCTGGCGGACTCGCTCGGCCGGTTTCTTCCGGCCCGGCCGCCCCAGGCGGTCGGCGGCAACCGCCTTTACTGAAAAGGTGGACTTGCGGGACTACCCCGCGGACTGGAAAGACGAGGACGCCGAAACCAAAGACTGGTTCCCTCCCCAAAAGATCATTCCGGTGGCAAACGTGCCCACCCGCTTCATCCAATCCCGACTGCCTGAGTTTAGCAGCACGCACCGGCCCTTCGATAGGATCCACAGCGCCGGTTCCAGCGAAATTTCCAAGACCGTGGCCTATGTCAGTTTTGACGAACTGCTGGCCAAACGCGGCCCCGGAGTCTACATGGCCGAGACCTATGTGCACTCCGACTCGGACTGTCGCCATCGTCTATTGCTGGGCAATGACAATCCCTACCGGCTTTTCGTAAACCAGAAGCTTGTCAAAGCCCAGGGCAGCGCGTCGCTGTCGCCCGGTGCCGACCTTCTGCGCAGCGCCCCCCCCTGCTTCGCCGAAAGCGACCAGGAGGATCCGCTGGGCGAGATCGCCTTGCAGGAGGGCTGGAATCACATCCTGATCTATCAGCAGGCCGAACCCGGATGTGCGGGTGCCACTCTGGCCTTGCCGGAGCTTCCGGCCGCCCCTCTGCGATTCCGGCGCTCTCCCGAAGAGTACGGCGTGCCCGGCTGGTCTCTGCTGGGCCCTCTGCACACGCCGCTGGCCCACACCACAGGCGCACCACTTTCCCAAGAGTTCTCCCGAGTGGCCTACAACCCCGAACGCTGCCAACCCGACGACGAAGGCTCCCTGACGGCCGCCTATGACTTCCAGCCTAAAGCCACTTCGAACAACACCCCAGCCAATTTCAAACTCCGGGAAGGCGACTACATCATCCTGGAGCTCGAGGCCACAACCTACGCCTGTCCCGCATTCAAAATCGCCGGAAACAGCGGGGACGTTGTCCACATCGTCTGCGGGGAAAAAATCGTGGACAATCGCGTGGTCCCTACCGGGAACCCCCTCCACAATGTCGACACGGTCATTTGCGGCGACGCAGAATGCCAGTGGCTATCCTGCCACCCCCGCGGTATTCGCTACATGATGATCCAGGCGTCCCGGGCCTGCTCGACGGTGGCCTTCAGCGAGACGGGGATCCGGGTTCGGGAATTCAACTTCAACCGGATCGGGGACTTTCAGTGCGACGCCCCCATTTTGAACCAGATTTGGGAGACCGGGCGCCGGACTTTGGCGGCCACCATCCAAGGGGTCTTCCTGGACGCTCCCAGTGGAGACAGCGCCCAGTACATCGCCGATGCCATGATTCAGTCCTGGTCCGCCTGCCATGTCTTCGGGGCCTACGAGCTAACCGCCCGCAGCCTGGAGGACTTTGCCAACGCCCAGTTCGAAACCGGGGAAATGCGAGCCGTGGCCCCCAGTGACCTGTACAGCCACATCCCGGATTTCTCCCTTCTCTGGCCCATCTGGCTCCAGCGCCACTACCTATATACCGGCGACCGCCACCTTATGGCCCGTCTCCTGCCGGCCATGGTCCGCCTCTTCGATTTTTTCGCCGCCGTGGCCGAGCCCCAAACCGGACTGCTGACCGACTTGGAAAACCAATGGACCGCCACCTGCTTTCTCGACCATGGCAGCATTGACCGGGCCGGTATCGTGACCGGCCTGAACGCCATTTACTGCCGCTCTCTGTTCAGCGGCGCCCGCTTGCTGGAGGACCTGGGCGACCACGACCAGGCCCAGGCCCTGCGGGATCGCGCCACCCAACTGGCCCAAAGACTGCGCCAACTGACCTGGAATCCGGTTACCGAGCGCTTTGCCGACGGCTGGCACCATGGCGCCCCCTCCCCGCAGTCCTCCTGGCAGACGAACGTGCTGGCCATCTATGGCGGGATTGCCGACCCGGAAAAGAGCGAGCAGCTGTTCGAAAAACTCTTCCGGCAAGAGCCCCCATACGAGCCCTTGGACGGGACGGGCCCGGACAGCAACGCCTACTTCCGCTATTTTATCATCGAAAGCGCCTTGGCCCTGGACAAGCGCACGTGGGCTCTGGACATGATCCGAAACTACTGGGGGGGAATGCTGGACCGAAACGCCACCACCTGGTGGGAATTCTTCGACCCGGATTCCGACTCCCAAACACCCGCCGAAGGCTCCCTCTGCAACGGAGCGGCCACGGCGCCCAGCGCCTACCTTTGCACTGAACTGGCCGGGATCAGACCCGCCAAACCGGGATTCAGTACCGTCGTCTTCAATCCCGCCCTGGGAATCGCCAACTGGGTGAAGGCCCAAATCCCCACCGTCTACGGACACATCATGATCGAATGGAGTTTCTCGAAAGACAACCAGCTGGAGGCGGTCATCGACGCCAACTTCCCCTTGGAAGTCATCCCGGTCTTCCCCGCCACCATCGCCGACAACGCCACTTTCCATGTCAGCGACGACGTCACCATCCTGGCCAGCCCCGCCTAGCCGACCACGGCCCCAGGCTTGCCGAGGTTGGCCCGTGCATGGGCTTAGCGCCCGGCGGGGGCGGTCCACCGGCGTCGGCGCTTTTTCCCGGGTCAGGGCGGTTGAAAGCTGGCATTTCCACACTAGATTCCCTCTCTGCGATTTTTTCGACATCATTTCCGTGCCGTGTGCAGAAGAGTGGATGTCCCAGCGCGGAACGCAGTTTTGAACGTTTTTTTTGGAGAGAGCGAATGTACGCGATTGTAAAGACCAGTGGCAGCCAATTTAAAGTCGAACCCGGCAGTGTTCTGGAATTGAACCGCCTGGCGGGCAATCCGGGCGACCGGGTGACCCTGGACAGCAGTGTCCTGATGGTGAAAACCGACGACGGCCTCACGGTCGGCACCCCGACGGTTGCCGATGCTTCCGTGGAGCTGGAAATTCTCGAACATTACCGCGGCCAGAAGCTGATCGTCTTCAAGATGAAGCGCCGCAAGCGCTACCGCAACAAACAGGGCCATCGCCAGGAACTGACCAAGGTTCAGGTCAAAGACATCAAACTTGGTTGAGCGCGTAGCCACCACAGACTAGCACGGTTCTTAGCCACGGGCGCTCGTATCATTGCGGCGCCCCTTTTTTTTGAGATTATGGGAAAGAAAAACCGGCCAAAACCCAAATTGGACTGCTTTGCGCCTGAGGCGTTCAAAGTCAATCCGTTTGCCTCCTTGCCACTCGATCTTCAGACCATCCCCGACGATTCCGCGCCTGCGCCTGGGGACAAGGATTCTGGCCAGGTGGAGGAATGCCCCAGTCTCACGCCCGAGGACCGCAAGTTGCTGAAGGCCTTTGGCGACGATTCGCTGGGCATCCAGGCTGGTAAATCCCGGGCCAAGCTCCATATGCGGCTGGAAAAGAAAGGACGAGGGGGCAAGTCCGTTACGGTCGTCAGCGGCTTCGGCGACTGGGGTCCTCTGGAACAGATGGAGCTGTTGCAAACTCTCCGGCGCGAACTGGGGATTGGCGGGCGCTTCCAAGAGGACTGCATGGAGCTGCAGGGAGACCAGCGGCAGCGCATTAACGCCTGGTTCAACCAGCGGGGATTCGGCATTTCCGGAATGCCATAGCGTCGGATCATCACATTTTCGCGGCATTGGACCGCGCATCGGCATCCACTGCGCATGAAAGGCACGCCTGAATGAACAAGGAAATTGAATGGTTCTGCTACCGCGCCGTCGGCGAGGGGCTCATTGAAGCAGCCCAATGCCGCGCTGTGGCCGAGGCTCTGCGGAACGCGAACATCGGTGCCGATCTGACCGCCTTCGCCCAAGCTGTGGTGGACAACGACCTCTGCGATGACGTCGAACGGTTGGAGGAACTCATGAACATGGCCGTGGAAGAGGCCAGATCCCTGGGGTTCCCGCCGCAAAGCATCCTGGAACCCGACGACGCCCCGCCCCCCCCGGAGACGCCCGCAGACGAGCCGGCTCCCGAACCCTTGCCCGCCCCCCGGAACCCGACAGCGGCACTGCCCCCTCAAACAACCCGGACGGCGGGGGAGCCAATTCCCAGCCTGGCCGGGGCCGAGGCTCTATCGGACAAGGAGGCACGCGAGTTCATGGTCAATTACTTAGCCGCCATGCGCGAGGTCGGGGCCAGCGACCTACACCTTTCCGCCATGGCCCGCCCCTTCTACCGGAGAAACCTGGTCAACGAGTTCATCGAAGAATCAGTTCTGAGCCCGGAGGCGGCCGAAAAATTGAACTTGGCCCTCCTGACTCAAGAGCAACGGCAGTTTTTCGAGAAAAATCAGGATCTCGACTACTCGCTGGCCTTCAGCGACACGAACCGCTTCCGAGTCAACGTGATGGTTCACAAGAACGGCATCCAAGGCTCCTACCGCCTTATTCCCGACCGGATTCGCAACCTTGACGAACTCGGTTTCAAGAAGACCAACGTCATCAGGGAACTGCTGAACCATCACAACGGACTCATTCTGGTAACCGGCCCGGCCGGAAGCGGCAAAACGACCACCCTGGCCGCCATGGTGGCGCTGCTGAACGGCAAACGGCACGACAACATCATCACCGTCGAGGACCCCATCGAAATCGTCCAGGTTTCCCAAAAGTGCAATGTCAATCAACGCGAGATCGGGGCCCACACCAAATCCTTTCACAGCGCACTCAAGGCGGCCTTGCGCGAAGATCCGGACATCATTGTCATCGGCGAGATGCGCGACTTGGAAACGATCGAAATGGCCATCACGGCGGCGGAAACCGGCCATTTAGTCATCGGCACGCTTCACACCAGCGACGCGGCCACCACCCTGAACCGCATCCTGGACGTCTTTCCTCCAGCGGCTCAGGCCCAGATCCGCGCCATGACCTCGGAGAGCCTGAAGGGAATCATCTGCCAAAAACTCCTGCCGACCATCAACGGTGGCTTGACCGTGGCCGCCGAGGTACTGATCGCCAACACGGCGGTGGGCAATATCATCCGGGAAGGCAAAATGCATCAGCTCAAGGCCGTGCTGCAGACCGGAGCCTCCAAAGGAATGAGCACGATGGACAACTCGGTCCTTACCCTCTACAAGGAAGGGACCATCTCCGCGGACGTGGCCATCGGGGCGGCAGTGGAAGCCGACACAATCCGGCAGATCAAGTCAGGGGCTGACCAAGCCACCGCAAGCGAGGCCGAAGCCAAGCAGGCGCCAGCGCCCGCCAAGAAGAAAGGATGGTTCCGATAATGCCACCGCTGATTGACGAACTGTTGCGCGCCATGCTGGAAGAGTCCGGTTCCGACCTGCACCTGATTGTCGGATTGCCGCCGCGAATTCGCGTACACGGCGAGCTGAGCGCCTTCGAGCGACCTCCCGTCACCACTGAGCTGATGGAGCAAATGCTGCATGAAATCTGCCCGGAAGAACGCTGGCAGCAGTTCCTGAAAAACCGCGACCTGGACTTTGCCCACGAAATCCCGGGGCTGGCCCGGTTCCGCTGCAACTATCTGTACAACCACTACGGCATGGGGGCCGTGCTCCGCCAGATCCCGTCCAAGATTCTCACGTTCGAGGATCTCAAGCTGCCCGAAACCCTCAAGAAAATCTGCGATTTCAAGCAAGGTCTGGTCTTCGTGACCGGCCCGACCGGCAGCGGCAAATCCACCACCATGGCCGCCATGCTAGACTACATCAACAAGAAATACACCAAGCACATCATCACCATCGAGGATCCGGTGGAGTTCGTGCACCAAAACAACCAGTCGGTGATCATCCATCGCGAGGTCGGCGAGCACAGCCATTCTTTCGGAAACGCCTTGCGCGGGGCCATGCGGGCCGACCCGGACATCATTCTGGTCGGGGAGATGCGGGAGCTGGAGACCATCAAATTGGCCCTCAGCTGTGCGGCCATGGGCATGCTGGTCTTCGGCACCCTGCATACCAACAACGCCCCGAAAACCATCGACCGGGTCATCGATGCCTTTCCGTCAGACGAGCAACCGCAGATTCGCATCATGCTGGCCGAATGTCTGTCCGGGGTCGTCTCCCAGCTGCTGTGCAAAAAAGAAGGCGGCGGACGCATCGCCGTTCACGAAATCCTCCTGCACAACAGCGGCCTGGCCAACGTCATCCGGGAAGGACAGATTTCCAGCATCCGCAGCATCATCGAAAGCGGCGGCGGCGAGGGCATGTGCCTGATGGACAACGGCCTGAAGAAATTGATGATCGATGGCACCATCAGCCCGATGGAGGCCTACATGAAGGCGTCGGAAAAGAAGGATTTCAAGAGCTACCTTCCCGCCGACTCCGGCATCGAATAACGGATATTGCCATGAAGCTTGACGACCTCCGCCAAAAGATAGACGGGTTGGACGAACAGATCGTCGACCTGCTCAACCAGCGTTACCGCGTTGTCCAGGAAGTTGGGCGCCGGAAGCAGCAGCAATCCAGCCGCATCTATGTGCCCGAACGGGAGGCGGAGGTGTTCCAGCGGCTGTGCGCCCTTAACCAAGGCCCCATGCCGAACAAGACCCTGCGGGCTATTTTCCGGGAGGTCATGTCCGGCGCTCTGGCCCTGGAGCACCCCCTGGTCGTGGCCTTTCTGGGCCCTCCGACCACCTTCACCCACCAAGCCGCCATGGCCAAATTCGGCAGCAGCGTCAATTACATTCCCCAAAAAACCATTACCGAGGTCTTCGAAAGTGTGGCCAGAGCCGAGGCCACCTACGGGGTCGTCCCGGTGGAGAACTCCACCGAGGGGGCGGTGACGCACACCCTCGACAAGCTGGCCGACTCCGACACCCAAATCTGCGCGGAAATCAACATGGCCATCCACCACAATCTGCTGGGGCATTGCGCCCCCAAGGAGATGACGGTCATATACAGCCACCCGCAAGTGTTCGGGCAGTGTCGGCGCTGGCTGCATGAGAACGTGCCGGGGATCCCCTTGGTGGAGGTGGCCAGCACCACCGAAGCGGCCAAGCGCTGCGCCCAGGAACCCGGCAGCGGCGCCCTGGCCAGCCACCTGGCGGCCGCCGAGTACGAGCTGCCCATCCTCTTCAGCAACATTGAAGATGTCGTGGGCAACACCACCCGCTTCCTGGTTCTGGGCAACCAGGACTCTGGACCGACCGGCAACGACAAGACCTCCCTGCTCTTTGTCGTGCGCGACCGGGTCGGGGCCCTCCACGAGAGCCTCAAACCCTTCCACGAACACAAAATCAGCCTGTCCATGATCGAAAGCCGACCATCCCGCCGACGCAACTGGGAATACTACTTTTTCGTGGACATTCTCGGACACATCTCCGACAAGACCATCAAGCGGGCCGTGGACGAGCTGGCCGACACCTGCCAGTTCGTCAAGGTCCTCGGCAGCTACCCCCGAGCCCCAGAACCCCTCTGAGCCAGAAAGAGAAAGACTATGAACGTTCTCAAATGGCTTAATCCCCAGATCGCCTCGATGACCCCCTACCAACCCGGCCGCCCCATCGAGGACGTCGCCCGGGAGATCGGTCTGAACCCCGAAACCATCATCAAGCTGGCGTCCAACGAGAATCCCCTGGGGTGCAGCCCCAAGGCCCTCAAGGCCATGCGCGGCTGTCTGAAAAGCATGTTCCTCTATCCGGACGGCAGCGGCCACTACCTGACGAAAAGGCTGGCCGACCAATACGAGGTGCTTTCCGACCAGGTCCTGCTCGGATCGGGCTCCAATGAAATTCTGGAGTTCATCGGACACTGCTTCATGGGGCCCGAGCGGGCGGTGGTGGCCTCCCAATACTCATTCATCGTCTACAAGCTGGTTGCCCACATGTTCGGCAGTCGCTTGATCGAGGTCCCCGCCAAGGGGTTTGGCCACGATCTGAATGCCATGGCCGACGCCATCGATTCCGACACCAGCGTGGTTTTTGTCTGCAACCCAAACAACCCAACCGGCACTTTCCTCCGCTCGGCCGAAATCGAGCGCTTCCTGAAAAGAGTGCCCGACGATGTGCTCGTTGTCTTCGACGAGGCCTACGCCGAAATCTGCCACGGCCGAATGCCCAACACGCTGCGCCACGTGCGCGAGCGTCCAAACTGCCTGGTTCTGCGCACCTTCTCCAAAGCCTACGGCCTCGCGGGCCTGCGAATCGGCTACGGACTTGGCCCCGCACCAGTCATTGGAGCCCTTCAGAAGGCGAGGCAACCCTTCAACACCACCCGCATCGCCCAGGAAGCGGCGTTGGCCGCTCTGGACGACCAGGCTTTCATCCGGCGCACCCGAGGCCTCTGCCGCCAGGGCAAAGCCTGCATGGAGCAACTGTGCCGCGACCTGAACCTGCCGTACGAGCCGGCCCATGCCAACTTTATCCTGATCAAGGTGGGAGACGGGGCGCGCATTACCGCGGAACTCCAGAAACGCGGCATGATCGTCCGACCCATGGGAGGCTACCAGCTTCCCGAGCACATCCGGGTCAGCTTCGGAACCATGGAAGAAAACCAACGGTTCGCCGAGACCCTGCGCGAAATATTAATCACCACCGGGCTGGCCCCGGAGAATTCGTCAACCACTTAACCAGCGCCATCGGGCTGGTCCCGGTGGAATGAACGAAAACAGACCCGAGATAGCCTCAGCAGTCTGAACGGAAATTGAATCTGACCATGAACGCCTTTGAAATCCTGGCCGAACGCGGCTTCTTCTACCAGCTGACCGACGAAGGGGCCATCGAACGCCTGCTGACCGACGAAGCGGTCACCTTCTATGTCGGCTTCGACCCCACCGGCAACAGCCTGCACATCGGGCACTTGCTTCCGGTCATGGCCATGCGCTGGCTCCAGAAGTGCGGACATCGCGCCCTGGCCCTGGTCGGCGGCGCCACCGCCATGGTGGGCGACCCCTCCGGCAAGAGCGAGGCCAGACCCATCATGAGCCGCGAACAGATCGACGACAATGTCCAGTGCATCAAATCCCAGCTGAGCCGGTTCCTGGACTTTAGCGATGAGCGCGCCCTGATCGTCAACA
Source organism: Lentisphaeria bacterium (assembly GCA_041623325.1). GTDB lineage: Bacteria > Verrucomicrobiota > Lentisphaeria > Oligosphaerales > JBFJXC01 > JBFJXC01. Next base: position 9,226 of record JBFJXC010000029.1, on the reverse strand, counting down.
ACGCCGACTGGCTGTCCTCCCTCAACTACATCGATTTTCTGCGCGACATGGGCCGCCACTTCAGCGTCAACCGCATGCTCGCGGCCGAGTCGGTCAAGCAGCGCCTAGAAACCGGCCTGTCCTTCCTGGAGTTCAACTACATGCTGCTGCAGGCCTACGACTTCTGCGAACTCTCCCAATCCCAGGGGTGCAAGCTCCAGCTCGGCGGCCAGGACCAGTGGGGCAACATCGTGGCCGGCGTCGACCTGACCCGACGCGTCAACCGCCAGGAGGTCTTCGGCGCTACCTTCCCGCTTCTGCTCAAGAGCGACGGGGAAAAATTCGGCAAAACCGCCTCCGGGGCCGTCTGGCTCGATCCGCACCGGACCAGCCCATACGACTACTTCCAATTCTGGCGCAATGTGGCGGACGATGAGGTGACCCGACTGCTGGCCTTCTTCACCGCTCTGCCCATGGATGAAGTCAAGCGCCTGGGCAGCCTGGAGGCGCCGGCCATCAACAGGGCCAAGGAAATCCTCGCCTACGAAGCCACCGCCCTGGCCCACGGTGCCGAAGAAGCGGAAAAATCCTACTTGGCCGCAGGAGCCGAGTTCGGATTCGCGGACCCGGCCGGCCAGATCGAAACCTCCAGCGCCATCCGCACCATCCGCGCCCAGGCGGCCACCGAGGAGTTGCCAACCTACGCCCTCGCCCCCGCCGATCTGGAAAACGGCTGCTGGATCGTCAAACTCCTGGCCGACTCCGGCCTCTGCTCATCCAACGGTGAGGCCCGCCGCCTAGTCAAAGGCGGTGGCTGCTACCTGAACGACGGGCGCATCGCCGACGATCAGCTGAACATTACCCTCGACTGCTTCCAAGACGGACAGCTGATCCTGCGGGCCGGCAAGAAAAAAGTGCGCCGGATCGTGCTGGACTCGTGAAAACAACCACTGAACGACTGAAACCTCCGACTATGATCCACCCCACCGCCATCATCGCCCCCGGCGCCACCATCGGCCAAAACACCCAAATCGGGGCCTACGCCGTCGTCGAAGCCGACGCCGTCGTCGGCGACAACTGCCGAATCGGCACGCACGCGGCCATACTGGGCAGCACCCGCATCGGCCACAACACCCAAATCCACGCCGGAGCGGTTATCGGCGGCGAACCCCAGGACTATCACTACTCCGGCCAGACCAGCCACACCCAAATCGGCGACAACTGCATCATCCGGGAATACGTCACCATCAACCGCGGCACGGCGCCCGGCAGCACCACCACCGTCGGCAACCAGGTCATGCTCATGGCCTTTGTGCATGTGGGCCACAACTGCCAGCTGGGCGACAACGTCATCATCGCCAACAATTCGATTCTCGGCGGCTATGTGGAAGTGGGCCCCAGAGCCTTTATCAGTTCCACGGTGCTGATCCACCAGTTCTGCCGCATTGGCTGCCTGGCCATGCTCAGCGGCAACGACCGCATCACCCAGGATGTCCCCCCCTACTGCATGCTGGCCCTTAGCGAAGTCCATGGCCCCAACCTGGTCGGCCTCAAACGCGCCGGCTTCGACATGCAGACCCGAACGGCCATCCGCAGCGCCATCAAGTCGCTCTACTTCTCCGGGCTTAACCGGGCCCAGGCCGCGGACAGCATCCAGGCCCAATACGGACACTGCCCCGAGGTGCAATACCTGGTCGACTTCGTCAGAACCTCCAGCCGCGGCCTCATGCCGGGACGCGCCGACACCAACTGACCGAACCCGTTTGATGTGTGGCCAAACGCCAGTATCTTGAAAGAGTCCCGGGGCCAGCCATCGACTGTCTTTTCTGCGTCAAGCCCCAACCCAGACATTTACGACCTCCAACAAGCGGGCGGCCCATGAGCGCTGATTTCGTACACCTTCACGTCCACTCCGACTACAGCATGCTCGACGGCGCCTGCCAGGTCAGCCGCCTCTGCAAGAAGGTTGCCGAGATGGGCCACACAGCCGTGGCGGTGACCGACCACGGCAGCATGTTCGCCACCCTCGACCTCTACTGGGCAGCCCAAAAGCACGGTCTCAAGCCCATCATCGGCTGCGAATTCTACCTAACCCCCTCCGGCATCCACGACCGCAGCGACAAAACCCGCCACCACCTGGTTCTCCTGGCCAAAAACTACCGCGGCTACCAAACCCTCTGCCAGCTGAATGCCATCGCCTACTCCGACCAGGCCTATTATTACAAACCCCGCATCGACCGTGAAACCCTGCGCCAACATCACGACGATGTCATTTGCATGTCCGCCTGCGTGGCGGGTGAAATTCAGCACCATGTCCTCAACAACAACGAGGCCGCCGCCCGCGAGGCCATCGAATTCCACCGGGATCTGTTCGGTCCCGAAAATTTCTATCTGGAAATCCAGTATCACGGCACCCCCGAGATGCGGCCGCAAGATGCCGGTTCCCCCGACCAACGCGAGTTGCTGGAAATGGAGCACAAGGTCAACCAGGCCTTCCTGCGCTACAGCCAGGAGTACGGCATTGGCCTGGTCGCCACCAACGACGCCCACTATTTGAACCGCGAGGACTGGGAGGCGCACGACGCCCTGCTGTGCATCGGCACCCAGAACAGCCTAGACGACGAGAAACGGCTCCGTTTCTCCGGCGACCAGTTCTACGTCAAGAGCAGCGAGGAGATGCAGGCGCTGTTCGCCCAGTACCCTGGTGCCATTGCCAACACAGTCAAGATCGCCGAGCAGTGCAACCTGGAGATGCCGCTGAACACCAGCCACTACCCGGTCTACCGCCTGCCAGACGAAAGCGACAATGCCACCGACGCCCACTGTCCAATACGACGGGCCTACCTGCGCGACATCTGCGTAAGAGGACTGATCAAGCGCTACAATTTGCACGAGGCTGAGAATCCCAGCTACCTGCCCCAGGCAGAAGACGAGCCCAATCCCGAGCAACGCCGGGAGATTCTGGACCGCATGGAGTACGAGCTGGACGTGATCGACAAGATGGGCTACATCAGCTACTTCCTGGTGGTCTGGGACTTCATCAACTATGCGCGCAGTATCGGCGTTCCCGTCGGCCCGGGCCGCGGCTCGGGCGCCGGCAGCCTGGTCGCCTACTCCACCGGCATCACCGACCTGGATCCGCTGCGCTACGGACTGCTCTTTGAACGCTTTCTTAACCCCAACCGCGTCTCCCCCCCCGACTTCGACATCGACTTCTGCGAACGGCGGCGCGGCGAAGTCATCGAGTATGTGCGCGGCAAATACGGTGCCCCCAGCGTGGCCCAGATCGGCACCTTTGGCACCCTGAAGGCCAAGGCGGTCCTCAAGGATGTGGCCCGCGTCATGGGCATCCCCTTCGCCGATGCCAACCGACTGGTCGGCCTGATCCCGACCGATCCCAAGATGACCCTGGAAAAGGCCCTGGAGATCCCCGAGGTCCAGCAGATGCGCGACCAGGAGGGCTGGGTGCGGGAAGTCTTTGCCAAAGGCAAGGTCCTCGAGGGGCTCAACCGCAATCAGAGCATCCACGCCTGCGGCGTCATTATCGGCGACCAACCCCTGGCCAACGTGGTCCCCCTGGCCCGGGGGGCTGGCAAGGAGTGGATCACTCAGCTGCCCGCCTACCCCTGCGAGGCACTCGGCCTTTTGAAGATGGATTTCCTGGGTCTGAAGACCTTGACCATCATCGACGACACCATCACCATGGTCAACGAAAGAACCGGCGGCAAGTTCACCGCCGACGACATTCCGCTGACCGACGACCGCACCTACGAACTGCTGAACCGCGGCGCGACCGTCGGCGTTTTCCAGCTGGAATCCGGGGGCATGCAGGAGCTGTGCCGCAGCTTCGGAATTTCCAAACTCGAGGAGATCATCGCGCTGGTGGCGCTTTACCGGCCAGGCCCAATGGAGTTCATCCCCACGTTCATCAACTGCAAGTTCGGGCGGGAAAAACCCGAATACGACACTCCGGAGATGGAGAAGCTGCTTTCGGAAACCTACGGCATTATGGTCTACCAGGAACAGATCATGCAGGTGGTGCAGGCCGTGGCTGGATTCAGCCTGGCCGATGCGGACATCATGCGCCGGGCCATCGGCAAGAAAAAGGAGTCCGTCCTGCTCGAACAGGGGTCGAAATTCAAAGACGGGTGTGCCAAAATCGGACACCCTGCCCACGTCGCCGAAAGCATCTGGCAAAAAATCCTCAAATTCGCCAGCTATGGCTTCAACAAATCCCACTCGGCCTGCTATGGACTGATGAGCTACCGCACCGCCTACCTGAAAGCCAACCATCCGGCCGAGTTCATGGCATCCGTTCTCAACGGCGAAATCAACAATGCGGACAAGCTGGCCTTCTACATCGACGAATGCGGTAGCATGGGTCTGAAAATCCTGCCACCGGACGTCAACAGCCCGGCTCTGCGTTTCGGGGTGGACGACGGCGTCATCCGCTTCGGGATGGGGGGAGTCAAGGGCGTGGGCGAATCAGCCGCGGAGGCCATCATCGAGGCCCGCCGGACGGAAGGGCCCTTCACCAACCTGCTGAATTTCTGCGAGCGGGTCGGGGGCAAGGTCAACAAACGGGTCATGGAGAGCCTGTGCAAAACCGGCGCCTTCGACGGTTTCGGCTTGCATCGCTCCCAGATCTTCGAAATGATCGAACCGGCCATGTCCATTGCCCAGCAGTCGATCCGCGACAAACAGGCTGGGCAGGGATCACTCTTTGACTTTCTTGACTGCCCCGACGAGAACCCCATGAACGTACCGGTCCCCGACATTCCCGAATGGAACAAGCGCGAGCGGTTGAACTACGAAAAAGAACTGCTGGGCTTCTACGTGACCGGACATCCCATCGACGAGTACGCCCCTCTGCTAAGCGTATTTGAGCTGGACACGATCGAAAGCGTCGCTCAACTGCCCGAGGACACCGGTACGCGGGTGGGCGGAATCCTGGCCGGCATCGACCTCAAGCGCTCCAAAAAGGACAACCGCCCCTGGGCCATCGTCAACCTGCAGGGCCGCGATGCCTCCATCGAATGCATGGTCTTCGCCAACTCCTACGAAGAATGCCTGCACGCCTTGACCCCCGATTCCCCGGTACTGGTGGAAGGCCATCTGAGCCGACGAGAGGGAGAGGACGCCAAAATCATCGCCAGCACAATCATTCCCATGGATGACGCCCCCGGTCTTCTGACCTCCCAGGTTCACGTCCGCCTCCACGAGGAGACCACCACCCAAGCCACCTTGGAAGCGCTCCAGGAAGTCATCCGGCAACACCCGGGAGAGACCCCGCTTTTCCTCTGCGCGATGTGCGCCAACCTCGACATGGCCTTTATCCAGCAGCCGACCGCCATTCGCAACAGCCAGGCATTCCGCGATGCCGTGGAGCAGATTCTGGGACCGGATTCCCTCTTGCAGAAAGCCCACAAGACGCGCCCCGAAACCCGCCGCCGCAACAAGTGGAAAAAAAACGAACCGGCCAGCGCTTAAAAGCACAACCCACTAATCGGCACTAATCTCCGCTACTGGAAGAGTGTCCACTAATTACACGAATTTCCACGAATAGGGAGGAAGGGTCGGCTTCCCAGCCAGTTAAAACCTGTGCGGTCACCCCATCTCCTTCGCCGAAGGCGATGGCCACGTTTTGCGATTCCGGGTCGAAACGGCGTTAGCCGTTTCGGAATGGAATCGGAAAACTTCGTGAGGGGGTCCGGGGGAAATCATTCCCCCCGGCGGGGTCCGGGGCGGAGCCCCGCTTAACATTCCGGAATCGCCACCTTCAACATGCGTATCCCAAAAAAGCAGGAGGTTGCCTAGTGCCGACGGGCGGGAATAGTCTTGGGGAATCTTTCGGTTTAGCGAATGATTCTTGCCGCATACTCCAGCAATCGATTTTCAAGGTCAAATTTACGATCTGCCATTTCGGCCCCTTTTCCTTTTGGTTCCCCGCCTCGTCAAACGTTTGGCGTTTGGCCTTTTCCTCTTGACGTTCTTTGCACCCTCCTGTCCAATCCCTATTCATCCCTCCGTCCCCAACTCATTGACCGCGTGCGAAAGCTGCATGAACGCGCAGACAATCTGGCGGTTCTGCACCACCACGTGGGGGGGCACCTGCAGGCTGACACGGCTGTAATTCAGAATGCCCACCACCCCGCCCCGAACCAGTTCGTCAGCACTCTGTTGAGCTGTATCCCGGGGCACACTCAGAGCCGCCAGCTCCACCCCCCGCTCCCGGCAGATCTCGGCAATCCGCTCGGCCTGATCGATGCGCACCGTCCCGACATTCGTGCCCACCACATGCGGCGCCACATCGAAAGCCGCCACCAGGTCCATCCCATAGTTGGCCAGAGGAACATGCAGCGCCAGAGTCGTCCCCAGGCGGCCGCAGCCAACAATGGCCAGACGGCGACGCACATCCAACCCCAAGGCATGACGGATCATGCCGTGCAGCTCCCGCACCCCGTACCCCTGCCCGACCCGACCCGGATGATTCAAGGCAAAGATGTCCTGGCGGACTTGATTCGGATTGTTGCCATACAGCTCGGAAAGCTCCCGGCTGCTGATCCGGTCCACACCCTGATCGTCCAAACCCTCGAGTATAATCAAATACTCGGAGAGCCGGACGGCAGTCGGCCAGGCCAGACGACCACGCCCGGCTACGCTGTCACGCTGTTGCCCCATTGAAAAAACACTTCCTGAAATCGGCCTGTTGCTAACGCTGAACAGCCTGTAAACTAGCTCCAATATTGGAAATGACACCCTATTAGGCCACCCTGAGTACGCTGACCCGCAGATGCTGTCTTTGGCACAGCCGCTCTGGGGCACCCGCGGGGCGCTCGTACGATGGGATGGACTCGGTCTGGGGCGCTTTGGAAAAGCGCAACTCCAGGGTCGTTGGTTCATCAGGAGTCCCTGGAGCGGCAATCCCGTGCCGCCTGCGCCCATAAGGGTGGCGGTTGAGTCGGCTTAATCACCGTTGGGCGCTTTGGGAAAAGCGCAGCTCGTGCGACTCCGGCGCGGGCTTCTGAGGATTCCACATCATCACAGACAAAAAAAAGCCGGCGCGGGAATCCCGCGCCGGCCTCGAACTCAACTGCTTGGATTAGTCACCCAAGGTTGCACCGGTGTGGGTCTTGCCCACATCGCTGCCGCTGTACCAGCTGGCGCCGGAGAAGCCCTTGACGTGGCCGTCGCCGTAGAGGACGTTGCCGAAGCGGGCGTGGTTGATGCTCTTGTCCCAGACCAGGGCGGTCTCAGTGCCGCATTCCTGCTCGTTGGAGCCGCCGATATAGATGTAGTCGGTGACCACGCTATCGGTAGCAACGACGGTCGTGGTGCTCGGGCAGAGGTAGACCTTGTAGGCGGTCAGGTAGCCTTCGCTGGACAGGGCGTTCAGAGCCTTGGCATCATCCTGGCCGGTGTAGCCCGGGAACTTCTCGTTCCAGTCGCCGCTGTACATGCGCATGGACAGACCAATCTGCTTGAGGTTGCCGGCGCAGTTGATGCGACGGGCTTTTTCACGGGCCTGGCTCAGGGCAGGCAGCAGCATTCCGGCCAGAATCGCGATAATCGCGATGACCACCAGCAGCTCGATCAGGGTGAACTTTTTCGACTTCATCTTCTAGTCTCCTTCGAAGTTTTCTACCCAGGGCACCTTGCCCGGAGCAGCTTCACACCTTGTGAAAGCGTCATTAGTCTACGCACTATCCAAAGGCTTCCCAAGAAAAAAACGACCCAGCCCTCGATTTTTTCTTGATCCGTCCGCCGCCCTTGTCCCAACGCCCTCTTCTCAGAATTCCCACCCCGTAGCGCTCGCGCAGATCGTCCACAACCGAATCCAGCTCGGCATTGCGCTGGTCAGCCTCCTCCATCAGCTCGGATGGATCCGAAAACAACAGCGGCTGCCGCGGGCTTCCGGCTAATTCTCCGCCAGAAAGCTTGCTGACTCCAAAGCCAATCAAGCGCAACGGTCTCGGCCCCTCTTCCCGTTCGAAAAGAGTCAGGGCCTCGCGCACCAGCAACCGGTCGCTGGCGGTTGCCGGCTGCATGGCCTGCTGCCGGGTGACGGTGGTGAAATCGTGAAAACGCAATTTGACATGAGCCGTAGCGGCCAGCTTGCCAGCCTGGCGCAAGCGTCGGCCGACCTTTTCGGCCAGCTCGATCAACGTCTGCCGCAGCAGCTCGGGATCCTGGCAATCGTGCTCGAAGGTCAATTCGTTGGAGATACTCTTCTCTTCCCGGGAGACAACCACCGGCCGGTCGTCTCTGCCGAGGGCGAGCCGCTGCAAGTTCCAGGCGGCCCTTGGACCCAGGATATTACACAGCCTCTCCTGCGGGGTCAACTGCAGCTGGCCTATCGTCCTGATCCCAGCTTCCGCCAACAACCGCCCGGTCACCTGGCCCACACCCCAAATCCGGGTAACAGGCAGAGGAGCCAGAAAAGCGAGAATATCCCTCTCATCAGCCGGCACAACCGTCAACCCGTCCGGCTTGCGGAAGTCGCTGGCCAGTTTGGCCAGAAATTTGTTGGGTGCCACCCCGACCGACGCGGTCAAACCGGTCTCATCGCGAATCATCAGCCTCAACTGCCGCGCAACATCCACCGGACACGGCCGGCGCTTTAGCAGCCCGGCTACATCCAGAAACGCCTCGTCGACGGACACCTGCTCGATCACCGGAGTCAGTCTCTCGCAGATGGCCATGATCCGCCGGGACAATTCCGCGTACCTCGCCATGCGCACTGGCAGAAAAACTCCGTGCGGGCACAGTCTATAGGCGGTTCGGGACGGCATGGCCGACCGCACACCGAACTTGCGGGCCTCATAGGAGGCCGTGCACACCACCCCCCGCCTGTCCGGCGGCGCACCCACAATCACAGGCAGGCCTCGCAGACTTGGGTTGTCCAGCTGCTCCACGGCCGCAAAAAAGGCGTCCATATCAAAATGCAGAATGTGGCAGACAGTCATTGTGTTCACACCAATCACATCGACACCAAAACCACTAATGGACGCCAACCGACGCTAATAGTGGACACCCCAAAGAACCACTCGGTAAGCACTGGTGCTGCGGATCACGGTTGTTCAGCCCTAATCCCGGCGTACACGTCGTAGTCTTGCGGGGAGAAGAGAACAATACGCACCTCTTCGACAGATCCGGCCCGATGTGCCCGAACGGCAGCGAAGGCAACCCGAGCGGCTGCTTCGACCGGATAACCATAGACGCCGGTGCTGATGGCCGGAAAGGCGAT
>JBFJXC010000028.1:0-19686 GCA_041623325.1 Lentisphaeria bacterium | reverse complement strand
GTCATTGCCGACACCTGCATCGGCGGCGTGGCCGAAGCGGCCGCCTGCGCGGAGAAATTCGACCGCGCCGGAGTGGGTGTGTCCCTGACGGTCACCCCGTGCTGGTGCTACGGCTCGGAGACCATGGACATGGACCCGAACCGTCCCAAGGCGGTCTGGGGCTTCAACGGCACCGAACGCCCCGGGGCGGTCTACCTGGCCGCCGTCCTGGCCGCCCACACCCAGAAGGGGCTGCCCGCCTTCGGCATCTACGGCCGTGACGTGCAGGATTCCGGCGACACCTCAATCCCCGAGGATGTCCAGCAGAAGCTGCTGCAGTTTGCCAAGGCCGGTCTGGCCGTGGCCACCATGCGCGGCAAGTCCTACCTCTCCATGGGCGGCTGCTCCATGGGCATCGCCGGCTCCATCGTCAACCCCGACTTCTTCGAGGAGTTTCTGGGCATGCGGGTCGAGTTTGTGGACATGAGCGAGTTCGTCCGCCGCCTCAACGAAGACATCTACGACCAGGCGGAATTCGAAAAGGCCCTGGCCTGGGTCAAGGAGAACTGCATCGAAGGCGACGATCCCAACGCGCCCCAAGTCCAGAAATCCCGCGAGGTCAAAGACCAGGTTTGGGAGACCTGCGTGAAGATGACCTTGATCGCCCGCGATCTGATGAGCGGCAATCCCAAACTGGCCGAAGCCGGCTTCGGCGAAGAGGCCCTGGGCCACAATGCCATCCTGGCCGGTTTCCAAGGCCAGCGCCACTGGACCGACCACATGCCCAACGGCGACTTCATGGAGGCCATGCTCTGCACCTCCTTCGACTGGAACGGCATCCGTCAGCCCTACCTGGTCGCCACCGAAAACGACTGCCTCAACGGCGTCTCCATGCTCTTCGGCTACCTGCTGACCAACACCACCCAGATCTTTGCCGATGTGCGCACCTTCTGGAGCGCCGACGCCATCGAGCGCGTCACCGGCACCAGACCCGACGGCCTGGCCGCCAACGGCCTGATTCATCTGATCAACTCCGGACCCGCCGCCCTGGACGGCACCGGCGAGCAAACCGTCGACGGAAAACCGGCCATGAAGCCCTTCTGGGACATCACCCCTGAGGAAGCCGACGCCTGCCTGAAGGCCACCGAGTTCCGCTATGCCGAACTGGGCTACTTCCGCGGCGGCGGATACTCCACGGACTTCACCACCAAAGCCGGCATGCCCGTGACCATGTCACGCCTCAACCTGGTCAAAGGTCTCGGACCGGTCCTGCAGATCGCCGAAGGCTACACGGTCGAACTGCCCGACGAAATGCACGACGCCCTCGACCTGCGCACCAACCCGACCTGGCCGACCACCTGGTTCGCCCCCAACCTGACCGGCGAAGGCCCTTTCAAGGATGTCTACTCGGTCATGGCCAACTGGGGTGCCAACCACGGTGCCTTCAGCTACGGCCACATCGGCGGCGACCTGATGACCCTGGCGGCCATGCTGCGGATTCCGGTCTGCATGCACAACGTGGACGCAGACCGCATCTACCGTCCCAGCAGCTGGGCGGCCTTCGGCATGGACGCCGAAGGTGCCGACTACCGGGCCTGCCAGAACTTCGGCCCCCTCTACGCCTGACCATGACATAACGGGCGCGGCCGCAGCGCCGCGCCCCAAATACAAAACGGGAACCGCCCAAAAGGCCGTTCCCGTTTTTTTTGGCTGTCCGGCCCGTTCTGGGCCGGATATGGTGGCGTTTTCCCTGCCCGGGAGCAGCCCGCCGGGGGGCAACTACTTGGCCATCTTGGCCCAGGAGTCGCGGAGACCGACGGTGCGGTTGAAGACCGGCCGGCCCGGAGCGGAGTCGACCGAATCCAGGCAGAAGTAACCGTTGCGCTCGAACTGGAAGGTGACGCCGGGCGCAGCCTCGGCCAGGCCGGGCTCCAACTTGCAATTGGCCAGCACTTCCAGAGAATCCGGATTGAGATGGGCGGTGAAGTCCTGGCCTTCCTCCACCACGTTGGGATCGGCCACCGTGAAAAGACGGTCGTAAAGCCGAACCTCGGCATCCACGGCATGCGCGGCGGAGACCCAATGGATGGTGCCCTTGACCTTGCGACCGTCCGGGGCGGAGCCGCCGCGGGTTTCGGGATCGTAGCTGCAGCGCAGTTCGACCACCTCGCCGTTCCCGTCTTTGACCACCTGGTTGCAGGTAATGAAGAAGGCCGAGCGCAGGCGCACCTCGCGCCCCACACTGAGGCGGAAGAACTTGCGGGGGGCGTCCTCCATAAAGTCCTCCCGCTCGATATAGATTTCGCGGCAGAAGGGAACTTGGCGGGTGCCCATGTCCGGATCGTTGGGATGGTTGGCCGCCTCAAGCCACTCGACCGTGCCCTCGGGGAAGTTTTCGATCACGACCTTGAGCGGATTCAGCACAGCCATGGCGCGGGGGGCGCGCTGGTTCAGATCGTCGCGCAGGCAGTGCTCCAGCAGGGCCACGTCGGTCATGCTGTTATACTTGGTCACGCCGATGGTCTCGCAGAAATTACGGATGGCCTCCGGGGTGTATCCGCGCCGGCGCATGCCGGAGATCGTCGGCATGCGCGGATCGTCCCAGCCGCTGACCAGCTTGTCCTTCACCAATTGCAGCAGCTTGCGCTTGCTCATAACCGTGTAGTTCAGGTTGAGGCGGGCGAATTCGATCTGCTGGGGACGATGCTCCCATTCCAAGGCCTCCAGGAACCAATCGTAAAGGGGGCGATGCACTTCGAACTCCAGGGTGCAGATCGAGTGGGTGATGCCCTCGATGGCGTCGGAGATGCCGTGGGCGAAGTCGTACATGGGATAGATGCACCAATCGTCGCCGGTGCGGTGGTGGGTACTGCGCATGATGCGGTACATGATGGGATCGCGCATGTGCAGATTGGGGTGGGCCATGTCGATCTTGGCGCGCAGCACGTGGGATCCGTCCTCGAACTCGCCGTTGCGCATGCGCTCGAACAAATCCAGATTCTCCTCCACGGAACGCTGCCGGTACTCGCTTTCCTTACCGGGTTCGGTCAGGGTGCCGCGGTATTCCCTGACCTGCTCCGGGGTCAGGCCGCAAACGTAGGCCTTTCCCTTGCGGATCAGCTGCACCGCGCAATCGTAGAGCTGCCCGAAGTAGTCGCTGGCGTAGTACATGCGATCGTCCCAGTCGAACCCCAGCCAGCGCACGTCCTGCATGATCGAGTCGACGTACTCGGTCTCTTCCTTGCTGGGATTGGTGTCGTCGAAGCGCAGATTGCAAAGCCCGTTGTACTGCTTGGCGATGCCGAAATTCAGGCAGATGGACTTGGCGTGCCCGATGTGCAGATAGCCGTTGGGCTCCGGCGGAAAGCGGGTGTGGACGCGGCCATTGTTCTTGTGGTTGGCCAGGTCCTCGTTGATGATCGCCTGAATGAAGTTCGCCGGGGCTTTGGCTTCGGCGTTTTCGCTAGTCTCGGCCGCATTCTCTGCCATGATCGCTCTCCAGTATGAAAAAGGGGCTGAACTAAACCGGGAACGCATGGCGTTCGCCAGAAACAGCCCGGGTCGTCGGTAAGCCGGTTAATGTAATAGGCCCGGGCAGGGACGCCAGTCCGATACTCGAAGCCAATCCGGTCTTCAATCCACGTAAGCGGTGAAGGAGGCGACGGTATTCTGGTCCAGGCGGACAACCAGTTCCCGCAGCAGGGTCAGGGCCGACACATAGTCATTCAGGTGGATCATGCTGTTGTGGGTGTGGATGTAGCGGGAAGGGATGCCCAGCACCACCGTCGGCACCCCCTGCTCGTGCAGATGGATGGCTTTGGCGTCCGTGCCGCCGCTGCGGCGCACGGCCACTTGATACGGGATGCCGCAGGCCCTGGCGGTGTCGATGGCGAACTGTGCCAGGCCCCGGTTCATGACGGCGGCCGGATCCATCAAACGGATCTGCACGCCCTTGCCGGGAATCCCCTGCCGCTCCTCGCCGGGGATGCCGGGCAGGTCGTCGGCGGGGGTCCCTTCGAGTACGATGGCCACCTCGGGCTCCACCGAGGCGCACACGGTCTGGGCCCCGCGCATGCCCAGCTCCTCCTGAACGGTTCCGGCCAGGCAGAGCGTATTGGGGTGCTGGGTCTCTCCGAGCGATTCGTACAACTGAAGCATGAGGGCCACCCCCGCCCGGTCGTCGAACGCCTTGCCCATCAACCAGTCCGGATTGGCCAGACGCGTGAACGGCGCCTCCGGCACCACCGGATCGCCGACCCCGACCCCGAAGCGCTTGCCAACCTCGTCGGCATCCTGCGCCCCGATATCGATGTACAGATCCTCGATCTTGCGGACCTTTTCACGCTCCCCTTCCGTCAGCATGTGGGGAGGCTTGCTGCCAATGACCCCCAGGATCTCCTGGCCGGCACGGTTCAATATCCGGACCCTCTGAGCCAGCAAGGTGTGCGGCCACCAGCCACCCAGCGGCACCAGCTTCAGCCAGCCATTGGCCGTGACCGACTGGACGGCGAAACCGGTTTCGTCCAAATGAGCGGCCAGCAGCAGGCGCGGCGAGGAACTCAAACCGGCCTTCTCGGCCATTAGGTTGCCCATGCGGTCGGTGTGGCAGCCGTCCCCCACCACCTCGCGCATGATCCGCCGAACTGCCCCCTCGCTGGCCGGAGCCCCGTGCGCCTGGCTCAACCGCCGCAACAATTCAATTGCGCGCTCTTTCATCGGATTCGTCTCCCTTTATTTCAGTCTTTTCCAGAAAATTGCATCGACGTCCAACCTGCGCGCTGGCCGCTGTTCAACCCAGGCGAAGGAGCATCGGCGTCCAGCCTGTGGCCTTGGAGGCTTCAGCCCAGGCAGGCAAGGATGCCTACCCTGCGTTTCAGCAAACCGCTTCATCAGCTGCAAGAACAGGATTGAACATGCGATCACCCGGACTACACTTGTGGAAGTGTAGCAGCACACTAGCATCCGTTCCGAGGAGGCCTACAATGCCGTTGGGCATTCGCGAAGTCAAAGCCAAATGCCCGGCTGTCATGGAAATGGCCCGCGACGGGCAGCGCATCGTGGTCACGAAGCACGGCATTCCCTATGCGGATGTCGTGCCCCGCCAACCCCACAAGCGCTATACCGGGCCGCTGCCGGGAATCACAGGCCATATTTCGCTTGACGATGCAATTGGGCCTTTGGACGAAGAGGAACAGGCGCGATGTTAATCAACCTGGCCGTCATTACCACCATCGCCCTGCTCCTGAGCTGGGCTTTCGAACGCTTTCGCCTGCCGGGACTGCTGGGCATGATCCTGACCGGCGTCCTGCTGGGTCCCTGTGGCCTGGACATCATCGGCACCGATCTGATGGCGATTTCGGCCGAGCTGCGCACCGCCGCCCTGATCGTTATCCTGATCCGGGCCGGACTGGGGATCAACCGGGAGACCCTGAACCGGATCGGAATTCCGGCCCTCAAGATGAGCTGCATCCCCGGCATCCTGGAGGGACTTGTGGTACTGCTGGCCTCCCGGCTGCTGCTGGATCTGCCCTTGGCCCAGGCCGGGATGCTGGCCTTCATCGTGGCGGCGGTCTCCCCGGCCGTGGTGGTGCCCCAGATGCTGGACTTGAAGGAAAAGGGGTTCGGCCGACACAAGGAGGTCCCCACCCTGGTCCTGGCCGGGGCCTCGCTCGACGACGTCTTCGCCATCACCCTCTTCGGGGTGTTTCTGGGCATGGGAAAAGGCGAGCACCAGAACCTGCTCGTGTCATTCCTAAAAATTCCCTTCAGCATCGTCCTCGGCGTTGGCCTGGGGGCAACAATTGGCTATCTGCTGGTGCGCTTCTTCCGACGCTATACCATGCGTGACACCCGCAAGGTCCTGGTCTTCATGGCCGCGGCCATCCTTTTCCACCAACTGGAGAACTACCTGGCCATTGCCAGCCTGGTGGGCATCATGGCCATCGGCTTTGTGATCCTGGAGCAGCACGACGATCTGGCCAAGCGCCTGGCCGCCAAATTCAATAAAATCTGGGTGTTTGCGGAGATTCTGCTGTTTGTACTGATCGGGGCGCAGGTGCAGGTCGGGGTGGTCCTCGGTGCCGGACTGGTTGGGTTGCTGCTCATCGCCCTTGGGCTGGCCGGCCGCAGCTTGGGCGTCTGGCTCTCCCTGGCCGGATCCGAACTGGACCGCAAGGAACGGCTTTTCTGCATGATCGCCTACACCCCGAAGGCCACCGTCCAGGCCGCCATCGGCGCCCTGCCCCTGGCCGCCGGTCTTCCCCACGGCGAAGTCATCCTGGCCATCGCGGTGCTCAGCATCATCGTTACCGCCCCTCTCGGGGCCATTGGGATTCGGATGGCCAGTCAGCGCTTGCTGGAAAGATAGGAGCCGGTTCGGCTTTCGGGAGCTGGAAGCTGCCGCCACTGTTGGCAAGATCAGTCGCCGGCGGCGCGGGTCCAGTGGCCTTTGGGCCTGGTATTCTTATCGACGATGACCACACCGCCGGTGGTCTCGGCGGGCCTGAGCGCTTCGGCGTGGCCGTCGCAGAAGAGGTAGTTGAAGCGGTTGCTATGCCAGGCCGGAAGCAGATTGTAGGTTTGGTAAAAGGGACTTCTGGCCGAACTGAAATAGCCCCACTGACCACCGCTCATGATGTTCTGTCCGGCAGCGTAACCGCTTCCATCGGTGCCCAACTCGCTGCGCACCTCTACAAGCAGGAAGGTATCCGAGGCGTCCGCCACCTGAGTGGTCTTGGTGGTGTACGTCCACTCTGAAATGCCCTGGGGGACATTGTTACCATCCCTCCAGCCGCTGTTCATCGCGTAGCTGCGCCGGTAGGCGTCGCCCCAGCCCAGTTCCCGCTCTTCGGGGCAGCGGTATACCTCGGTGTTCTTGGACGTAGCCATGGTGGGCGTGAGAAAAGCTCGGTCGGCACTAAAGGACCAGGAGCTGCGGCCGTCATAGCCGGCCAGGGCGTCATCCCAGGTCCAGACATCCATCCAGCCCTTACCGCCGTATTGCGTGGTCGCCAGCGGGTGCCAGTCGTTGTTGTCCCCAACATACATCGACATGGCCACCCCCAACTGCTTCTGGTTGCTCAGGCAGACGGCCTGATGGGCCGTCTCCTTGGCTTTCTGCAAACTGGGCAGCAACATACTGGCCAGAATGGCTATGATCGCGATTACGACGAGAAGCTCGATCAGCGTGAAGCCGGATCTGCGGCTCTTGCCGATAGCTGGGTCGGCGCCAATCCGTCTCCCGGATATTCTTGGCTTGTTCTTCAACATCGGTTGAACTCCTTCTAATAGCACGGCTACCATAGGCACTTTGTCTAAAATTCATTTTACTCAAGATCAAAGGCCGAAGCCAAGGGAAAAGTTTCATAGGCCATCACCTCCGTTGCCATCTTTGCTTTGTGGATTAGAGCATCGCGGGTTAGGCTTGGTGTTTTCCCATGATGTTGTCGGTCACGGTGCGGGCAATATCAATGACCCGCCGGCCCTGTTCGCCATCGGCTAAAAGCGTGGAGGGGTCAGACGGGTTGTGGAGGTGGTGGCTCCAGGCCTCGTACATGCCGGAAAAGGATTTCTCTGAGGAGAACTCGATTTCCTGGCGGCCATTCCCGTTCTCCATGGTGAAGGTCTTGGCCTCGCGATGGTAGCGAATCACGCCGTCACTGCCGATCAGCTCGTAGATGAACTCGCTCTTGGGATTCTTTGTGGTGTGGTGATAAGCGAAGCTGATTTCCACCAAGGTGTGGGCGCCGCAGTCGTGGTCCATGTGCAGCCAGATATGCTCCGGGGCTTCATACTTGTCGATCCAGGCGCCGAAGCCTGAATAGGAGGCGACGCCGGAGTCGAGCCAGAAGGTGGCCAGGTCAATCTGATGAGTGCCGCAATCCACCATGGGTCCGCCTTCGGCCATCCGGCCTTCCCGCCGTTGGTTGAGGGCGCGCGAGCCGTCGGAGAGGGTTTGGAAGCGACCGTGGAGGCCCCAGTTGTAAATCAGGCGCAAGGCGCCGACGTTGCCGATGGCGCCAGCACGGACTAGTTCGCGTATCTTTAGGGCGACCGGGCTGTGGCGATAGCAAAAGGCGGTATGCAGGCTGACGCCGGCTCGCTTCATCGCCTCAATCATTTCGCCGGCTTCCTGCACATCCATCGCCAGGGGCTTCTCGCACAGGACGGGGAGGCGGTTGGCCGCGGCCAGCAGAATGTTCTCCTTATGAAACGGGGCAGGCGAGGTGACGCTGACGGCCTGGATGCCGGAGCGCATGAACGCCTCCGCATCCGTAAAGGTCTGCTCGACCCCGAACCGTTCTTGAAACAGCCGCAGCCGCTCTGGATTCGGGTCGTAAACCGCCTGCAGTTTCAATCCTTCGGTGGCGACAATGGACGGGGCGTGCCCATAGGAAGCCACCTCGCCGCAACCCATAATTCCGACGTTGATTGGTGTCGACATCATTCTATTCCTTTGCTATCACTCTTAGCTGTTTCGATTCAGGTCGTTAGACAATCTGAATCGTCTTCTTGTTTATATCGGTTCCCAGATATTCTTGCTCAACCCCGTTGAAGTGGTTGTTGCGAATCAGGAGTTGGTCCGGGGCGAGGAAGTCCAGGATACGGGATTTGTCCGGATCGGTGGGGGAGAAATCGAACAGCTGTCCGATATCCTCGGGTTGCGGGTAGTCGATCTCGGCATCGACCCGGATTCCCCGGGCCGAGTTGTTGATCCGGCAGTTTTCAACCAGGGTCTCGCTGACTCTGCCCCGAATGCGGATGGAGCTGTTGTTGTGGATGTGGTGCCGCCGGACCACGGTAAACAACGCCATGGGAAGCGACAGGCTCCGGGGGGTGGATTCGCCGAGAATCGTCTGCAGGCCGTCGGGGGTCATGAAGGTGTCCTGTCCCGCTCCGAACTCGTTGAAGACGGTAGAGACATGCCAGCCCCAGATGTTCAGGCAGGTCTCCCCCCCGATCCAGCGGTCCACCTCGGTGCTTCCCCCGCCCCAGCAGTTGCCCTCGACAATCTCATTGTCCAGAAACTGATTGTACCAGCACAGCTCGACGCGCACGCCGGTGCTGTTCTTGAACTGCCTCAACCGCCCCAGGCAGTTGATGTTGCTGGCCCGCACGGATTTGTTTTCGGCCACGATGCATTCGTGGGCGGGCGGATAGAGCTGGACGGCCGTGCCGGTATCGGTCATGGTGTTGCCGATGATCAGATGGTTGCCGTTGAAGCCGCCGATCGAGACTAGCGAGGTCTCGTCCGGCTCCACCAGCCAGGGCGAATCCAGGGTGATGGACTTGCCCTCGTAGTCCTCGATCCAGCGGAACTGGCCGCGGCCTTTGCCTTCCACGATGAACAGCGCCCCGCCCAGCATCTCGGTCATCGCTCCCTTGAAATTTCTGGGCATGAGGTCGCCGATCAGCTCCAGGCAGGCACCCTCGACGTTTTTGACCTTGCCCAGGTAGGCGGTCTGGTGGCCGTCGAAGGTGAAGGCTTCGTGGTCGCCGCCATAGATGTGGGAGATCGAGTTGTGGCCCATGTAGATATGGCGGGTCGCAATCGCGCCCATGTGAAGCGCGAAGTTGCTGCCGCCGGTGGTGAGCTGATTGCCGACAAAGCTGTTGTGCTCGAAGATCACCTCGCTGCAGCCGCTGAAAAAGAAGAAATTTCTGGCCATGACCGTGTTGTTGGCCAGATAGGCGCCGTGGCAGTGCTTGAGTTCGAAACAGGCGGCGGAGGTGTAGATGTCGCAGTCGGTCACCGTGGCATTGTCGCCCCAGATCTCGATGGCCGGGCCGACCATGTGGTCGACCTCGACGCCGCGCTTATGATGGGGTTTGCCGTTGTTGACGGTCATGTAGTAGTGATTGGCCCGGATTCGCACCCGGCGGATCGTCACGTTGGATTCGCCGGCGATGATGGTGCTGTGCTTGCCCTGGGTGTAGATGGACAGGTCCTCGATGCAAAAGTTGTTGCTGCCTTCGATCAGAGCGGGCAACGGCTCCTCCTGGTCCGGCCACCAGAGACTCACCAGCTCGGTGCCTTCCCCCCGGAAGGTGACATTCTGAGGAATCTTCAACGGGGATTTGATGAACACCCCGGAGCGCAAAACCGAATCGATGCGGTAGCGCCCCGCCGGGAAGTAGACCACGCCTCCCCCGTAGGCCCCGAGCAGTTCGGTCGCCTGGACGATGGCCAGGGTGCAGTCCTTCTTGCCTGTATGATCGGCCCCCAGATCGCGGACATTGAAGACGGCTTTGCCGGGCAGCCTTTTGGCGGTAATCTCAACGGGATCGAGATCGACGCTGGCTTCGGCCCCGCCGCTGCCATTGCTGAAAACAACCCGGTACTGCCCCGGCGTCACCCCGACCGGAATCTCAACCTTCACGCGGTAGGGGGACGGATCGACCACCTTTAACTCGACGGCTCCAGTCTCCGCATGAAGCGTCACGACAGGATTGTTGCCGAGCTGCAGGCATTTTCCCTGGATGCTCAGCCAGCCCCCTTGCGAGGCTTTTCCCACCCCCCGGTCCCCTTGTCGCCACCAGACATTGGGCGCATTCAACAAGACGGGGGTCGAGACGGCTTTGCCGCGGGTGACCACGCAGGAATAGACGCCCGCCTGCCAGGAGGCCGGCACCACGAATTTGAGCGAGTCCGCCGTCGCCGCCAGCGGGGTGATTTCGACCTCCCCGGAAGGGGCCGCCGAGTCATCGTCCGCCAGGCGCTTGAGTTTGACCATGCAGTCGTCGCCGAAGGCATAGCCATTGAGCAAGACGGTTTCATCCGGTCCGACCGGATCGGAATGCCAGATGATGAGAGGGGAATCTTTCAGTAGGGGCATTGCATTTACTCGTATTGTTGCGCATTTCGCCAGGCATCATGGCATTTTGCTTTGCGGCGTTGTCGGGGGCTGTCCCAGAAATTCGATTCATCCTTGAGACCGCCGTCTAATGTTATTGACTTAAGGATAAGACTTGGTCACGTGTCCCGTTATCGTGCCCCGTCGTCTTGTACCGAATCGCCTTTCTCGCGAGACGATTACGGAGCACGACAACGCCAGACGAATCCTCCGGGTCAAGACAGTCGCCAGCCGTCTTCAAGCCTGTTTGTCAACCGTTACACAATAATGGGACAGCCCCCCATTCTGGATGGGCATTTCTGGGGTTAAAGCCCCGGCTACAAGTCTCTGTCCCTTCAGGACAATCGTCTGCCGCTTGGCGTTTAGCGTTTTCCTGGCCTCCCGTACCCACTCGCTCCGCAGCCCCCTAAAATCCATGGTGCCAGTAGGGGTCGTCCGTGCGGTCGATGCTGTGCAGATAGGGGCGCTCGGCCAGCTTGCGCCTGCGGGTGACGGCCGGATCCTCGAAGACGATTTGCACCGGTCCCTTCCAGATGCCGCCGCCCACGTTGTGGTCCTTCATCTGAACCTTGATGATGTTGTTGCCGACCTTGAAGAGTTCGCGCGGAATCGGGTAGTTGCGCGGCGCCATCCAGAAGTCGTTGGGGTTGGTCTCACTGTTGGTGTAGCCGATCTTGACCTCGTTGAAGAAGGTCACGTCGGTGTCGTCGACCGCTCCCAGCATCAGCACGGGCTTCACACCCTCCGGCAGCGGCTCGTTGAGTCTGAACTCCCGCCAGTACCAGAAGTAGCCGGTCAACTGGCTCCACTCGGCACGTTGGGGCTGAA
The DNA here is from genome assembly GCA_041623325.1 of Lentisphaeria bacterium. GTDB lineage: Bacteria > Verrucomicrobiota > Lentisphaeria > Oligosphaerales > JBFJXC01 > JBFJXC01. The sequence continues at coordinate 8,026 of JBFJXC010000028.1, read as the reverse complement.
TGATGGCCGGGACCGCTACACGTTGACGAATCTTGTGGTTCCAAGGCGTGGTGGCGTCCTTGGCGGGCTGCCCCCACCATTCCCGGCCGGCCAGATCGATGGGATCGGGAATCGTGCCTTCCATCTTGGTCTTGTAGATTTTCATCTCCATGGGGGCGGCGATTTCGCCGGTGCTGCCCTTCATGCCCAGGGCGGCGTTGGTGTCATAGGTCACAAACAAGACGATCTCGTTTTCGCCTTCCCGGAAGAGCTTGGCGGGAACCTTGTAGTCCCGGGTGATGGTGGCCACGCTGTTGACGTTGGTCTCCGAGTTGGTGAAACCTGCCCGGGTGCCATTGATGGTCAGCAGGTCCGAGCCGCTGACCCGGCCGATGATCAGGCGCACGCTCTCGTTTTCGGCGAAGGCTCTGTCCAAGTTCAACGTCCGTCGGAACCAGAAGGCTCCTGTGACCCCTTTCCATTGCGGATAGACTTTCTGCGGCGCCCCCGGCAGGGTCAGATCGCGCCAGACCTCCGCATCGCCATCCGGACAGCTGGTGGCGTCGGTCTCGGCGGGGCACACCTTCCAGTCTCCGGCCAGGCTGACGACCCGGTCGAGCTGCTCCGGTGCCTTTGGCAGATCCAGCAAGCGGGGTTCGGACGTGGCCACACCGCTGTTGGTCAGCAAGGTCCGGAGCATGCGCTCGGTGGCGTATTTCGAGGGTTTGAGCCAGTGGTCGAGTTTGATGTCCCCAAAGAAGGCGGGTTCGACCTGGCAGAGAATGAAACGCCCCTTACCGTGGGGGATTTCGGCTAGAATGCCCGTGTCGAGCAGAAGCGAGGCGCCCTCGGCCTTGGCCAGGCTGACGATGTCGAGGTTGCCCTTCCAGTAGAAGTCGCTGTTGCCCAGACCGGCCAGCAGAGCAGCGGCCGGTTTGCCAACCACGGTGTGGTTGACTTCTTTCTTCTGGACCTCGACCGCAAAAGGCGTCCAGCCAGCGGCAAAGTCCTTTTCCGAGCGCGGCAGGCTGAAAACCGTGCCGCCCGCCGCGGCAAACTCGGCAATCGCCGCTTTCTGAGCGCTCAGTTCAGCCGTGCTCAAATCGCCGAGTATCAGCACCTCGTTCGCAGGCTCGGCCCCATTCGGTGCCGCGACCTTTTTGAAGGGAACATCCAGAGACGTGAGTAGGTCCGCTCCCTTGGCGCCGCCCCAATAGGCGGCTTTGCGGAAAGTCGGCGCGGGCGAGTCCTGCACATAGTCCACCAGATTCTGAAGATAGCGCACCGCGGCCGGTTCCGGCTCGCTGCGCCCGCACACGTCGAGCTGGTTGAAGACGATGCGGGAACGGCCCGCCTCCAATTCCCAGGCCGCCGCATAGTTGTTGTGATAGCCCGAGTCGATCAGAGTGCGGAAGTTTCCCGTGTCCGGCTTGATGGCGGTCACGGTGGCCACATTGTGGGTGTTGCCCCACTTCATGGGCCGGTTGTGGAAATCGTCGTCGTTCCAGAGGTAGTGCCAGGTGCCGCCGTTGCCAAAGCCACCGCTTTGCACCTTGCCTTGTTCACGCGCAACCGCGTAGCCGTCGGTGAGGGTGGCCGACCCGCGCCAGTAGTTGAGCAGCCGGTCGGGGAGCCCCACCAGGAGTTGTTTACTGCCACCGCGTCCGAACACATCGCGCGGGGAGAGATATTCGGTGCGCAGCTTGAAGCGCTCACGCAGGGTTTTCTCGTCCTGCTCCATGATCAGGATGCGCTTCCCCTGCAGGGTCAGAGCACCGAGATCAAGCCCCTCGGGCAGAAGGTTGAACTCGTAGTTGAAGGCCCTGCGCCCGAAGACGATGGTGTCGAAGTCGGCAAAGTCCTCGTCAAAGCAGAGCATGGTGAAGTCGACGGCGGCCTCCTGGAGGGCCTTGGCGGTGTCGCCCTCCGGGTCGACCAGGGCAATCCGGCCTTTGTTCCGGTAAGGGGCGGGGTTGATCACGTCGATGTCGCAGCTGTCCGAGCGAAGCGTTCTGCCGTCCCTGATGAAGGACACGGTGATCGTTCCGGACCGGTCCCCGCCTGGAGCGAAGGTGGCGGTGATTGGCACGAATGTCTTGCCGCCGGGGGGCACGGTTTCGGTGCGGCGGTCCCGGGCGATGACGGTGCCGCCGAGTTCCACAGTCCATTCGCAGGTGAGCGCTTCGGGCTTGTGGCTGTTGTTCAGCAGAATGGCCCCGCGCTGCAAGGTTTCGCCCGGCTTGAAGATATGGGTTTTGAGGGTCGGGCGGTCTTCGGTTCCAGCCAGAAAGCCGGTCACCGGGGCGTTGAATTCCGGATACCAGGCTTCGAGTTCGTCTCCGCCTCCTCCGCTGAACCAGTAGCCGATCAAGGCCAGGTTGTTGGCGCGCCAGTGGAAGAGTTGGTCGCGTTGGCGCTGCTTCCAGATGATGTTGTGCAGGGCCTCGTCTTGGTTTTGATAGGTCCAGGGGTCCAGCGTCATGCGGATCTTGGCAATTTCCGCCTCCTGCTTGAGGGGATCCTTGACGGTATCCCTGACCCGCTGGCGTTGTTGGGCAACCGCCTTTTCCAGGCCGGCCAGATACTTGTCGTCCAACTCCTTGCGCACATAGGCGGCATCGCCGCGGGTGATGGCCGACCATTCGGCATAGCAGGGCACGCCACGCCAGCCTTTGCCCTGGGAGCAGGCGTCGGTCCAGTTGGGGAACATGGGGGCGGCCTGTTCGGAGATCAGGAACGGTTTCGTGCCATGCTTGCGCCAGTATTCGGTCCGCTCCACGAATTCCTGGATGGGCTGGAAACCGGCGTACTCGGTGATGTGCATGGTGTCGTTGAGACTGCCCGAATCCTGTGCGGTCACCAGGCGGGTGGGGTCGAGCCGGTGAATGATGGCGACAAAACGCCTGGCTTCATCGAGGGCGCGCATCGAGACCTCGTTGCCGGTGCGTTTGTTGAGCCAGGTCCCGTTCTGGAAATTGGGGTTGTACATGCCGCCATTGCCGTTGCGCCCTCCCCCCAGGGTGCCGCAGTGGAAAAACACCCCGGGATGGTTGAGGCCATCCTTGATCTGGTAAGCCAGAAGCGCCTCGACACCCTCCCAGAACTTGGGATCGACGGCCTTGCCGCTGCGGGCCACGTCCAGCGGGGCCATGCGGATTTCGTTGCGGTGGCGTTCGCCGGTGCGGGTTTTGCCGGCTTCGTCCAGCAGGCGGGCATCTTCCCGGCCGTGCCCGTAGTAGCGGGAATGGAAACCGTATTTCTCGCACCACTGGCTGCTTTCAGGTGCATCGACCATGGCCCCGCCGATGTGGAACAGAGTGATGGGTCGGCCGTTGAGGATCAGGTCGGGACCGTTGCCGGTGATTTCCCGGAAACCTAAGCGCTCCGGCCAGAGACTGGCCAGGGTTTTGCCCCTGGCATTCTGCAAGGTGGCGTTCAGATCGTAGAGATAGGGCGCGTTCAGTTCCCAGAGAATGGGATCCGACCACGGGGCGGAGAGGGTGATCTGTTCTGCAGAGGCGCTGGCCTCGAAGGTGGTCTCGGGCAGGGCCTTGGCGATGGTTCCGGCATTGGTGGCCGCTGCCGTGATGCGGTAGGTCGTGCCGGGTTCGAGCCCCTTAAGCTCGAAAACAGCGGTCAGGGTCTTGGTGGCGACCGAGGTCCTGATGGCGACGCCGTCCAGGCGCGGGCCGTCGGCCTCGGGATAGAGGACCACGTCCCCGCCCAGGCCCCTCTTCTTCAGACTTTTCGGAACCTGGAACGTGCTGGAGATGTACTCTCTGGCCAGTTTGATGTAGCCGGTGACCGGGTCCGCGGCGACGTGGATGGCCAGGTCCAACGTTTTTCCGGGCGTGGCGAAGGCCGTCAGGTCCAGCACCCCGCCCGGATATTCAACCGAACCGACCCGCTTGCCGTTGGCAAACACGGTGGCGATGCTTTCGGGCGAGTCGATGTCCAGCATCACCTTCTGCCCTTTCCAGGCGGGCGGGACCGCCACTGACTTGTGGTACCAACCCGCGTGACAGGTGAATTTGGGGTTGAACCAGTCCCGCAAAAAGGCCCAGGGGCCCTGCAACACGAAGGCGTCCGACCAGTCAGTCGGGGCTTCGGCCGGCACGGCCAATTCCGCTTCGGTGGGGCTGTCCGAACTTATGGCCCCAAGCCCGTTGAGTTTTCGACCGCCGATGGGCAGAAAATCCCAGGGGGTCCGGAACAGGTCCAAAGGGTCCTGCGACTCCTGGGCAAACCCCGGACTTAAAAACTGCACGTTGATTTTGCGGCGGGAGAAGTCCGCCGGCATCCCGGATTCCCGGTAGGTCGCGTCCAGCCAATAGTGGCCCGAGCGCGGCGGTGACGGCAAGACGATTTTGAAATGCGTGTTTCGCTTGCTCCAGTCGACGGTGGCCTTGTTTGAGGCCACGGTCTCGCCGCGGCCGTTGATCAGGGCCAGCGACAACTCGCCGGACTTGGCTCGGGCGCCCTGCGTGTCGAAGTCAAAGCCAACCTCCAGATTTTCGCCGGGTTCCAAGGTCACCAGACCGTAGGGGGAGTCGGGTTGAATCGTGCGAATCGGGTTGGGCCGAAAACTGGCCGGATCCGGGTCGTAGGAGAATTCGTCCACAAAGGGGATCCAGTCTGTGGAGACATAGGACAGGGAGTCGAATTTTCCCGGCGTGGTGAAGGCCTTGTAGCCGTCGATGTAGACCGTCAGATTTTTCGGGCCGGGACCGGCGGGCAAGACCAGGTCGAAGCGGGTCCAGCCGCCGTGATTCTGCAGGTGGGGCATGGGGAAATGACGCAATTTCTGGTCCGGGTCGTCCAGATCCGTCCGCCAGCCTTGGAAATAGCGCCGAATCTCGCATTTGATTGTCTTTTCCTTGCCGTCGAGGCGGCGGGTTAGACCGTAGTTGACGTGATGCCACTGCCAGTTGTCGATCATCTCGAAGTAGTCGTCATAGATCCAGAGGGTAACCACCCCTTGGGTGACGGGCTCCTTGAACCGCTGGGTGAAGCCCCGGCGCACCTTGAGGCAACCGGCACCGGCGGCCTTGGTCGACGTCTCGAAAACCGCCGCGGGATCAGGCTGATGGGGATTGAAACGCTTGATGTCCGCCGGGGAGTCGAAGTGGTGGACAATGCTCCCAGCATGCAGGCTGGCGGCGGCCACCAGGGCGATCAGCCCCGCGGCGAGCTTTCGCGACCTTTTCAGCGAGGTGCCCAACAGATTCTTTAACCCATGTACCATGTTTATGTGTCTTTCTAACTCACATTTTGCAGTTCGTTTTATGTCCCGAAGCGGACAAAATTCAATAGTCTTGTATGAGACTTTATGTCTGCAGCCGGGACGGCCGCAGTACTCTAATCTCAGTAGTACGAGCGTCCCCGCCCTGCATTTTAGACTCATCCAGGGGTATCTGGTTTTGCCCAGTGGGCTGGCTGGGACGTAAGTTTCAGGTAAGGGATGAATAGATTGGGCTCCTTCCAAGAGCTTCAGTTCCGGTGGGGATAGGCCATAATGGGGGCTGTGGGAACGCCTCCGCCGCCGTTGGGGCGCTTGATGTCGATCAATTCCCGCGCGGTTACGCCCTCCACATGCCCGTCGGGGAACCAGACGTTGCAGAAGTTGCCGTGGGCCAGATAGATGATGCCGCCTTTGACGTAGCCGGCGTTCGTGATGTCAAACGTCAGAGCATAGGACTGGCAAAAGAGATTTTTATCGGGATCGACCCGAACACTGTCGCCCATATAGGGGGCGTCGGGGCGCAAGGAGCGCAGCAGCGGCATTCGCCCGCCGCCAAGTAGTTCGCCCGGATAATACTTGGAGCCATGGATGATGCGCATGCCGTAGGTGGTCTCCGTCGTGGCCTGGTTGATATAGGTGCCGCCGGATGCCGTAATTGACGCCGGCGGCTCCAGCGACGGACAGGACAGCATGTTGTCCGGGACCAAGGTGGCCACATTGCATCGGTTGGCCGGGTAAACGCTGAAGCCGGTGGCCATGTTCGACATAATGCCGTTGTAGGTCAACTGGCAACCCCAGCGATAGCTGTTCGTAAATTTCATGTCGTCCGACGCCGTAACCGTATAACCGTCGTAGTCGTCGGCATAGAGAGTCGCGCCCAGCCCACTTTGCTTGAGATTCGACACGCATTTGATGCTTTTGGCTTTCTCCCGGGCTTTTCCCAGGGCCGGCAGTAGCATCGAGGCCAGAATCGCTATGATCGATATGACCACCAGAAGCTCGATCAGCGTGAACGGTTTCGGTACTCGTTTCATATTCGTTTTCTTTCTTTTGGCTTATTAATGGTTCGGGACGGCACGGAAATAACGTTGCATTTGGGCGGGGCGGCGCATGACTCTCTGACGATGAATTCTGGCATGATCGTGGTCTGTTTCCTCCTGTTGCAGGAATCCGTTGTCATGTGCAGAAGCCGTTCCGCCGCCGTCTTCCCCAGCAGGAAATAGTCCTGCCGGAAGGTCGTCAAGCCAGGCTCCATCATTTTGATTTCGGGGGCATCGTCAAAACCGGTTATGGAAATATCGCCAGGTATCCGGAGCCCAAGCGTCTTGGCTTGCTTGACCAAACTCATGGCCAAACTGTCCGACACGGCAATGAATGCAGTGGGCAGATTGGGGCGCGACAGATACGCATTGATTTCCCTCGCTTTGATCTCCTCGCCATGTTGGTGGCAGTCCAGCTTCCAGGCCGAGTCGAACTCACCAGTCGTTTCTTTGATCGCCTCGATCGCCGCGGCTTCCCGGATGGCGAAATGGCGTCCCGGTGCCGTTAGGAGGCCGATGCGTTGGTGGCCCAGGCCGATCAGGTAGTCCACCGCCTGACGCATGGGGGTCTGGTTGTCGAGATCGACGTAGTTTTCGGATTCAAGTGAACTGCCCTCGAGCAGAAAGGGGATGCCGGATTTCCTGATTTGTTCCAGAATCCCGCCCATCTCTCGATTCTGACGGTACCGCAGCAAGATGACCCCGCAGACCTCGCTTCTGCCGGCCCGTTGATTCTCCAGAATGCTTTCCGCCTGTTCGCTGCTGCTAAGCTGCACCTCGCAACCCGCCGGGCAAGCCGTCATGATGATGCCGCCAAGCAGATCGTTGATCGAGCGGTGACACTGCCCGGCGTAAACGGTCTCCACGATAACCGAGATGACCTTCCTCTGGTTGAAGGTCGAGCTGACAAAGGAGCCCTTGCCCTTCACCCGCTTGACAAACCCTTCCTTCTCCAGCTTGTCCAGGCTTTGCCGGATCGTCTTGCGGCTGACCTGGAACGTGGCCGCCAAGGCTTCCTCCGGCGAGAGTTTTTCGCCGGGCTTGTAGCGGCCCGCCTCGATGGCCTGCCGAATCTGCTCCCCGATCTGGTAGTAGATGGGAACGAAGTTGTCGCGGTCGATGCTCAATTCCATCCGATTGTACCCTTAAGTAACCTGCTGGCCAACATAGGGCACAATACGGGCGGTGTCAACGGCCGTCAGCGTGAAAACAGGGCGGTTTGAGTGCCGCCAACGGTTTTTACTTGCAGGAATTGAATGATAAGGTATCGCCTTTCCGGCCTGGCTTGGCTCAGACCGCCAGATGGCGCGACGACTTGACGGATAGAGGCCTGAAAGCTTCCTGAAAACCGACTTGTTTTCCCAGCTCTACTGTCCAGGAAAGGGCGCCTGAAGGCGACCTGGCAAAAATATTCACCTTTCACCCGTCAACTTGGAATTTGGCCATGGCAATTTTGTTTGACGACTCGACGCGGACGTTTCACCTGCAGGGTCCGCAATACAGCTACGCCTTTCGGATTGGCGAAGGCGGACACCTGACGCATTTGTACTGGGGCGCACGGCTGCGGTCGGCGGAAACCCTGCCCATTTTGCCTGCCTACCTCCGGGACCGGGCTTTTTCGCCAGGGCCGATTTGTCCTGAGGGCGGCGCCCGCTCCCTGGACACCCTTCCCCAGGAATATCCTTGCGTAGGCACATCGGACTTCAGGACGCCCGGCTATGTCGCGCAGCTGCCCAATGGGGCCACAGCCGGAGAACTGGTCTAT
>JBFJXC010000027.1:0-19825 GCA_041623325.1 Lentisphaeria bacterium | reverse complement strand
GGGCGGGGGGGGGGGGCGGGGCTTCGGGCAGGTTGTCCGCAGGCTGTGACGCAAAGAAAACTTCGGCGGTCTTGGGGGGCAGGTAGACATAGAGGCGCCCGTCGGCTCTGGCTTTCCTGAGCAGGCGGATGCTTTCGCCGACCACATCGGGGCAATCCTTGTCGTTGGAGTCGGCTGAGATGGTGGGTGCGTGTTTAGTCATAAGTCTCGGCAAGGGCACGGTTCGGTCGCCGCCGGCGACGGCTTGCAAGTCTCAAGGCCCTTAACATAGGGCCGATTTGCACAGTTTCGCCCCGGCTACGGAGTCAGAGCCCGCAAAAGTGATCCAAGGCATCGGCCAGGCAGTTTTTCCCTTTGGAAGGGGTTGAATACTGGCCAGAAGATGGTACTTTTTGTTTCTGTTCTCCATGCTCGGGTGGCGGAATTGGCAGACGCGCTAGGTTGAGGGCCTAGTGGACTTAAAACCCGTGCGGGTTCGAATCCCGCCCCGAGTACCATCCCTGCCTTTCTGGCTGTTGCTTCCCCCCCCCCCTCGCCTCTTTTTTATGGATGCCTGTTTCCGGCACGTTGGATAACCGATTTGATCGTCAGAAAAAAAGCCCGCGGCATTGGTGCCGCGGGCTTTTTTGCAAGGGAAGGTTGGCCTGGTTATCCCGGGCCTGACGGCCCGGGTAGTGGAAGCGGGGGGGTTATTTTTGTCCCGACAGCGCTTCGGCGAAGTTGAGCAGGTGGTCCTTGATCCGCCGGTAGGCGTTGAGACTGTTGGTGTAGGAGACGGAGATCAGGGGCTCCACTCGCTCCTTGGAGATGTGCTGCAGGTGCTGCTCGCGCAGGTCCCGGAACAGGAAGGTGATGGCATCCGCGCGCGGGTAGGCCTTGCTGATGATGTCCGAGTGGCGTTTCTCGTAGCCCGTGTCAACCAGCTCGAAGTAGGCGGTTACCTCGTCGTGCAGGCGGATCAGGCCTTTCATTTCGGCCTCCGGATAGGAGAGACCATCTTTTTTCAGGCGGAGATGAATCTTGAGGATGTTGATGATGTAGTCGCTGACGGACTCATATTCGTCGGCCATGCAGAGCTGTCGCCTGCACCGGTAGGCGACTTCATGGGAGCCGTTGTTGGAGAGCAGCTCGGTCAAAAAGACCACCACTTCCTTCTGCATGATGTCCATCACCTCTTCGCGGTGGAAGAGCTTCTTCACCAGTTCCTCACTGTCGTCGCCGTCGGCAATGACGCGCCGCAGTTTGTCCAGCATCAGCTTGACGTTTTCACCCATGCGCAGAATTTCCACGCGGGACTGCTCGATCGCCAGGGAAGGCGTTTCCAGGAAGCGGTCGTCCAGGAGGGTCAGATGGGGCGCTTCCTTGAACGGCTTGTCCGGCACCAGGCGGGTCAGGGCGCGGGCCATGGTCCGGGTGAAGGGCAGGAAGATGAGCACGTTGACGATGTTGAAGCAGGTATGGACCAGAGCGATTCCCTTGGTGACGTGGGGGAATTCGCGGGTCACCTCCACAAAGGTGCCGGCGGCGGTCTGAAAGACCTCCTTGTCATTTTGGAGTACGATGTCCTTGGCCTGGATGACCAGATCGCCGGCCTTGAGCACCTCCAGGTTGGGGTCGATGCCGACCAGTTGGTAGAGAAACTCCAGCAGGCCGATGTACTGGTTGAAGATGGCCGTGATCCACATGACCCCGACCACGTTGAAGAAGACATGGGCGTAGGCCGCCCGCTTGGCATTGGTGGTGGTTCCCAGACTGGCAAGCCAGGCGGTGATCGTCGTGCCGATGTTCTCGCCCAGGACCAGGGCGGCCGCGGTGTGGAAGGGGATGACCCCGGCGGTGGCCAGGCCGATGGTGATGCCCAGGGTGGCCGAGGAGGACTGGACAATGCAGGTCAGGACGCAGCCCACAAAGGCGCACTTGAGCACGCCGAAGTAGTCGTCCGCCTGGAAGGCGTGGAACCATTGCTCGAAGGCCGGCATGGTGCGGATTGGCTTGAAGCCGTTGGTCATCAGCTCCAGACCGAAGAAGATCATGCCCACTCCCATCGCGAAGAGGGCGATGTAGCGCCAGCGGTCTTGGCGCAGGAATCGGTAGAACAGGGCGGCGATGCCCAGGATGGGCAGGCCGTATTTGCCGATTTTCAGGACCAGGATCCAGCCGGTGATGGTGGTGCCGATGTTGGCGCCCAGGGTGACCCCGATGGCCTGGCCCAGGGTCATGAAGCCGGAATTGACAAAGCCGACAACCATGACGGTGGTGACCGAACTGGACTGGATGATGCAGGTGACGACCGTGCCGATGATGACGGCCAGGAAGCGGTTGTTGGTGACCGCGCTGATCATGTTTCTCAGGCGGTCTCCGGCGGTTACCTGCAGGCCATCGGACATATACTTCATGCCGAGCATGAAGATGCCAAGTCCGCCGATGATCGAATAGAACATTTTCAAAAATTGGGCTGTGTTCATGGGGGTTCCTTGTTGGGATAACCTGCGGGGGCAGGCCAGAACCGTGTTCGGCCGCCAGTTTTCAGGAGGCGATACGTTAACGGCAGGTTAGGCAATTGCAAGGTATGCTGAGCGGAGCTAACACAACCCTAACACAAGTCCGGTCAAAGGCGGAGCGCGGCGATCGGGGTTCAGGATTGACGCTGCCGGGTGCCTGCCCACAAAACGAGCAGTCCGCAGACCGCCGCGGTCAAGCCGTGGGCCAGCCCGCTGGAGCGCCAGCGCAGCTCCACGCGGCGGCTGCCGGGGGGTACGGCCAGCCCCTGCACGAACCCATTGACCCTGAGCAGCTCCGCCGGTTTGCCGTCCACCCGGGCATGCCACTGGGGAAAGTACGTCTGGTTGAGGACCAGAAAGCCCCCGTCGGGGGCAATCACGTCAATATCCACCCGCGCGCCTGCTTTGAATGTTGCGTTCTGGACCTGGGCACCCGGCGGCAGCTTGCCCGTGGCGGGAGGATTGTCCAGCAGGGCCGTGCCGTTCCAGGAATGCGCTTGAAAAAACACCTGATTCATCAGGGAGGAGGCCCCCAATTCGCTGGCGAAGTAGACCAGCGGGGCCGCTTGGGGAAATTCGTAGATCTGCGCTTCCTCGCACGTTGTCACCTTCGTCACCCCCGGCAACTGGTTTACGGTTTGCAGCATGGCTTCATCCTGTGAGGAGACGATGAGGTACTTGATGCCCAAGGCAGGCAGGTACGAGCCCTGCAGCAGGATTTTGGAGGCCTCGGCCGGCAGCAAAGCCCAGGGTGAGCTGGGCAGCCAGCGCAAATACCACGCCGGTGCCAGGCCTGTGGTGACTCCTGTGGCGCAAAGGTAGCGGTTCATGGTGGCGGCATGAAAGAGCCCGTGGCTCTGCATGGAACTGGGTGCATTCCGGCCCCAGGCGTGGTGGCTGAGGGGCAGGACATAGTGGGAGGTGTCGATGCCCAGTTCGTTAGCTCCAATGCTGGCGTAGGGTTCGGTATAGGACTTCATGTCTTTCTGCTGCACCAGACCTGCCATGGCCAGGGCGGAGGCCAGGCCGCTGCCCACCAGCAAGGCCCGGCCCCAAGGGCGCGAGATCGCCACGAACCCCGCCAGAGTGCCGACTGCCGCGGCAAGGCTGAGCAGGCCCGAGGCGGTCCTGAGGTGGGCGCTGCCCAGCGCGACAAGCAGGGCAGCGCCGGCTGATAGGCAGGCGAGTGCGACCGCGACCCGGACATGTCTGGCCTTGGCCGTGTTCCGGCAGGCGATCTCCAAACCGATTCCTCCGGCCAGCCCCAAAGCAAGCTGTGCGTATGGAAGGAATTTCAGTGGCCAGCGGAACGAGGACCAGACCGGTATCCAGTAGGTCAACGGGTAGATGACCCCCGCCTTGCCCAGTGCGAACAGTATGAACAACGCCGCCATGGCAAGATTGAGGCGAAAGGCTCCGCCAAGATTGATCGGCCGGCGGGCCTTCGACTTGCGGCGCAGCCGGAAGGATAGTGCGAAAGCCGAGACGAGGGACAGGGGCAGCCATGTTCCCATGTGGCACAGCATGGGCATGTCCATGCCGGGGCGGCCTGGCAGCGAGCGGTAAAGAGGAAGGAGCAGGCCCGACAATGCCTCGAATGGCAGGGCACCACCCAGAAAGTCCGCCAGCGAAAACGGGGTGGAGCGGTCCGAATAGGGCAGCAGGTAAAGCACCGGCAGGATGGCCGGTGCGCTCAGGCAGGCCCCGGCCACCAGAGCGGGAATCAAGCGGGCGATTTTTTGCAGAGGGTGCAAGGCACCGACGACCCGGCCCAGGCCGAACAGTATGGTCAGCAGCCACACGTAGAGCGTGAATTGGGGATGCCCCACCAGGCCCACCGCCGCCAGGCTGCAGGCGGTCAGTACGGTCCCGCTCCGCCGTCTTGGCCCGTCTTGGCTACGCACGATTCCCAGTAGGATCCATGGGGTCCAGGCGAAGATCGGCGACAGGAAGATCCAGACGCTTTGGTATACGGCCAGGTAGCCGCTAGTGCCCATGTTCACGGCCGCCAGGCACGAAAAGGACCGTCGCACCCGAAAGGCGCGGAGCAGCTGGTAGCACCCCAGCCCCATGAGCGGTAGGTGCAGCAGGATGACCCCCAGCGGGAAATGCCTGTCCGCCACGCCAAAGGCGCGCATGGCGCCCAACTGCGCCGTGTAGGGCAAGTAGAACACGCCAGGTTGACCGTTGGCCAGCAGCGGTTCGCCCATGTGTTGGTGACGGTTCCAATAAGGGATGGCTCCTTGCAGCCATTGGGAATGCGTTTCGATCAGTAGCGGGGTGTGCTGCTCGAAGTTGTCCCAGCGCATGAAGTCCGGCCCCGCCCCGGTCATCAGGCACCACAGTATGCTGGCGAAAAGGGCGGCCACGACTCCGAGCCGCCAGCGGTTCTCCGACATGCAGTCCGATGCCTGGACGGTGGGGCGGCGGTGCCAGGTGCGAATCTGCAGGATATTGCCAAACATCCGGGCGCTGTCGGTCAGCAGGTTCACCTTCGAGCCGTCGACGTGGTGCCAGGAGACCGCTCCCTCCTTGACCCGGAAGCCCAGGTTGAAAGCCAGGTAGAGCAGCTCGATGTCGAACCCGAAACGCTGCAGGCGCATTTGGGAGAACAGTGGTTTGACAACGTCGCGTTTGAAGAGCTTGAAGCCGCACTGGGTATCCCGGACCTGGTCGAACAGCAGGTGTTTGACCAGGCTGTTGAAGACGGTGCCGCAAAGCCGGCGGTGCCAGCGCACCTTCAGCTCCTGTTGCTCGTCGTGAAGGACTCGCGAGCCGATGAAGATGTCATACCCGCCATCCTTCAGGTAGGGCAGGTTGGTCTCGATCTCGTCGGGGGTCACCGAGCCGTCGGCATCCAGAAAGCACTGGTAGGCTCCCCGGGCGGCAAAGAACCCCTTCCGCACCGAAAAGCCTTTGCCCTTGTTGATGGGGTTGTGCAAGGCACGGATGAGGTCATGTCGGTTGGCGTAGCCGTCGCAAAGTTGTCCTGTCGCATCATGGCTGCCGTCGTTGACCACGATGATTTCGTAGCGGTAGTCGCTGTGGCCACAATGGGCGATCAGCGCATCCAGAAAAGCCGGTAGTCGCTTCTCTTCATTGTAGGCGGGGATGATGATCGAGATGTCCACGTGCATGGGGGGGGATGCATTCCCTTGGCTTTTGCCTGTCTGGTCGTCCGCGCCCAGTGCCCGGTCCGATCCCATCCGCTTCGTCCCGTAATCCGCAACGAATGCCACGGACTTGCCTGCGAATGGGGTTTGTAAAGCCATAAGTATCTATTAAATAGGAGGATGCGTTGTGACGGCCTGCTTCCTTGCTCTGCTGACATTACTCTCCGAACCGGAGACCTTCAACCGCTTCCTTGCCGTCTGGGCGACATTTTGTGTCTCAGCTGTCCGTGCGGCCTTTCCGTGGGCCTGCCTGGGGCTCCTCGGCTACGTCGTTGCCTCATTGCGGATGGCAAGCCCAAACGGTATGGTACGGGCCGAACGTGAAAAAACCTGCGGAACCGCACGATGCCCAGATTCAGAACGGGCCCCGACGATGTTACAAACAGGAGATGTTTCCGATGGCTTTGAGTTGGATGAAGGATTCCGTGGTCTACCAGATCTACCCACAGTCGTTCCAGGACAGCAACGGCGACGGGATCGGGGACTTCCGCGGCATCATCGAGCGCCTGGATTACATCAGGAGTCTGGGCGTGAACGTGATCTGGATGAACCCGTGCTTCGATTCGCCGTTCGGAGACGCCGGCTACGATGTGCGCGATTTCTACCGGGTGGCTCCACGCTACGGCACGGAGCAGGATCTGATCGACCTTTTCGACGAAGCGCATAGGCGCGGCATGCGGGTGATTCTGGATCTGGTCGCCGGCCACACCTCCATGGACAACGCCTGGTTCGTGGAGGAGGCGAAAAATCCCAAGAGCCCGGACTCGAACCGCTACATCTGGGAGAACCGGGATTTCGACCCGGAGGAGGGCCCGCAGAAGGAGGACTTCGTGTCGAATTTCTTCTGGTATCAACCCGCCCTGAACTATGGCTATGAGAACCCGACCGAACCCTGGCAGGATCCGCTGGATGCGCCCGGTCCCCGCAAGAACCGGGCGGAGCTGCGCAACATCCTGAGCTATTGGTTCGACCGCGGTTGCGACGGTTTCCGGGTGGACATGGCCGGCTCCTTGATCAAAGGTGGGGGCGAGGACAAGAAGGCCATCAAGGAGCTGTGGCAGGATGTGCGCGCCTGGATGGACGAATGCTATCCCGGCCGGGCTCTGGTCGCCGAATGGAGCCTGCCGGACATCTCGATCCCCGCCGGCTTCCATCTGGACTTTTTGATGCATTTCAACGCGCCGGGCTACCCCTCGCTATTCTTCAACGGCGCGGGCACGATCCCGTTTACCAAGGGCCCCTGCTACTTCGATGCCGCCGGCAGGGGCTCGCTGGATGTCTTCCGCCAGGAGTATGCCAAGCAGCTGTCCGGAACCCGGGGCAAGGGCTACATCTCCCTGCCTTCGGCCAATCACGATTTCCAGCGCTTGCGCTGCGGTAGCCGCGGCTGGGAAGGGTTGCGCCCCGCCTGGGTGTTTCTGATGACCCAGGCCGGTGTGCCCACCATCTACTACGGCGACGAGATCGGCATGCGCTTTGTGGCCGGAACCCCGCCAAAGGAAGGCTCCACGCTCACCTGTTTGAATCTGGAAATCGCTCCGAACGCCGGGGCCGCCGACGGCGAGCGTTCGGGAACCCGCACCCCGATGCAGTGGGACAACACCCCGAACAACGGTTTTTCCACCGCTGCCGCCGACCAGCTCTACCTGCCCGTGGACGATTGCCACAAGCGTCCCACCGTTCAGAGCCAGGAGAGCGATCCGGATTCGCTGCTGCACTTTGTTCGGCGCTTGACCAAGCTGCGTACCGATTACCCCGCCCTAGGCGCGGATGGCGAGTACAAGATCCTGAACCCCGACCACCAGCACTACCCGCTGGTGGTGGAGCGCAAGTTGGACCGCGAGCGCTGCCTGGTGATCGTCAATCCCACCGATAAAACCAAAACTCTCTCCATTACCGACGATGACGTTCCCGGGGAGTTTCTCCTTAACGAGGGTTGTACGATGGCTCAAGCAGGGGATGGGGTCAAGGTATCGGTGGCGCCCTTTGGCTACGGTATCTGCATCAAGTAGACCGGAGCGGCATTCGCTGAGACCCCAAATCGTCATCCTGGAGGGACGTTTGTGAAATTGGAGTTGACGGGGATTTACGGGGAGACGATCAGAAGCCCGTCGATATTAATAAAGTGCAATTTCATCAATCCCCATATCCGCGGGCAGAGGGGCGGTGAAGGTGAGGGGGGTGTGGTCGACAGGGTGGAGGAGGGTCAGGCTGGCGGCATGGAGGGCCTGCCGGGGCAGACGTAGGGTCCGGTGGTCGGCTTGGCTTAAGGAGCCGTCCAGAAAGCGCAGAAAGAGCTGGTCGTCGGGGCCGTAGAGCTTGTCGCCGACGACGGGGTAGCCGAGGCTGCAGAGGGTGGCGCGTATCTGGTGGAGGCGGCCGGTCTGAGGCAGGGCCTCGACCAGGGCGATACTTCCCCTCTGATGGAGCCGTCGGAAGCGGGTGACCGCCCAGTCGCGTGCCGGGCCGGCCGAGACCGGCCCCGGTACAAACCGCCGTTTCTTGCGGACCTGGCTGTCGGGGTCCGGTTCCAGGTGCCCCGAACATTCCATTTCCTCCGGGAAGATCCCTTCCACCAGAACCTGGTAGCGTTTGCAGACCGTGCGCTGGTCGAACTGCCGGCGGCAGTCGCGGATGGCCTGGGCATGGCGGCCGACCAGAACCACCCCGGAGGTTTCCCGGTCCAGGCGGTTGACGAAGCCGAACTTCTCGTCCGGGAAGCGATCCTTGAGCAAGGCCCAGAGGGTGTGGTGGAAGTATTTGCCGGCGGGATGGCAGGGGAGGTTGCCCGGCTTGTCGATGGCCAGCAGGTGGTCGTCCTGATAGAGAATGGTGTAGCCGGTATCGACGGGCGGTTCGGGGAGGTCTGGGATCCGATACTCGAGCTCATCGCCGGGGGACAGCAGGAATTGGGCGGTTCGGGCGCAGCCGTTGATCAGGATGCGGTGGTCGGCCAGCAGGTCTTGCCATTCGTCGGGGGTGTGGTAGGTGAAACGGGCGCACAGGTAGTCGAGCAGGGGTCGTCCGGCATCGTGGTGGGGGATCTGGGTGCGGGCGGTGCGGCGCATAAGCGGTTTCGGGACTTCAGTGGTTCGGGATGCTCAGGATACTGGATTCAGGATTCGAGATTCTTGCGACTTGTATCGTGCATCCAGAATCCGGCATCAAGCTTTAAAGCCGATGATGGCGCGGGCGGCCTGGGCGGGGGTTTTGGCGGCCAGGAGCTTATTGAGGTGTTTGTCGGATTTGGCCAGGCTGGCCAGGTGTTGAAGCAGGGGCAGATGGGCGGTGGGGGCGAAGGCCGGAATGGCGATCAGGAAAAAGACGCGGCAGGGCTCGGGAAGCGACTCGTTGAAGACCAGACCGGCGCCGTTGCTGATGCCAACGCTCAGGGCGAGGCGGCGGACCGCATGGGAGCGGGCATGGGGGATGGCGATGCCTTTGTCCAGCTGGGTGGTGATCTGCGATTCGCGCTCCTCCAAATCGTGAATGAATTGATGCGGATCGGTAATGAGGGCGTCTTCGACCAGGGGTTTGGCCAGGGCGGTGAAGATGTTCCGGCGGCTGTCGGCGGAGAAATTGGTCATGACGTGGGTAGTGGGAAGAAGCCTGCTTAAGTCCATGGTCCTCGCCTATGCCGGTTTGTTGCTGTCGCTGAGCAGAAGAAATAGGCCGCAGTTGGGGCACTCGGTGGTCATTTTGCCCGTGCGCATCCGGTTAAGGTCGCCGATGGTGATGTTCAGGCGACAGGCATTGCAGAAGCCGTTGACTTCGCGGACGATGCCCAGCCCGACCGTGCGCAGTTTGTCGTAGCGCCGAAGGGTCTCCAGTGAAATGCCGGCGCGAATCTGCCGACAGCGCGTTTCGAGGGCTTCCCGTTCGGGATTGGCCGCCTTGCGGTCGTGTAGAATGGCCGATTCGTGGAGAATCAGCTCGCACTCCTGCAGCTCCATAAGGGAAATCATGTCCTGGCGCATGCACGCGGCCTTCCATTGTGTTTCCAGACAGTTGAAAACGCGGGCCGGGGCACCGCAACGTCTCTAACGACAATAGATGCAAAACGGGGCGAGGCAAGAGGCAGGGGGCGTTTTTTTTCTGGCTTCCGAGCGGGAGAAACCCCGGCGGGAGGCAGGGGCGGTTGGCTGATCCGAGGGTGCATTTTGGCGGTAGGTGGCAACCAGCAGAGCGCGAACGTGTTATTGCTGGCGCCAAAAAGCCCCGCCGGCGCAGGGCAGGCGGGGCTTGTGGGAAAGCGAATCCTCATTCAGCGGGGATCAGCACGGCCATGTGGGGGATGCCGTAGTTGCCGGCCTTCGAGTTGTTGGTCGGGATTTCGATCTTGCCGGCAGGGAAGGCCTTTTTGAAGATCATGTCCTTAAAGACAGGGTCGGCTTTCCAGCTGGCGGCCAGCGAGGTTTTCTCCCAGTCCTCGGGCAGGTCGACTTTGCCACGGGCCATGTAGAGAAGATAGACGGTGCAGGATTTGTCGATGGTGAAACTGAAGCCGCTGCCGGGCTCCACCGAGGAGCCCCGCATCGTGCTGACGCAAACGGCGCCTTTCAGTTCTTCGGGGATCTCCGTAAAGGGGTATTTGTCGGCGGTGCGCATGCCGCCGAGCTTCAGTTCGAAGGCCTTGGCCCCTTCCGACAGGTTTGTGACGGTTACGTCGGCGGCCCCCGCGAACGAGGCGGCGGCCAGCATCACGGTGGCGCTGAGCAGATGGGCCAGTTTCATGGTTTCTCTCTCCTTATTTTTTTGCTGAGACTTCATTTCGCCGTCGGGCTTCAATTAAGTTTAGGTGGCCGATGGCGCTTGTCAATATTCAATCTGGACAGCCCGGGCGCTCCTCCGGCCCCTCAGTCGGGAGTGCCGTGACAGCGATGCATGGGCGGGCCACCCATGGTGCCATGGCCAGGTGCTGCCATCGCCGCCGTTACTTCACTTCAAAGGCAAACACGTGGGCCTTGCCGCCGCCCCAGGCGGACTCGACGGTCAGGCGAATCCCGTCGGCCTTCAGACCGCCAAGGTCTACGGTCACCAGGCGGTGCCGGTTTTCGGTTTCGGCATGCACCGTCGTCCAGGATCCGTCGTCTAGGGCCTCGATGCGGAAGGCTTTGGCCAGCATGCCCGGCATGGCGCGGTTCTCCATATCCTTGGGATAGCGGTAGCGCATTTTTTTGGGGTCGGAAAAGTCGCTGTCGAAGATCAGGCGGGCGGCGGAAACGGTCTGGGTGGAGGCGAAGCGGTATTCGCAGGATTGACCGTGTTCGAGCCAGACGCCGTTGTCGCGGTCGCCGAGATCCCGCTCGGGGCCGCGGCGCAGAGTTTCGTGGGAGACGGTGGCTTGGTCGGCGAGCTGGGGGATGGGCCGGGAGAAGCCGGGTAGATACTGGTCCTGGTCCATCAGGGTGTGTTGAAGCTCCTGGAGCCGTTCTTGGTAGACGCCGCGCGGGGAAAGTCCGTGCCGGGAGGCAACCGCGGCGGCGGTGCCGATGGCCTGGCCCATGGTGGCGGTGGTGCCCATGACCCGGGTGGAACTCATGGCCATGTGGGTGGCCGAGATGTTGCGTCCGGCAAAGAAGAGGTTGTCGATGTTGGCCGAATAGAGGCAGCGGTAGGGTATGCCGAAGGGCGAGGGGGCGGGGTGGAAAATGGTCGGCTTGCCCGGGTATTCAATGGCCTCGGGATGATGGTCGTCCATGCTCCAGCCGCCATGGGCGACGACGTCGTCAAACAGGCCGCCCTTTTCCACATCGGTTTGAGTGAGGATGTGATCGCCCACATAGCGGACGTTCTCGCGCTTGCCCGGCAGAGAGCCGATCCAGTCCAGTTCCCAGCCGTGGCCGCGACCGTCGGGGTGGTTTTTGATGTAGTCCCACACCCCATAGGCGATTTTCATCAGCTCGTCGCGGATGGCGTCGGCATCGGCGATGGTGTTTTGGGTGCCGCCGATCTCCAGCCACCAGAAGTTGCTGCCCTTGATCGGATCCAGGGGTCGTTTCGGGCAGGTTTGGTCGGTGTACTTGTAGGCCCAGGCGGGGGCACGGAAGGGAACGTGTTGGTCAGTTTCGCGCAGTTGGATCAGGATGGAATTGCCCATGGTCTTGGCGTCCTCCTGCTCGGGAGCATGGCACTCGCCGAATTCATCGCGGCTTTCCCGTCCCCAGCGGTAGCGGGCCCCAGACTTGCGCAGGACGCTGTCCCCCGAGCAATCGGCAAACAAGCCCGCCGCGATGCAATAGCGGCGCTGTTCGGTCAGATGCCAGGCCCCCACCGAGGCGATGCGGTCGCCGTTCATTTCCAGGTCGTTGACCGCGCAGTTCAGCAGCAGCGTCAGGTTGGGCTCGTTGACGCAGATGCCATAGAGCACATCGTCCCAGACGGTATACTTCAATTCCGTGTTGTAGTAGTAGTTGTCCAGCAGGATCTCTTCGAGGATGCCCCCTTCCTTGTTGTCCTTTCCGTGTGCGCCGCAGACCCACATGCGGATCTCGCTGCTGGCGTTCCCGCCCAGGACCGGCCGGTCCTGAACCAGGACCGTCCGGGCTCCGTTGCGGGCCGCCGCCAGGGCGGCGCAGACGCCGGCCAGGCCGCCGCCGACCACGCAGATGTCGGTCTCCAGATTGACGGTTGTCCAGCCCTTCGTCTCGTCACGGTATTCGATGCCCATCTGCTCACTCCAGTTTGCGGTCGACTTGTTGGCCTGCACTGCCCATGGCATTGTCACCGCCTTACCGTGCCGGGGAAAGGGGGGGTCGGCAAGGCCGGATAGTTATGAAAGTTTCTCAAACGGTTATACATTCCGATCATGGCGAAGGAGCTGACATTGCGATATCGGGACTGGCTGAACCTGAAGACGAACTTGTTGTGGTGCTACGACCGTCCAATTGGGGATGGGGGCGTGCCTGGACGTAATGTGCAGGCGGCCGGATACACCAACAACGCGGCCTGGCTTGTCCGTCGCGGCTGGGCGGAGGTTAGGCACGGCCAACAGGTGTTCCGCGCCGGACCCGGGCAGTGGCTGGTGGTCAAGCCGGTCCAGCGAATGCAGCGATTCGCGCCGGATTCCCACTTGCTTTCCCTGTCGTTCGAGGCTTGCTGGCCGGACGGATCGAACTGGTTGGAGGAGGGCCTGAGCGTCGTTTTCAATGCCGCGGACTATCCGGAACTGGAGGCGCAGGCGTTGCCGATGGTGGAGATGATGGGAGGCATTCCCAAGGCGTCCTGGGATGTTCGGGACGAGCCTGTGCAGGTTTCCTCCTTTCTGAGGCTTCAGGGCCATTTGAATAACTGGCTGTCGTGCTTGGAACCCGTGTTGGTCGGGCATGGGGTTCGGCCCATGACCCACGCGGGCATCGATCAGCGGGTTGCCCTGGCGATTCGGCTGCTTGACAGCCACGACCTTGGAGAGCCTCTCGATCAGGCCGGGCTGGCCGCCCGGGTGGGAATCGGTGCGGTCCATTTGGCAAGGCTATTCCGGCAGGACTTGGGAATGACTCCCAAGTGCTACCTGGAGACCTTGCGAATCGAGTTTGCGTGTCGGCGCCTGCGCCTGCCCGATGCCCGGATCAAGGAGATCGCCATCGATCTGGGGTTCGCCTACCTGTCCCATTTCTCCAAATGGTTCCGGAAGGCGACCGCTCAGTCCCCTCGCCAGTATCGGCAGGCCGCCGGGAGCCTGTAGCTGGCCGACCCCGGGAAACGGCGGCACGCAATTGTGCCAAAGCGGTTTTCCGGCACCTCCGGCGTTTCATTTTGGTTGCTGTTGCTAAAAAACGTGGCCTGCAGAGGTGGATTTGTTATCCTTGATGATGTAGTTTGGCGGGCTGATAAGCGCGGGTATGTCAGGATAGGTCTGTCCAGCCATCCGCTTTTTGGCTTGCCAGCGCACTGGCATATGGGCATGAATTAAGAGGATCGGCTGTAATGAAGTATTTCTTGCTTGGTGTCTTAGCGCTGCTTTCAGTGCTTTATATCGTTGCCAAGGCGACGGCCCCGGCAAAAGCGATCGGCGACAAGATCCCCTTGGTCTGGACGACCGACCCCAACCCCGAACGCGTTCCCCAGGTGGACGCCTTCAACAAGATGTTTCCCGACTGCCATCTGTCCATCGATCCCGACAACTCTGGGGTGATGAAGGTGGTCGTCCAGAGTTCGGCCAATATGGGACCGGACATTATCGGGCAGGTGACGGTCGGCGGCAGCTACGAGACCTACAACGATGCCGGCATTCTCTGGGATGTGACCGAGGAGGCCAAAAAGATGGGCTTCGGCCCCGATACGCTTCCCGCGGAAATCGCCGATTTGGTGATGTTGCCGGTGCTCACCGAGGCTGGCACGGTCGAGAAGCGCCAGTTCGTCTATCCCTGCAACGTCTATCATAAATACATCATCTACAACAAGAACCTTTTTGACCAGTACAACGTTCCCTATCCCAGTCAGGATTTGACTTGGGAGGAGTATCTGGACCTGGCCAAGCGTCTGACCATCTATGGAGAGAGCAAGGAGATTCCGAAGGTTTTCGGGGGGATGGGAATCACCGCCGACGAGGTTATCTGGGGGAAGGGAGGGGCGTTTCTGAACGAAAGCGGCACGCGCTGCACCTTGGATAGCAAGGAGGCCATCGAGGCCATGGTGTTTGTCCACAGCCTGTACCACAAACACCAGGTGGAGCCGACTCCGGCGGTCAAGGCCGGCGTGACCCTGCAGGGGGGTTGGGGCGGCAATATCAACTGGCTCGGGCAAGGCAAGCTGGGCATGCTTTGGGGTGCTCGCTGGATGCTGGTTCAGCTTAGACGGTTCAATTTGGAGCAGGAAAAAGCCAAGGCCGAATGGATACGCAACAACCCGGATGCCGAGCAGTACGAGGGTCCTGAGGTTCTGCGTTTGGGTGCCTGTCTGGTGCCCAGGTTCAAGGATGCCAAGCG
Organism: Lentisphaeria bacterium; assembly: GCA_041623325.1. Taxonomy (GTDB): domain Bacteria; phylum Verrucomicrobiota; class Lentisphaeria; order Oligosphaerales; family JBFJXC01; genus JBFJXC01. The sequence continues at coordinate 5,224 of JBFJXC010000027.1, read as the reverse complement.
CTACAACGGCTACGGTGCCCGGAGCGCCGGCATCAACAAGATGGGCAAGAATCGCGAAAAGGCTCTGAACTTCCTACAATACCTGGCCTCTAAGGAATATAGCGACCTGATCAACTTGGGTGCGGACAGCAAGCCCGGCAACAAGGACTACATCAGCATCGAGCAATTCCGCCATCCGGACTTCCAGGGGGAGGACGAGGTCCACCAGGTAGCTATCGACGCGATTCCCTACAGCCGCCGCCGCCGGAGCAGCATGTTCGTTCCGTCGCCGGTTATCGAACGCCACTTCGCCAAGGTCAAGGATAAGATCATCAGTAGCGCCCAGTTGAGCCCGGAGGATATCGCCGGTTTAATGAAGGACGCTACCGCGACCATCAACCTGGAGATTGCTCGCAACATCAAGCGGAATCCCAAGGCCCGGAAAGCCTACGACGCGCTGCGCAAGCAGGGCGCGGAAGCGATATCGATCAAGTTGGAGGACATGTGATGATCAAGTTGTGGGAAGGCAAACGCGAAAAGCTGAACTTCTTTACGGCAGTGGCTTTTCTGTTGCCGAACATGGTCGGGTTTCTGTGCTTCACGGCGGGTCCGGTGCTGCTGAGCCTGTACATGAGCTTTACCAACTGGAGCTTGAAGCCATCGGTGGAGCTGCAGTGGGTCGGCTTGCGCAACTACGTGGACCTGTTCGGAGACAAGGACTTCTGGTTCTATCTGTACAACACGTTCTACTTCATGATCGGCATCCCTTTCGCGGTGGCCGGCAGCCTGTTTCTGGCCAATCTCCTGGTCGACAGCATGTACCTGCGCAACAACAAGCTGCGGGTCAGCCTGGCGGTCTTGACGCTGGTCGTCGGCTTCGTCACCTGTACCTTTCTGTTTGCCAGCGGCCGCAAAGACCTGTCTCTGATTCTGGGGGTGTTCTACATCGGTGCGGCCAGCGGCGTCTTCTGGGGTAGCGTGTCGTACCGGACCATGCTCTACGTGCCCAGTTTTGCCTCCGGGGTGGCGACCATCATTCTTTGGCAGCAGGTGTTCAACCCCTATCACGGTCTGGCCAACAATCTGCTGGGATCGTTTCTGGACATGGTCGGGATCGAGGCCTCTCTGCCGGTCTGGCTGCAGAGCACCCAAAACATGCTGGGCTTCCTGCCGTTGCCCAAGAACTTCAGCAGCGGCGGCTTTGGGCTGGGGGCCCGGGAGGCCATCATGATCATGGGCTTCTGGATGGGCATCGGCGGCAACAACATGATCATGTATATCGCCTCCATCGCCAGCATCCCCCAAAGCTACTACGAAGCGGCCGATATCGACGGGGCCAACAGCGTGGCCAAGTTTTTCCATATCACCGTTCCGTCCGTGGCCCCCACCACGTTCTTCATCGCCATCATGTCGACCATCGGCGGTCTCCAGGGGGGCTTTCAGTTCGCCAAGATCATGACCAACGGCGGGCCGGCCGGCACCACCACTACGCTGGCCTACTACATCTACACCGCCGGTTTCGAAGAGCTGAAGCTCGGCTACGCCTCGGCGGTTGCCTGGGCTCTGTTTACCATTGTCTTTGCGCTGACCCTGGTGAACTGGAAGTATGGCAACCGGCGCATGGAAGCGGCTTAGACGCGTTCCGGGCAACAAGGTGTGCAAAGGCAACGGGCAAACCGACCAGATTATAGGAATAACCAAGCCATGAGCAAGAATTGGACACAGACCGTGGAATGGCGGGCCTTTTTAACCGTTCTGAAATTCTTCCTGATCACGCTGATTTCGGCGGTCATGTTTCTGCCCTTCATTTGGATGATCTGCACGGCCTTCAAATCGGCAGGCGAGGTGGAGGGCGCCCATTTCTGGCCCAAGTTTTTCCACCCGGAAAACCTCAAGATCGTCTTGCGGATGATTCCCGACCCCTTTACCAAGCAGTACCTGAATTTGCATCTGGCCCGCTGGATCTTCAACAGCATCTTCATCGCCAGTTTCGTGACCACCCTGCAGGTGCTGACCAGCAGTCTGGCCGCCTACGCCTTTAGCCGGATCCAGTGGAAGGGCCGCGACAAGGTCTTCGTGCTTTATCTGGCGACCATGATGATTCCCGGCATGGTCCTGACCATTCCCCAGTACCAGGTCATGGTCGCCCTCAATTTGGTCAATACCTACGAAGGCTTGATCATCCCTGCGGCTTTTTCGGCCTTCGGCACCTTCATGCTGCGGCAATTCCTGCTGGGGATTCCGCTCAGCTACGACGAGGCCGCCGAGATCGATGGCGCCAGCCATCTGCAGATTTACCTGGATGTGATTCTGCCCTTGGCCAAGCCGGGCATCATCACTCTGGTCATCTTCACCTTCCTGGGCAACTACCGCAACCTGCTGTGGCCTCTGATCATGGTCAAGGATGCCCACCTCCGGACCGTGCCGATCGGCCTGCTGACCTTTCAGGGCCAATATGGGACTCAAACCGAGCTGCTGATGGGGGCCACCCTGATCTGCATCACGCCCTTGATCATCATGTTCATCATCCTGCAGAAGCGCCTGGTGCGCGGCATCAGCCTGGGTGGCGGCGTCAAGGGCTGACGGCCCGGGCCGCCTCCCGTGAAAAACGCCCCCATGGGGATTCCGGACAACGTCTGGCCGCGGTTTTCCCTAGCTTGGACGAATCATGGGGTGGTGTTCTGCCCACCCAACACTTCCCGGACGGCAAGCGCTAATTGCTCCAGACTCAAGGGCTTCTGGCAATACCGGCGAATGCCTTCCGCCTTCAAGGTCTCCTCGGAGTCCATGGGGCCGTAGCCGCTGCAAAGGATGATGGGCAGGTCGGGCTTGGTTTTGACCAGTTCAGCGGCCAGCTCGATTCCTGACATGCCAGGCATCGTCTGGTCGGTCATCACCAAGTCGAAGGTTTGGGGGGCCTGGCGGAACCGTTCAAGGGCTTGGGTTCCGCTGGTCGCGCTGGTTGCCTCATATCCCAGTTCGGTAAGCATCTCCACACCCAGCTCGGCTAGATACTCTTCGTCATCTACAAAGAGTATGCGTTTACGGCCTTTGGATTGGGCCTGTCCGTTGGCCGCGCTTGCCGGGTCGTGCCGGCCTTGGCTCACCGGAAGATAGAGGTGGAAGGTGGATCCATGGCCAGGTTGGCTGTCGACGGTGACAAAACCGCCGTGGGCTTTGGCAATGCCATGGACCACGGACAGTCCCAGGCCGGCGTTTGTGCCGGGGCTCTTGGTGCTGAAGAACGGATCGAAGATCTTTTCGAGGGTTTCCTGGTCCATGCCGACTCCCGAATCGCGGATGGATAGTCTGGCGTAGGGTCCTGGTGCAGCGTCGGTTCCCAATGGAATCTGAGGTTCGGAAAGGCGGACCTGATTCAAACTGACCGTTAGTCTTCCTTTGCTGTCCATGGCATGCACCGCATTGGTGCACAGGTTGACCAGAACCTGCTTCACTTGCGAGTTGTCCGCGTTGACGATAAGGGGCCCGGAGTCGATCGCGGTCAGGATCTCCACCGACGTGGGGAGCGTGGAGCGTAGGAACGTCATATCCTCCTTCAGGCTCTGACTGAGGTCAAGGGGCTTGGCTTGAAGGCTGCTGGGACGGCTGAAGGACAGGATCTGCCTGACCAGCTCGGTTGCCCGGCCGACGGCGGTGCCGATGCGCGCAATTTTCTCGGCAATCTCTTGGGGTGAGCTTAGCTTTCGTTGGACCAGTTCTGCGTTACCCTTGATTATGGCCAGCAGATTGTTGAATTCGTGTGCAATTCCCCCGGCAAGCGTTCCCATCGCCTCCATCTTATGCGCCTGCAGTAGCTGAGCCTCCAGTTCCTGCCGCCTGACCAGCTGGCGCTTGAGTTCGGCCGCGCTGGCCGTTGCCTGTTGGAACAGTAGCGAATTTTCCAGAACGATGGCGATATCGGCGGCCGCCGATTCCAGGAATCGCCGGTTTCGGGAGAAGTCGCGGGGTTTGAATGAGGCCACGCCGATTGTGCCGATGGCCTGGCCCTGGCGGATCAAGGGAATGGCCCCGAAGGAGGTGATGCCGGCCGCTTTGCATTCCGGGTAGGTGCAGCGGTGGTCCTGGGTGATGTTGCTGGAAAAAACCGATTCCCCGGAACGCACGGAAATGCCGCAAAGGCACTCTCCCACCCGATGGGTCTGTTTCTGAGGGTCGACAATCGAGGTGCTGCCGGGGATGGCGCCTTGCAGTTTGAGTTTATCTCCCTCTCGTAATAAGACCAGGCACAGATCGGGTTTGACCACCAGCGAAATCTGCTCCAGGACCCGTTGGGTGAGGCTCTCCAGGTTGAGCGAGGCCCCTACAGATTGCGTGATGGCGTGCAGAGACGCCAATTCCTCCTCGGCACGTTTTTCCTGGGTGATGTTGATGTGGGAGACAACCGCCTGGCGGCCTTCGAGTGGCAGGGGGGACACCCGCATCACAAACCAGCGCTTTTCGTCCGGGGAGTGGCAATCGTACTCCATCTCGAACTGGTCGGCTTGCCCGCTTAGGACCCTATTGATGCCTTCCACGGCCCTGGAGGCGGCCTCCCGCCCCTCCGGGCCGGCCGCATTCCGGCAGGCCTCAAAGTAGTTGCTTCCGACGTTTAGGGTTTCCGCCTTTCCCCCATTTTCCTCTCCAAATCGGGACCAGGCGCGGTTGATGGCAACAATCTGCCCGTCCGAATCCACCACGCAGATGTGGGAGGACAGCGAGTTGAGGATTTCAGCGCAGGAAAGCTCCTTGTGTCTGGCGGGCTGCCCGTCGGCCTGAGGGCCGGGTTGGGGGGCTGAAGTCTCAGCGGATGGGGCGCTGGATTTTTCTGGAGTCTTCATGTCTGCCCTCCGTGTCTGCCGGTCGTCATGGGCAGGGGAGCCAGGCATCTGTCAGCTGGGCGCGGTTGAATAAGCCCCGCGTTCGTCGGAAACATGGCCCTTCCCCTTTTCCCTCATATGCAGAGCTTACCATCCGGCGGGCTTCTAAACAAGTCGGCCTGGGGCTTGGGGGCGGTCAATAAAAAGCGCTGCGGCTGTGTTGACATGGGCAGTGGCGGGCGCTAGCGTAGTTCTGACAAGGTCAGAAAGGCAGGGATAGGATAATGTACGACACGGGCGGGTATAGTAAAGCCGCACTGGTTAAGAACCATATTCTGGAGTCGATCGAGAACGGCTTGTTCGTTCCCGGCCAGCGGCTGCCTGGAGTCAAGCGCCTTGGAGGCGAGCTGGATGTGTCCCATGCGGTG
>JBFJXC010000026.1:0-20115 GCA_041623325.1 Lentisphaeria bacterium | reverse complement strand
GATTCATCATCGTCTACGCCTATCAGCAGAGCATCATGGCCCTGGTCGTGGCCATCTTCCTGGTCTTTCCGCTCTGCATCGTCCCGCTGATGCTGCTGGGGCGCTATATCCGGCGCTACTCCAAGAGCGCCCTGAGGCGCATATCGGACCTGGTCAGCCGCATGCAGGAGAACTTTACCGGGATCCGGGTGGTGAAGGCCTTTCACATGGAAGCTAAGGAGGTGGAGCGTTTCCGGGAGATGAATCTGCGCTATTTCAAGATGATCATCCGGGCTCTGCGGGCGGAACTGTTCCTGACTCCGGTCATGGAGCTGGTGGTCTCGGCTTGTCTGTGCGGCTTCCTGATCTACTGCTACAGCCGCGGCATCGACTTCAAGATCATCATCCCCATGGCCGCCGCCGCCGTGGTCGCCTACAAGCCGGTCAAGCAGATCGCCAAATTGAACGTCAACCTCCAGCGCAGCGTGGCCGCCGCCGAACGCATCTTCGACATCCTCGACCAGGATACCTCCCTGCCCATGGCCGCCAACCCCGTGGTCGTGCCCGAGTTCAGGCACGCCATCCAGCTGGACCACGTCACCTTTGCCTATGGTGCCGGGGCCAACACGGTGCTCGACGATGTCAGCCTGACGGTGCCCCGAGGCAGCGTGGCCGCCTTCGTCGGCGAAACCGGCGCGGGCAAAAGCACCATCGTCAATCTGGTGGCTCGTTTCTACGACCCCGTGGCCGGGCGAATTCTGCTGGACGGCGTCGACCTGAAAGAGATGGACATTACCTCGCTGCGCAAGCTCATTGGCATTGTCACCCAGGAGACGATCCTGTTCAACGACACCATCGCGGCCAACATCGCCTACGGAACCGAAGGGGCGTCCCAGGAGCAGATTGTCGAGGCGGCCAAACAGGCCAATGCCCACGAATTTATCATGGCCGACCCCGCCGGGTACGACCGGGTGGTCGGCGAGAAGGGTTTCGTGCTCAGCGGTGGACAGCGCCAGCGCCTGGCCATTGCCCGGGCCATTTTGAAGAATCCGCCCATTCTGATTCTGGACGAGGCCACCAGTGCCCTGGACACGGTCACGGAACAGTTGGTGCAGCAGGCCATCGCCCGGGTGATGGAGCACCGCACCGTCTTTGCCGTGGCCCATCGCCTGAGCACGGTCAAGCACGCCGACCAGATCTGCGTGCTCGCCGCCGGCCGGATCAAGGAATGCGGCACACACGACCAGCTTTTCGCCCGAAACGGCCTCTATCGCAAGCTCTGCGATATGCAGCTGTCGTGAAATTGGGGGCCCGCTCGTCATCGCCATCGCGATCGCGGGTTGGGTTGTGGCCATCAGCCAATAATAAGAACCTCGAACTCTGTATAACGAAAGGATCCCTCCCATGGCCGATCAGAAAATGTCCCGCTCCACCTACCTCTCCCGGAACGTCGGTTCCTATGCCGGCCAGGTCGAGGTCATGGGCGTTGCCTACGAGAAGGTCGACGACCTGCGCTACGGCACCAATCCCCATCAGACAGCGGCCTTCTACCGGCCGGTCAGCCTGCCGGCTCCGATCGGCAACATGCAGGTGCTCAAGACCGGCAAGAGCGGGCTGTCGCAGACCAATTTGGAGGACATTTCCTACGCCCTGAACATCGTCAAGTTCTTCGAACGCCCGGCCTGCGCCTGCATGAAGCACGTCAACCCCAGCGGTGCGGCCGTGGGTGCCCCGGGCGAGAGTCTGACTCAAGTCTACTGCAAAGCTCGGGATTGCGATCCTCGGGCCGCCTTCGGCAGCGTGGTCGCCTTCAACGTGGAGGTGGACGAGGAGGTGGCCAGGGAGATCATGGGCAGCTTTGTGGAGTGTGTGGTGGCCCCGCACGTGACGGACGCGGCCTTGGCGGTGTTCAACGACCAGGAAAGCTACAAGCTGAACCGGCACATCCGGGTGCTGCGCTGCGGCGATTTGGCCAGCCTGCCCAAATTTGTGGGGGACGACGTGGCCGGGTACCAGACGATCAAGGTCCTGGCGGACGGCAGCCTGGTTGTGGCCGATCCCCTGATGACCAACGTGCGTGGCACAGCCGATCTCAAGCCGGCCAGCGGCAGCAGCAAAGCGCGCGGCCAGGTCGTTTCCACAGTGGCGGCCACCCCGCAGCAGCTCGAGGATCTGCTGGCCGCCTGGTATATCAACCTCAGCGTCCGCTCAAACGGGGTGGTCATCGCCAAAAACGGCGGCACCCTCTCCGTGGGGACCGGCGAGCAGGACCGGGTTGGAGCGGTCGAACAGGCCGTCTGGAAGTTCGAGCAGAAATACGAAGGTCCGGAGACCATCCAGGGCGCGGTCATGGCCAGCGATGGTTTCTTCCCCTTCCCGGACGGGGTGGAAGTCGCCGCCAAGGCCGGCATCACCGCCATTATCGCTCCGGCTGGCTCGCTCAAGGACGCCGACGTGATTGCCCGGGCCAACGAACTGGGCGTGGCCCTGTTCCACGCCCCGGAGCGCATCTTCAGCCACCACTAAATCTGGGTCAACAAGAAAAAGGCCGCCGTATGGCGGCCTTTGCGTTTATACGGGAAAGGGTCCCGGCGCCTTGTGCACCTTGGACAGGTGCCACTACCCACACTCACTCTTCCTTGCCGAGACCCTGTCTACTTTCGCATCTATCCGGGTAGCTCTATTCGAGCCCTCGGAAGCGCCCTGGCAAGCGGGGGAAGAGGGAGGGAGGGAGGAGCTTGCCAGGGCGGAATCTTTATTTCCTCACACCAACTCCGTCTTTCATCTACTGTGACCACGGTTACCATACTCTGGTTCCCGGCTTTGGTGCAAATTCTGGTTTTTCATCATCTGGGGCGGTCCGATCTCCACGATGTTGGCACCGGGCCTGGCCTTCTGCAGCAGTTTGGGCCAGAATCGCCGCCAGCTTCGGCGTGACAGGACGCTCCGCAGGCCGGGCAGGGCGGTTCTGGCCGCCTGAATGCCAGCGGCCAGGCAGTCTTCAGCCCGGGAGAATTCGGACCAGTGAATCGTGCTGACATCCGGGGCGATCAAACAGTCGGCCCGGGACAGGCTGACCTGGCGCAGGCTTTCGTTGCGGGCCCGGGATACACGGTCGATGATTTCGGCCGCGGAGCCCGGAACTCCCGTGGGCGCGCCCTCCCCGACATCCACGGCAATGACCACGTCCGCCCCCAGTGCCCAGGCGGTTTCCACCGGGATCTCCTGGCGGGCGCAGCCATCGACCAGCACGAGGCTTCCGAGTTGGACGGGTTGGAAGAAACCCGGCACCGAGGCGCTGGCCCGGAGAGCCATGGCCAAGCTGCCCCTGCCGAGGATCACGTCTTGATTGCCGATCACATCGAAGGCCACGGAGTAGAACGGCAGCTGAAGACTGTCAAACTTGGCGTCGCCGACCAACAAGCCGATCAGTTCCTCCAGCAAGGCGACATCCACCAGGGATTCCTTTATGGCCTGGAGATTCCACAGATAGAGTTGCCGCAAATTGCCGACGAGCTCCCGCCAGCGCCCCAGCAGCCCCTCCCCATTGCGGCCGTCGTGCAAATGTTCAAACTGCCTTTCCACGGCCTGGAGGGCCTGCCGGGTGAGCAGGCCCCGAATCCGCTTCTCCAGCTCCCGGGCGTCGGGCCGTAGGGCGTAGGCCCCGCCGATGACCGCCCCGATGCTGGTGCCGACGATGAAGTCAGGCCGCAGCCCCTCCTCCTCCAGCACCTTCAAAACGCCGGCGTGGGCCAGGCCTCGGGCGCCCCCCCCACCCAGTGCCACACCCATTCGGCAAGCCCTGTTCCCCATTGGTCCTTTTCCCCCACTTTCTTTCAACCCGCCACCGCGCTCGGCGCCTGATTTTGTCCAATGCTAATATTGGACGATGAAGGCGACCATTACCAGTGGCTCGTCGCCGACGGCCTCCACAGCGTGGCCCGCCCCGCCGCCGGTCAGGATGGTGTCCCCAGGGCCCACCAGGTCCTGGCGGCCGTCGTCGTTTACCCGCCCCTGACCGCTGATGATCACGAACACCTCCTCCTCGTTGTCGTGCTGATGCAGGCCGATGCTGGTGCCAGGCTCCAGACTCAGACGGGCGCAAAGCCGGGTGGTCGCCTTGAGCTCATCCGCCTTCCAAAAATGCTCGATCTTCACGGTTCCCTCCCCGCCGTACATTTTTTCGCGGAGGGTGATGTCGTAGTTGCCGTCGTGTCGGATCATGAGGGGACTCCTATTGGGGTTAAGGTGAATAATCGGACCTGGCTAATAATTCGTAAACCTCCTCCCAGAGTTGCGTCATGTTGCGCCGCATGGGCATCCTGGTCATTCATTTGGCCAGGAATGGCCGGACACACTCCGCCATTTTCTGGTAGGCGGGGAAGGTGATATGGGTCCCGTCAGGCTGGGCATATTCGGCGGCCAGTTGTCCGGAATCGTCCTTCAGAAGCGAATGGTAGTCCAGAAAACCGGTGGCGTTGGTCCGGGCCCAGGCGTTCAGGTCGGCGTTCAAGTTGACAATCTTGTCCTGATACTGAAAGCGGTTCCAGTTATCGGGGTGGCGCAGCGGCAGAATACTGCACAGATAGAGCCTGATGCCTTGCGTTTGGATTATCTCGGCAACCGCCGTGATATGGCTCAGGATCCGACTCTTCTCCTCTTCTATTCCATTGATGCCGATCAGCATAAACACGTTATCTGGAGAGTAGGGGAAGACATCGTGGGCCATGCGTTCATAAAGGCCGTAAATATTGTCGCCGCCAATTCCGCGGTTGAGGATGCTGTAATTCGGGAAGAATTCCTGGAGGGGCCAGACCTCGGTGATGGAGTCCCCGAAGAAAATATTCTTTATGCGGCCAACACCTTCACGCAGGGTGCGATAGTTCTGAATGTCCCGCCAGCGGCCGCGTGTTTCATAGAATGCGTAGATGGCCTGGATATGCTCGCGTTCAAACATTGCTTGCTCCTGAAATGAAGGGGACTGCCGGAAGACGATGGTCGAGCAAGGGGTCACTGGTGGTCCGTATTCCCAGAATTTGCTCTTTGCAACTCCCAGAGCTTGGCGTGTTTGATGAAGACGTAGAACATGGTGTTCACGGCCACCACCAAACCGGGGAAGCCGTCGAGAAAGCCGCGTTTCAGGAAATAGTCTCGCAGAAAGCGGCAGAGGGGATTGCCGATCAGGTGCAGGAAAGAGAAGGGTTTGCCGGCGGTCTGCATGTCGCTGGCGGCGGTGGAGGAATAGTTGTCGATGGTTTTGAGCTGGTCGGAGATGTCGGCGTAGGTGTAGTGGTAGTAGACATGCTTGAAGTGGGCGGTCCGGCCTTGCACCTCGAGCTTGGCGTGCAACCCGCCCGCCCAGTGGCCCTTGTCTTTGTGGCAGAGCCGCAGCTCGTAGTCCGGCAGCCAGCCGCCGTGCTCGATCCAGCGGCCCAGATACCAGGTGCGCCGGTGGCCGTAGTAGCCATTCACACGCTCGGTTTCGGTTCGTTGCCGGTTTCTGACCAGTTCCTTCTGGAGCTCCTCGATCAGTTCGGGGGAGAGCACCTCGTCGGCGTCCACGAAGATGCGCCAGTCGTGGGTGCAGAGATCCATGGCGTATTGGTATTGCTTGCAATGCCCGGGCCATTTCCGCTGTTCGAAGGTGGTGGCATAGCGTTTGGCGATCTCGGGGGTGGCATCGGTGCTGAAGGAGTCCACCACCACGATTTCGTCCGCCCACTGCACGCTTTGCAGAGCCTTCTCCACGGTGCGGGCGTTGTTGAAGGTGATCATGTAGACCGAGACTGGGTGTGTTGGGTTGGCCACAGGCTTATGCTCCCGCCGGTTGGATGTAGGGGTTGCCTCGTTGCTCGGCGCCAATGCTGCTTGGACTGCCGTGTCCGGGGAATACCCGGGTTTCGGCGGGTAGCGTCAGCAGGCGGGTTCGGATCGAGCTCAGCAGTGTCTCCAGGTTGCCGCCGGACAAGTCGGTTCGGCCGATCGAATTCTGGAAAAGGGTGTCTCCGGAGAAGAGGGCCGCCGCCTCGGGGAAATAGTAGCAGACCCCTCCCCGGGTGTGTCCCGGGGTGTGGATCACCTGCATCGTCAGCCCGGGTACCATGGGGGCGTGGGCCACCGTCTGGGGCAAATTCTTGGCCGCCGGCACCCAGGGCTCCAGAGCGTTCTTCGGACTGGAGTACAACCCGACCTCGTCAGGATGCAGAACGACCGGCACACCGAAGGCCCCGGCCACCGCCCCCACAGCCGAAATATGGTCCACGTGGCCATGGGTCAGCAGAACGGCCACTGGCTCGACCCCCAGTTGGCGAACCCGGGCCACGATGCGCTCGGCCTCCGCGCCAGGATCCACGATATATCCCTGCTTGCTCTCCTGGTGCCACAGGATGTAGGTATTCACCTGCAGCATGCCCACGGCCATCACATCAAACTTCAGCATCCGGTCATCCCTGTTCTGGTGTTCCTGGTTTGCGCGGTCGTAAACATAGCCGTTCGCGGACAAAATGCCTTGCTTGCAAGTGCGACTGGGCCTGGTTGAGGGCCCCGATTTCCACCGGAACCATGCGGTTTCCCATTCGCGTTCATTCGCCTCCAGTGCGTCCAGTCGCGATTCTCGTCAGTCAATCCCGGCAATGCCTCAGGCTTGAAAATCGCGGGCTCGCCACTAGATTTACGGCTTAAAATCAAGATGTTTCGCACAGGGGAGCCCGGATAAAATGCCCCGGGCTGAGAGGATCCACGGCCAAGGGATCGACTCTTACGGACCTGCTCAGGGTAATGCCTGCGGAGGGAGTTGCTGCCAATGCGCCTCCGCCTTACCCGGCAGGCGCATTTTTTGTTGTCAGTCAGAACGAGGTGGTCGCCATCATGAACGCCACAATCAACGGCGAGGATCGCCAGATTTGCGAAGCCTCCACGGTCGAAAGCCTGTTAAGGGACCTGTCCATCAAGCCTGGAAACGTGGTGGTGGAGCTGGACGGGATCGTGGTTCCACGGGGCCAGTTCGCCGGCACCGCCGTGGGCGACGGGGCTCGTCTGGAAATCGTTGAGTTTGTCGGAGGAGGTTGAGAAGATGAAGAAATTGATCATTGCCGGACGCGAGTTCAAGTCGCGCCTCTTCGTGGGCACGGGCAAGTACGGCTCCAACGCCGAGATGGCCGCGTCCATCCGGGCCTCGGGATCCGAGCTGGTCACGGTCGCGTTGCGCCGGGTGGACCTCAGCGCCAGCGCCCAGGAGGATCCCATCATCTCCCATCTGGACCCGAACCGGGTCGTCATCGTCCCCAACACCAGTGGTGCCCGCAATGCCGAGGAGGCCGTGCGCATCGCCCGGCTGGGGCGGGCCGCCGGCGGGTTCGACTGGGTGAAGCTGGAGATCCACCCCGACCCCAACTACCTGCTGCCGGATCCGATCGAAACCCTCAAGGCCGCCGAGATTCTGGTGAAGGAGGGCTTTATCGTCATGCCCTACATCAACGCCGACCCCGTTCTGGCGCACCGTCTTGAGGAAGTGGGCACGGCCACGGTCATGCCCTTGGGCGCCCCTATCGGCACCAACCGCGGCATCCGCACCCGCGAGATGCTGGAGATCATCATCGAGCAGGCCCGGGTACCCGTCGTGGTCGACGCCGGCCTGGGGCTGCCATCCCACGCTGCCGACGCCATCGAAATGGGCGCGGACGCCGTGCTGGTCAACACCGCTCTGGCCAGCGCCGGCGATCCCGTCAAGATGGGCAAGGCCTTCGCCATGGCCGTGGAAGCCGCCGAACTGGGTATGGAAGCCGACCCCGGCAGCCAGTCCCGCCTGGCCAACGCCAGCAGCCCCCTGACCGGGTTTTTGGCTGGAAAGTGAGAACGTGCCGGAGTCCGGTGCATTAAGACTGTCGACTAATTGTAAATTTGGATATGGAGACGGCGGTCCTCCGCCGTAATCTTGCTTCGTTTTTACCGCCGGGGACGGCGGTCTAATGTCATTAACTTACAAGTCAATAGGGTTCGTCTAGTCCGCCTGAGGCGGACGGCCCGTAATCGTCTTGCGCTTCCCGCAGCCGGTACACGATTACGGAGCACGACAACGGGACACGACAGTCAAGAAAAGCTTAAGTCAATGATATTGGACGGCGGTCTCCAGGACCAATCAAATAATGCGACAGGCCTTAAGGCCAGGACTGGGCAATTCTACTCAAGAAAACAGCGTGCCATATGAAATCACCTAGTTCCCCAACCCAGCACTCCACCACTCCATCACTCCAGTCCCCCCCCCCCGCCCCTTCCTTCGCCGCCGTCCTCCAGGACTGGCCCGCCGAGCGCGTCCGGAAGCTGATCGAATCCCGCACCCGCCAGGATGTGGAGCGGGCCCTTCGCCAGGCCGGTTTTTCCCCCGAACGCCTGGCCGCCTTTCTGTCGCCGGCTGCGCCCGAATTTTTGGAGACGATGGCGCAGCAATCCGCCGTGCTCACCAGACGGCGCTTCGGCAAAGCCATGCAGTTCTACGCGCCGCTCTACGTATCCAGCCACTGCATCAACTCCTGCGTCTACTGCGGCTTCAACCGGCACAACGACATCCCCCGCTGCGCCCTGCCCATCGAGGACGCGGTCAAGGAGGCACGGGTTCTGGCCGAGCAGGGCTTCCAGCACCTGCTGCTGGTTTCCGGGGAGGATCCCAAGGGCGCCCCCGTCGACTACTTCGAGCAGCTGGTCTCCCGGCTGCACGGCATGTTCTCCTCCATCAGCATCGAGATTTATCCGCTCAGCACCGAGGACTACGCCCGCTTGGTCAAAGCCGGAGTCGACTCCCTGACCCTCTATCAGGAGACCTACCTTCCCGACCCCTACAAGCAGTTCCATCCCGCCGGCCCCAAGCGCGACTTCGCCGCCCGCCTGGACGCCATCGAACGCGGCGCCAAAGGCGGCATCACCTTCCTGGGGATCGGCGCGCTGCTGGGACTGTGCGACTGGCGATTGGAAGCCTTCTACGTGGGTCTGCACGCCCGCTACCTGCAGCAGACCTACTGGCGGCAGCACGTGTCCGTCTCCTTCCCCAGAATGCGCGAGGCCGCCGGCGGCTTCCAGCCCCTCTTCCCCGTCAGCGACGCCGCCTTCGTGCAAATCCTCTGCGCCCTGCGTTTGTTGCTTCCCGATGCCGGCATGGTGCTCTCCACCCGTGAATCCGCCGAACTGCGCGACCACATGATCCCTCTGGGCATCACCCGCGTGTCCGCCGGCTCGGTCACCACCCCCGGCGGCTACGCAGAGGCCACCCAAGCCGAAGAGCAGTTCGAGGTGCAGGACCAGCGCAGCCTACCCGAGGTCATGGCCGCCGTCGCCGCCATGGGCTTCGACCCCGTCCGCAAAGACTGGGATGTGAGCTATCACTGAGGCGGCCACAGGCGGACTGTTTGTCAATGCGCTTGTGGAACTGCGGCAGGTTGAAAAACCCGTTCAGCGGTTCTTGTTTCCGGCCGGGGGCACGGGATTGTTTCTCCGTCGATTGACGGTAGCTTACCTCCAGTGGACAGGAGTTGCTGGTATGACCAGTAAAATAAGAGTTCAGCTCTTCGAGTCATTCGATTCGGAGAACAAAGCAGAAGCCAGCCGCCGTGCTGATCTTAGCTCGACGGAACGCATGAAGGAATTTGCCGCCATTCAGGAACGGGTTTGGGGCACGGCGTGGCAGAAACAGAAGATTGAGCATCGCGTCAGCTATGAAATGACAAAGTGGTGAAATGCTGTTCTCCGATGATATGATCGAATCGTTTAAAAGACTTGGCTGACGCTGAGGAACTCGAAAAAATAAATCGCCAACCTTGAAATCGAGCCCCCACGCGTCACGACGCCCCCGAAACCTGAACACCCACAATCAGGGGTTCAAATCAACAGGCGCTTTCCTGCTGGCGCTTGCCGTTCCCGCCTGGTTGCCAGGCCTCGGTCGCTGTTGCTGTTGAACAACCCTGGGCCGTCCGGTATAGTTTTCCCTCACTCAGGAAAGAATTGGATGGCATGCAAAAGAACTTCAACGTAACCGGCAGCTGCAATCCGGCCAAGCACTACATGGTCGACGTCGCCGGCAAGTTCGAGCAGGTGAAGACGCTGGTCGACCAGGGCGCCTATTTCGCCATCAATCGTCCGCGCCAGTACGGCAAGACGACCATGCTCAACCTGCTGGCCCAACATATGTGGGCGTTGAAGGATGAGTATGTGCTGGTTCGGTTGAGTTTCGAGGGGGTAGGCGACGCGATTTTCAGGGACGAACGGGAGTTCTGCCCGCGGTTCGTGCAGATGGTGGCTCGGGTAACCAATCGGGTTTATCCGCAGGAGTCCCGGTTGGCCCTCGAGTTGGGCAAAGGGGTCGGGGACATGGAGGCGCTGTCCAAGTTCATCACGGCTTGGGTTGAGCGGGTTGAGCGCCCCGTGGTGGTCTTCATCGACGAGGTGGACAAATCCAGCAACAACCAGCTGTTTCTCAGCTTCTTGGGCATGCTGCGGACAAAATACCTGGATCAGGACGCGGGAGTTGACGCCACCTTCCATTCCGTGGTGCTTTCCGGAGTCTACGACGTAAAGTCGCTGAAGCTCAAGATCCGCGATGGCGGCGAAACCAAGATCAACTCGCCCTGGAATATCGCGGCCGATTTCAATGTGGACATGAGTTTCGGTCCCGCCGAGATCGAGACCATGCTCGCCGCCTACGCCGAGGCCATGGACGTGGCCATGGACCGCGCGGCCCTGGCCGAACGCATCCATTACTACACCTCCGGATATCCCTTTCTGGTCAGCAAGATCTGCAAAAACATCGACGAGGAGGCGGTCGGGCAAAATCCGGATTATGATCCGCGACACTGGCGGCTTTCCGACATCGACTGGTCGTTCCGATGGTTGACGCGGGAAAATTACACCACGACCAATTTTGATGACCTGGTCAAGAATTTGGAAAACAATCCGCGTTTGTACAATCTCGCCTATGACATCCTCTTTGGCACCAAGAAAGAAAGCATTCCCTTTTCACTGCTTGAGCCGACGACGAATCTCGGGGTTCTTTACGGGCTGTTGACCGAGCGAAACGGGCGGGTGGGAATCCACAATCTTGTTTACGAACAACTGGTCACGAATTATATCCGGGCAAAATGCGCTGTGGCGGGGAAGTATCCCTCGGCCGATCTGCATCGCGACTACTACGACAACGACAGGCTGGACTTGGCGGCCGTTCTGGCGAAATTCCAAGACTTCATGAGGGAGCATTATTCGGATCGAGACGCCGCCTTTCTCGAGCGTGAAGGCCGGCTCGTGTTTTTGTCGTTCCTGAAGCCGATCATCAACGGCAAGGGCTTCATGTGGAAGGAGCCCGTGGTTGGCGATGAACGCCGCATGGATGTCGTCGTGACCTACGGCAGGCAACAAAAAGAAGTGGTTGAGTTAAAGGTCTGGCGTGGAAGCAGCTATCACCAAGCCGGCCTGCAACAGCTTTCCGACTATCTTGATTTTCAGAATCTCAAGACGGGGTATCTGCTCTGTTTTGATTTCAACCGGAACAAAGCATACAAGACCGAGATCCTCACCTTCAGGGATAAGCGCATCGTTGCCGTTTGGGTGTGAGAAACAATCCTGATTCAGAATACGGTGAAGTTCCTGTTGAAAGCTGGCACCTGAAATTCGATGGCCAGCTGCCGATCGGGCATTAGGTTACCTTCTTTCCGAATTGCAGTTACTCTCCTCTACAACGGCGGAAATACGGGACGATCATGGCCACAACCGATCTTTTTGAAGCGCTCCGCGGCAGCGGCAACCCCTGGCGCAGCCTGGCCGAAACCGCGCCGGTGGACATCTACTTTCGAATCGGTTCGGGGCAGGGGGCGTCGTGGGTTGAAACGGTGGATAATACCGGCAGGGCCCTGGAGTGCGGCTACGAGTATTCGCACGGCGCCACCAGGGAGGCATTGAAAGCGCTGGCCCGGCTGCGCGATCGCCATGCCAGGCAGTTCAACTGGAAGGGCGCCTCCGAGCAGGTGGTGCTGTCCGAGCACGACCACCTGATCCCGCTGCTGGCCCGCACCGGCCGACTGGTCAATTCCAAGATGAAAGCGGTCCGCCTGGAGGAGGGCGGCGGCACGGTGCGCGTGCAGCTGTCCGAGAGCGGCCGCGACTACTCGGCGGCCCTTTCGATTCAGACCGACGACGGGGCCCATGCGGACTTCGAGTTGCTTTCCGAGGCCTACGCCCTGGTCGGCGGAAACCGCATCCTGCCCATCGCTCCGCTGGGACCGCGCTTCGCGGATCTGCCGCTTTTCGCCACCTCCTTCGCCAAGGAGGAACTGGAATCGTACCTCACCCTGTTGTTTTCGACCCTGGAAAACGCCACCCCGGTCTTGGAGGGCTACAAAACCGCCCCGGGGCCGGTGCGGCACGCCAAGGCCAGCGTCATCTTCGAGGATGTGGACGCCGAGGGCTGTCTGAAGCTGCGCATCGCCCGGACCCTCGGCGGCTTCGCCCCGGAGTTTCTTGAAAGCTACGAGGTGAGCCGGGCGGCCACGGTCAATCCGCTGGAGCGCACCGTGCTGATCAGCGATGTGGTCCATCAATCCACGGCGGACTGCGTGGCCCAGATCACCCGGGCTCTCAGAAAGACAGCCAAACAACAGTCGGGAAGTTATTACCAAGACGAGGGGTTTTTTCTGATCGACCCCGAGCTGGTCGAACCGTTTCTGGCCGACGCCCTCCCCGGCCTGCTGGCCGATTTCCAGTGCTTCGGCGCCGAGCATCTGCAGCGCTTCAAGCTCAGAACCAGCCGCCCCAGGCTCAGCGTCTCCTCCCTGGGCAGCGGCATCGATTTTCTGGAGGCCGAGGCCGTCCTGGAAATCGATGACCAGATCATCTCGCTGGCCGACGCCCTCAAGCATTTCCGCAAGCAAACCTACATTCCGCTTAACGACGGCAGCAAGGCGCTGGTCAACGGCGACTACCTCCGCCGCCTCGAGCGCCTTTTCCGGACCCGAGGCAAGTCGGTGAACATTTCGTTTTTCGATCTGCCCTTTCTGGAGGAGCTGATCGAGGAGAACGAGCTGCGCAAGGTCGAGGGGCTGGATTCGGCCGCCCAGATTTTCAGGCAGCTGCGCAGCGGCAAGACCGTGCGTGCTCCGAAAATCAAAGCCAAGCTGCGCCCCTACCAGCATGCCGGCTACCAGTGGATGCGGCGCCTGAACGCCGCCGGCCTGGGTGGCTGCCTGGCCGACGACATGGGCCTGGGCAAGACGGTCCAGGCCCTGGCCCTGCTGCACGCCACCGTCAAAAAGCGCACCCCCGCCTCGCTGGTGGTCATGCCCAGGAGCCTGCTGTTCAACTGGCAGACGGAAATCGCCAAGTTCACCCCCGATCTCACCAGCGCCGTCTACCACGGCAGCGCCCGCGATCTGAAGGCCGCCCGCGCCTGCAATCTGATCCTCACCACCTACGGAACGCTACGCTCCGACATCGAAGCGCTCAAGGAGATCGACTTCCACTACCTGATTCTCGACGAGTCCCAGCACATCAAAAACCCCAACGCCCAGGCCACCAAAGCCATCCAGCTGGTCAAAAGCCGCCATCGCCTCGCCCTCAGTGGCACCCCCGTGGAGAACAACCTGACCGAGCTTTACTCGTTGTTCCGCTTCCTGAATCCGTCCATGTTCGGCTCCCTTCAGGCCTTCAACCGCGACTACGCCGCCCCCATTAGCCGGGACAACGACAAGCAGGCCATGGCCGACCTCCAGCGCAAAATCGCCCCCTTCATGCTGAGGCGCACCAAGAAGCAGGTGCTCAAGGATCTGCCCGACAAAATCGAGCAGGTTCTCTACGTGGACATGTCCGAACCGCAGGCCGCTCTGTACGAAAGCCGCCGGCGGTTCTACCACGATCTGATCACCGCCAGCATTGCCGCCGACGGCATTCAGAACAGCCAGTTCGCCCTCTTGCAGGCCTTCACCGAACTGCGCCAGATCGCCTCCACCCCCGAGAGCAAGACGGACGCCACGGTGCTCTCGCCCAAGCGCGACCTGGTCGTGCAGGAGATCCAGGAGGCCGCCGGCAACGGCCACAAGTCGCTGGTCTTCGCCAATTTTCTGGGGGCACTGGACACGCTCAGCGACGATCTGAACCGGGCGGGCATCCCGCATCTGGTCATGACCGGCGCCACCCGCGACCGCGAGGCCCTGGTCAAACGCTTCCAGAACGACGACAGCATCGCCGTCTTCCTGATGACCCTCAAGACCGGCGGGGTCGGGCTGAATCTGACCGCCGCCGACTATGTCTTCATCTACGACCCCTGGTGGAACCGGGCCGCCGAAACCCAGGCGATCGACCGCACCCACCGCATCGGCCAGAAGAACACGGTCTTTACCTACAAGCTGGTGGCCCGCAACAGCATTGAGGAGAAAATCCTCAAACTCCAGCAGCTGAAAGGCGACCTTTTCGACAACCTGGTCGGCACCGACGGCTCCTCCCTGAAATCGTTGACCGAAGAGGATGTCCGCTTTGCCCTTGGAGACGCCCCATGACCGCCGCCCTACGCGCATCCGCCAGCATGATCAAGAACGCCCTTTCCGCCAAGTCCGGCATTGTCGAAACGCCCCCCCGCGCCACCCGCTGCGCCGGCTGCGGCGTGTCCGGCCGCAACGCTCATATCCTGCTCAAGAACAACATGGGCATCTGCATGGCATGCACGCAGGAGGCCATGGGCGACACGCTTCCCAAGGACTCGCGCACCTGGACGGTCGAGACCGTTGCCGCCAAGCTCAGCGGCACCCGCGATCAGCGACTCCAGGCCCTGGTCGCCTGCCGAAAGCATGGGGCAAGCCGAAACCGGTGGAGCGGCGACTTGCTGATGGCCGATCTGTACACGGATCGGTCGCTGTTCTTGGCGCGCCTGGTCTGCTTGACCTGGGCGGGGCAGGAGTTCGAGGACATCCTGCTGCGCTCCATCCTGCGAGACCAGGTGGCCAATCTGTTCAATATTCCAGATCTGGCCGACGCCCTGCTGAGCCTGTCCCCCGCCTCGGCCCCCTCCAGAATCCTCGGCGCCCTCGAGGCCCTGCCCCTGCACCCCGGCAGCCTCTCCGACAAAATCCGCTGGCTCAACCAGTGGCAAAACTCCAAGGATCAAACGGTGCGCCCCGCCGTTCTGGACGCCCTCAAGCAGCTGGGATACGAGGATTTTGTCGACCCCGACCTCGAAGAGGACATCGACGAGATCACCGAATCGTTGCTGATCGACTATCTGGCCGACGAACTCAAGCAGCTGGCCACGTACGTCAAATCCGTGAGCGGCGTGCCGGTAACCGCCGGCGGCAAGGAGGCGATCGCCCGGCGACTGGCGGTGCACTTCGCCCAGCCCGGTGCCGCCGCCCGCTTCTATTCCCAGATCCCGGAGCAGCACCGCCAGCTCGTCAACGCCCTCATATGGCAGCGGTATCCCGTTCGCCCCGACGATCTGCTCCGCGAAACCGGCATCGCCGTGGTCGTCGAAGAAAAACAGGGGCGGTATTACAGCCGTGTTGAACTCAAAAGCGAATACGGCGGCCTTCTGGAGCTGTCGTCATACTACGACGCCCGTCGCGTTCGCCTGTATCCGTGGTTCAAGCAGCTGCTCCGGGGCCAGGTGCCCCTGCCGCCCGGAGCCGATCTGAGCGGCGCCGCCGCGCCCCCCGAAAACAGCCGAATGGTCCCCTTCGACAGCCGCTTTCTCAACGTGACCCCCGCCATCGAGACCGTCTTCTTCCAAAACGCCCTGCCGACCAAAATGTCCGGCCTGCCAACCGTGGCCGCCCTCCGCCAGCTCGCCGAACTCGGCGGCTACGCCGAATTCTTCCCCGACATCCGCGAGCTGGAGCACGAACGCGGCAACCTGATTTTCAGGCTCCTGCTCCAGCTCCAAAAGCCCGACGTCCCCCGCACCGACCCCGAGCAAACCCTGCGGGCCTGGCTGGACACCATCTTTGGCGCCGACCCCGAGCCCGACGACAACCGCCGAAACGGCAGCGCCGGCCGAACCCGGTGGAATATGGCCGCCTGCCTGGGACATCTGAAAGGGGCCGGCAAATATGACTACAGCCAGGTCGATCAGTACAACGCGGCCATCCTCCGCGAACTGATCAAGGCACTGCCCGCCGACAACTGGGTTGGGATCGGCGACGTCTTCGGTCACATGCTCTGCCACGACCGGACCATCGCCGTGCCCGACGGCTATCTGGACGCCTATACAGCCGTCCCCAACGGCGGGGGCGGGCGCCAGCGTTTTTGCGTTCACGAAGCGCCCGAAATGCTTTACGAACGGCCTCTGGTGCAATCCATGTTCATGCTCATGGCCGCCATCGGCATACTGGAAGTAGCCGTTCGGAAGCCGCTGAGCCCCTTCAGCGAACTTCTCGGCAAGGAGTATATGATTCCTGGCGACGGCCTGGTCGCCGTTCGCGCCACCCCGCTGGCCCAGTGGTACTTTCACAATGCCAAACTCGACAGTTTCCAGAGCACCGCCGAAGGCACCATTTCGCTGGACGAGCGTCGGCTTCTGATCCGCCTGAGCGGCGAGGATCCGGTTCTGAAAACGATCCTCTCCCGCGTGGCCGATCCCGTGGCCCGCAGCACCTATCGGGTCAGCCCCGCCACCTTTCTGCGCAGCTGTCGCACGCCAGACGACATTCTCGAGAAGGTCAACTCCTTGGAAACGATCCTGCCCGACGACCTCCCACCCGTCTGGAAACGCTTTTTCGCCGACATCCAAACCCGTATCGACCCCATCAAACCCGCCTCCTACCGCGTTTTCAAACTCGGCGACTCCCCCGAGCTGAGCAACTTGTTCCTCACCGACCCCAAGCTCGCCGCCTGCGCCCTCAAAGCCGAAGGCGGCCACATTCTGGTCTCCTCCGCCAAGCGCAAGCAGCTGCAAGCCCGCCTGGCCGAACTCGGCTACTTCGTCGGCAAGCTTTAAGGCCGGGCGGCGTTTTCACACCTCGGGGACAGGCACTTAGTGGTCAATCCGATACCTAGGGCACTTAGGGAACTGGCACTTAGTGGTGCTAATGCCAAGCATGTTATAGCCAATCCGGCCTTGGCCGGCATGGGAAAAACGGTGTAGAATTCCGTCAGGAACAGTGGCGTTCCGGGGAGGAGTGCGTTCTGTCTTCAAGAAAATGTGAAACGGAGCTGTTTTCGGTCCGTAAAAGGGGAGGGAAATGCCATGCCGCGTCAGGCCAGAATCAAACCTTCCGGGGTCGACACCATCTACCACATCTACAACCGCGCTTCAGCTCATGGGGAGCCTGGGCCGGGACCGGGCGACATCCCTTCGCGAACAGCCTGTTAAAGTATGTGGCTCCCTGCCTGGCGGACCGGGCCAAGATAGAGACTATTGGCGACCTGCAGTGCGAACTCCGCATTGAACTGGCCAGGATTTCCGCCTCAGAGGCCGGGGCTGTGGGACAGGAGCTCGCCGCGGTGATCGCAAACGCCTCCCGGGGATTGCCCTTCCATTTCCTGCTGGACAGACGCGGCCGATACTGGATCGACGGCGCAGTCATCGGCAGCAAGGCCTTTATTCGGGACACTGTCGCCCAGAGCTTGGGCGAGAAAACCGGCAGGCGCCGCCTGAAACGGGCCGAGGATATCTCCGACGGCCAGGTATATTCCTACCGCAGTCTGCGTAAAGCTGACCGTTAACCCCCGATAAGTCTTTCTTAGCTCTTATTATCCCTTCGTCTCGAGGACAAGGAGCCCGTTCCCTTTACATCGCCACCCGCCTGCTTCCGCACTTCGGGCACCCGACACACTGAAATCCGCCTTGTATGAGACCAACTTTCTGCAGCCGGAACGGCCGCAGTAAGTTTGCCTCAGCAGTATGGGCGTCCCCGCCCGTACACCGTTGACATGCGAGTTGGTTTTATTCCGGGTCTCCGGTGGCCCGGTGGGGCGCCTGATGGCCCCGAAATCCGACCACTGAACCACTGAAACCTGAACTCGCCCTCACACCCCGAAGCGTTGCCAGTAGGGTTCGAGGTCGACGACGCGGTTGGTTCGCCGGGCCTGGTCGATGGCCAGGCAGGTGACAGTGCTGAGCAGGTCCTCGTCGCCGCCGGCGCGGGGCGCTTCGCCGGTCTGCATGCACTGGACCAGCTCGTCCACCAGCCAGTTCTCCCCGCCGCCGTGGCGGCCTTCGGCCTCGACCTTGATCGTCTCTGGCCGGGTGTGCCGACCGATGCGCTGCCAGCGGATGGTGCCGGCGGCCAGGTCGGCCTCCAGCGTGCCCTCCAATCCGCAGATCAGCATGCGGCGCTGGGGGAAGGCGGCGCAGCAGTTGGAGTGGAAAGTGACGCGCACCCCGTTGCAGTATTCCAGAATCACGACCTGGTTGTCCTCCACGTCCTTGTCGCTGGTGAAGGGATCCACATCCTCCCAGACCGGCCAGGACTGGTACAGGGGCGGCTTGTCGCCCGCTTGGCGGAGGCGGTCGCCCACCTCCTTGTTCTCCGGAGTGAAGATGTTGAGCCCGCCGAAAGAGGCCACCCGGGCGGCGACGTCGCCGACGATCCAGTTGACCAGATCGATGTCGTGCGAGCTTTTTTCGAGCAGGTGGGGGCCGTTGAGAGCGGTGTGGCGTCGCCAGTTGCGCATGATGAAGCCGCCGTGGTCGGGGCTTAGATTCTCGTTGACCTCCATGGATACGATCTTGCCGATGCTGCCGCTGGCCACCATCTCCTGGATCTTTTCGTAGAGAGGGGCATAGCGGAGGACGAAACCGGTGGCGAAGAGCGTGCCGGCGGCGCGGTGGGCGTTGCGCACGGCCTCGCATTGTTCGACGGTGATGCCGATGGGCT
Source organism: Lentisphaeria bacterium (assembly GCA_041623325.1). Taxonomy (GTDB): domain Bacteria; phylum Verrucomicrobiota; class Lentisphaeria; order Oligosphaerales; family JBFJXC01; genus JBFJXC01. The sequence goes on along the minus strand of JBFJXC010000026.1, from coordinate 1,300 downwards.
TTTCGCAGAAGACGTGCTTGCCCGCTGCGAAAGAGGCCACGCAGTGATCGTGGTGCAGGTAGTTCATGGAGCCGATCAGGATCCAGTCGAGGTCCCGGCGCTCCAGCAACTCGGCGTAATTTCGGTAGGCGGGCATGTCTTTCCCGAACACCTGGGCGGTGATGTCCAGGGCCGCCTGGTTCTCGTTGCAGATTCCGCGCAATTCGCAGACATTGCCGTGTCGCGCCAGCAGACGCTTGAGCAAGGCGTTTAACCGTCCCCCCACACCGATGGCCCCAATCCCGACTGTAGCTGCCATGACCTGCCTCCCTGTCTCTGGGGGAGAACGCGGCGCTTCCTCCCGGCCTCACGCTGTCCCCGCGGGCTTGGCCGCCACTCCCGGGAGGGCGGCGGGAAACCTTGCCTGCGGGGTTGCCGCCTTAGAGGGAATATGGCATGCCAAGCCGCATTCGGGCAAGCCTACTTGAGCAGATGGGTGTTGGCGATGGAGACGCCGCTGAGCATGGAGCCGGTGATGCCCAAAAAGCCCTGGTCGGTGCCGCACAGGAAGAGGTTGGAAAGGGGGGTGGTGCCGTCCTTGGACTTCTGGGGTGAGCCGTAGACGGCGCCGTTGATGTGGCCGGTGAAGCGGGTGATGGTCTTGGGGGTGAACATATCGGTGCAGACCACGTGTTCGCCGATGCCGGGGGCCAGCCGTTCGATGCGGGCTAGCTCGGCCTCCAGGAGTGTGTCTTTGGCGGCCTGATAGTCGGCGCTGTTCAGGCGGGACCAGGCCTCGTAGTCGGCGATGTGGGTGATCCGCAGTACGCCCTCCTCGGCCTCCTCGCCGGGCAGGTCGAAGTTGTTGGGGATGCAGATGACCGAACTGCGCTCGTCGACCAGGCGGTCGGGGCGGGCGTAGCTGAAGGCCTCGGCCTGGTTTTCGAAGACAATGGTGGAGTCCAAGCCGAAATGCCCGGGGGTGCGGTCGAGCACGAAGATCGTTTCCACAAAAGAAAGCTGCCCGGCCGGGTAGTCGGTAAAGGCGGCCGGAGTGGGGTTGCACAGCTGCATGGTTTCCAGAAAACCGGCCGAGGAGAGCACGGCGCCGGCGGTGACCCAGGTGCCATCCTCCAACTCGACTCGGGTCACCGCCCCGTCGCTGATCTCCAGGGAGCGGACGCCGGATTTCATGCGCAGCTCCCCACCGCTTTCCCGGTAGCGCTGCAGCAGCAGGTCGAGGATGTGGCGGACGCCGCCGTGCGGCCGGCAGAAGCCTTCCATGAAAACGCTGCGGAACATGATGCAGAACTGGGTGAAG
>JBFJXC010000025.1:0-20337 GCA_041623325.1 Lentisphaeria bacterium | reverse complement strand
GGCGCTGGATTTGCTGCGCCGGGGGGGCAAGCTGGATTTTCTTGTGCTGGGGGGGACTTTGGGAGTCTGCCTGCTGTTGCTGAACTACCCCTACGGGCATGGCGAGCCGACGGGGGTGGACCCGATGATTCGGCTTTTGGGCAACGTCCTGCTCCTGGTCTATGCCGGAGTGCTGGCCATGACCCAGCACCGCAAGCATCAGGACTCCGCCTGGCTGTTGCTGATGGTGTGCCTGTGCGTTGAGCTGGCCTTCTTGTCCGACATCACCGTCAATAACCGGCAGACAACCAGCCGCGACGAGGTGGAGTCCAAGCAAGGCTACCACGACGACACGATCGAGGCCCTGGCCGCGATCCGCAGGCATGATCCGGGGTTCTACCGCATCGACAAGACCTACCACTCCGGAAACAGCGTCTACGAGAGTCTCAACGACGGTCTGGCGCAGGGCTATTTCCCCACCGAATCCTACAACTCCTTCAATCAGATCAACTACATCCGGTTTCTGGATGCCGTCGGGGTGATCGACGGCACGGACGAGGGGCAGACCCGCTGGAGTCCAGGCTTGGAGAACTATCCCTACCTGCAGTCCTTGGTTGGCGTCAAGTACGGCTTGAGCAAAGACCCGCACCCCTATTTCGAAAAGTTCGGCTACCAGCATGCCGGCACCTTCGGGGACGTGCACGTTTATTGCAATCTCCTGGCCTTGCCTCTGGGGTTCACCTACGATAAGGCCCTGATGCCCGAAACCTTCGCCGGGTTGACCAGTGTCCAGAAGGAATTCGTGCTGCTCATGGCCTTTGTGCCAGAGGAGGACTCGCAGCTGGCCAGGGAATTCCCCCCGTTGGCTGACCCTGTGCCCGAGTTGTATCCGTTCGAGCGCTACCTGGCCGATGTCGCCGCCCGGCGCCAGGAGGTTCTGGCCATCGACTCCTTCAGCCAGAAGGCCATCAAGGGTCGGATCACCCTCAGCCAGAAGCGGCTGCTGTGCTTGTCCATTCCCTTCGACGAGGGCTGGCATGTTCGCGTGGACGGTCGGCCTCGGCTTCTGGAGCGGGTGAACGTGGGGCTGACGGGCCTTGCGCTGGAACCCGGCGAGCACCGGATTGAGCTGACCTATCGACCGCCGTTCCTGATCGCCAGCGCCGCCGTCTCCCTCTGTGGTTGGCTGGTCTATCTCATCTTGGCCGCTTTGAAACGGTTGAAAGGCAATATGTCATTCACCCGAAAAAGCCGCTCGTAGGTCTCTGCGGGTTGGTTGCCGGTATAATGCAACTGGATTTTGTGATGGCAATCCGGACGTTGGGACCGTTGGATTCCGGGCGTTCAAACGCCATTGCCCAACGGGGCTTGAGATTAGCCCCGCCGCCGGCGTTTTCGAGCCCGTTTGACCTTTTTCGCCTCACTTTTTCCCCAGTACCGCCCGTCCGTACAAAGCGGGCTCCTTGCCGGCGGCAATGCCGCTATACCACTCAAGCCAGTGCCGACCACCCGCATCGCGGTCGTTGACCAACACACTCAATTTCAGGTCCATACCCGCCGTCGGTGCGGCTACGTTGAGGGTTTTCCAGGGTATGGCAATTTTATAGATCGTCTCGTCACCGATCCGCGTGCTGTGGTTGAGCAGTCCGGGCACCGGGCCATGCAGCTCCATCAGCGACCGGTTCATGCATGCCCAGACCCAAGAGGTCTGACCAGGGGTTTGCATGACCCCGAACTCGGCGTATGTGGTCTCCTGGATCCCGTCGTTGTTGGGCCGAATCATGGACCCGACAGGCACGCTGATCCCTATTTGTAGGGAGTCGCCGTTCCAGAGGGAGGCGGCCTTCTCCGCCGGGTGGTGAAACTTGTCCGTGATCCTGGCCCCGAGATAGAGATAGCGTTTGTCCCAGCACAGGTAAAGTTTCCCCCGGGTCAGATCTTTCTGGCCCTCCACGGCGTGTATGCTGGGGGTGCCGCCTTCCAGGCTGTAAACGCTGTGCTTAGGCCAGGTGGCGAGGGTTTTGCTCAAGTCGACGGATTGGTGGGCGAGCACCACCGGGGCGATGTCCGGCAGCTCGACCGACCACTGATAGCCATCGTCCAGGGTCAGAACCGCATGGTAGGCGTTTTTTCGGCCGTGGGTGATTCCCTGGAGCGGAATCGTTACGGTGCCCGTGCCGGGGACGGCCGCTTTGCCAACCATGCGTGTGGTGTTTTCGGTGATTTCCACCTGAACCGTTTGGGCGGAGGCGAGGTTCCGCCTGAGTTCCAAGGTCACCGCGTTTTCGCCTGAACGTGTGCGAGCCGGATGGCATTCAACTAGCTCAACCGGGGCAACCACCTGAACGCTCCGCTGCCAGATATATTTGCTCCGACCGTTTTCTCTGACATCGAAGAAAACCGGAAACTCCTGGGGGGGACTGCCGCTGGGGGCGCTCAAGCTGATTGTCCAGTGGTCCTGGATTTTCTGGATCCGGGTTTCCCAGTCCTCCGGCGCTTCGACCCGAAGCCGCGCGTCCTTCCCCCACATTCCCGCCGAGCCCTTCATGGTGATCGTCGCGGTCTTGCCCGGGAATATTTCCGGGAGGTCGGGCGTGAAGCTGACGTTGAGCAAATCCTTGCCGACAAAGCGCTGGAGGTCGCCACCGGCCACATAGACCGGGTCCTCGCCGACTTCCAAGGTCAAGATTCCCTCGGGCAGGTCAACGCTCTTTTCCGTCCCGCACATGTCGGTCAGCAGTGCGGAGGTGTCTCCCAAGGGGATTTTGAGGCGCTGCTTGGCCCGTGTCAGGGAATAGGCGACCAGGAGGGGTTGCCGGTTGCGCTGGAACAGCAGAACCCGCACACCGCGCCCCAGTTCCAGGTCTCGTATATAGTCGGCATTGTAGGTCAGCCTCGAAACGGTGGCCCAGGCAGCGAAAGCCGGCTTCGGCTCTCTGACCGGCGAGTCTTTGGGATGTCCCCGCAAGATGCCGAAGTCGAGTTCCCGGCGGCTGACCGCATCGTTCCAAAGCCCGTTGTGCCAGACGCAGGCCTGGAGTGTCTTGATGCGCCGATTCAGAAGGACCACTCTGGCCAGATAGGCGGCCTGTTGGAGCTCGGTCACCTCGCCGCCCGGCTTGGTGGAATAGCCGATTTCACTGACATACAGAGGGGGGGCGTTGCCGGTGATTTTCTTGAGATCGTTGCTCAGGCGCTGCAGGGTTTCGACATAGCCGGAGGTGTCCGGGTTGGTGGCGTTGGGTATATAGGGGTGCAGCATTACCGCGTCGATGTGGCGTTCGATTCCGAAGTTCTTGTAGTACCCCAGATACTGCCCGTATTGGTTGCTGCTCATGGGGTTGATGCAGATGCCGGCAATGGGGGTGCCCGGGTCGACGCTTCTGACGACTGCGGAGGTGTTGCGGATGATGCTGGCCACGTCCGCCATGGAGCCGTAAAAGTTCTCCCCAACCATCGGTTCGTTTTGGGTCTCCCATACGTCAACCAGGCCCCTGTGGCGAACGACCTGTTTGCGCACTTGTCCTCTGATTTCCGGCCATTGCTCCTCCGGAACGGCGGTCATGCGTTTGAACGGATGCAGGATGTTAAGGCACTTGATGACCTTGATCGGCTCGCGGCTCTGGATTTGCTCCGGAGACGGATATTCCTCCGGAAGATGCTGTTTCTGGAAGGCGGTAAAAAAGAGCTGGCGGTCCCATTTGGCCCCGCCGAGCCGCCGCAATTCAGGAGACATTCCGCACCATACGCCGAAAGCCGGATGGGGGGTCGAATAATAGTCGTCGGGCAAGGGGGAGGTGACCACCAGGCTGGTCTGGCTGGTCTTAAGCGCCTTACCTCCGCTCATCAGGACTGCGGTGGCCTGGAAGTATCCTTTTCCGGGCAACTGCAGGCTTGCCGTCTGCCCAGCCGGCACGGTCTTTTCCGCGACCGTATCTCCCCGAAAATCCCGGAGCGCGATGTGCAGCTCGGCCCCGAAATCGTCGGCGTTAGAAGCAACGTCCAGCTTCGGGGCGGTCTCGTAAATTTGCACGGGGCCGGGAAGGGAAAAGCTGATCGCCTCAACTATTTTTTTTTTGGAGTAGGCTGTTCGGGTGCCTTGGCCGTGGAGAGGGCAATGTTGTCGAACCAGACATTCCCGGGGCTGACGCCTTTTTCGGTTTTGAGGAAAATCCCAATCTTCTGGACTTGCTTGCCATGGAACTCAGCAGGGACAGGGCCGAACCTTAAGGTCTGTTTTTGTCAGTCAACAGCCGGCGAGAAAGGCTCGAACGGCTTGGCCTCTTCGCCTTTGGGCTGCCAGAAGGCAATTGGCTTTTGCCCCTGCAGCATCAGCGCCACCCGGACCGGCGGCCCGTCCGCTTTTCCCTCTCCCTTCACGTCGAAGGTTAATTCATAGACCATTTCGGGTTCGTGGGCCACAAAGAACACTACGTCAACGCGATTCTCTGAATCCCCGGCAATGCAAAGGGACTGCTTCCCATTGCTGGAGTCGGTGCTGTCGATGGAGGCCAGCGCCGGTTTGCTGATCCAGTAGCCTCCGGTTCCTTTCTCGAAGGACGGATTGGTCAGCGCAATTTCGCCCGCCCGCGCCCAGAGGCAGCCCAGCACGACGGTGCCAATTAGTAGACTCTTCTTCATTTTTTTCTCCTATTTTGTTGAATGACTATATGTTCAAATTGACGGGGCCGCGACTCAAAATTCTCAGGGATAGGAAATGGCGATATCGCTTCCCTGCGGGTAATAGTTTTGAACGGGGGGGTAGAACGAATGCAGGTCGTCCCTCCGGACCGGTCTGACGCTGCCGTCCAAGAACCAGGCATTGGCCCGCTGGTGGTGTCGCAACTGCATGTAAAATTGCGAGCCGCTGTTCCATTTGATAGTGTAAAGCTGCTGGGGTTTGCTGAGCCAGCCGCCGGTTCCGTAGCTGTCCCCCAGAAACCACATGTTGCTGGGGTCTTGGTTCTTGTACATTCGTGGTTGGCCGATGCGGGTCGCCTTTACCGTGCGGGTTTTGTCCATGTCCGCGTTGATGCCGTAGCTATAAACGGCACTGCTGTTGTGGGTGAAGGTTTTCCGTTTGAGCTCGCCGGGGCAGAGGAACAGATTGGACACCGGCAGAAACTGCTCGTCGATCAGCAGGTTGGACCAGTAGTAGTTCGCCCGGGGGGCGGGATGGCAGAACCACCCTTCATAGTCGTTGGCATAGCTGGCGATGGACAACCCTAGCTGGTTCAGGTTGCCCGTGCAGGCTATCCCCTTGGCGCTTTCCCGCGCCTTGTTCATGGCCGGAAGCAGCATGCTGGCCAGAATGGCGATGATGGCGATCACGACCAGCAGCTCGATCAGGGTGAAGCTCTTGGCTCCGACTTTCATCATGTCCTCCTTTTCCATTAGCGCACGGATTCACGTTCGATGAGTTCCACGGGCACCACGCAATGTTCAGGGCCGGCCTTGCGGCCTTCTTTTCGCGAAATTTTATCCAGTAAGAGCTGAGCCGCCTTCCGGCCAATTAACTCGGGACTTTGATGCACGGTGGTCAGCCGGGGGCGCATTTTGGAAGCGATATCCAAATCTCCGAATCCGATCAACGAAAGTTGCTGGGGGATTTTAATGTCCAGATCATAGGCCGCGGCCGCCGCCTCGAACGCGCAGGTGTCGTTAAAACAGACCAGGGCCTCTGGCCGGTCTTCGGCCCGCAGCAACTCGTATATCTTCTGGTAGGGGGTCTCCAGACAGTCCGTTATGTCGATCAGCCAGTCTTGCCTGACGGTCAGTCCGTTTTCTGACATCGCCGTTTCAAACCCCTTGCGGCGCTCGATCCCCGAACTGACCGCGCCGTAGCAGACATTCCCGATTTTGGAGAGGCCCCGTCGAATCAGATGTTCAGTGGCTTGAAAGGCCCCGGCCTGATCGTCGCTGCCGACGAAGTCATATTCGTTGCCGGCCCAGGTCTGGTCGATCATCAAAATGGGATTGTGGAAGCTTTGCAACTGCTCAAGGTAATAGGGCGAGGGGAGTTTCTCCATGGGAAACAGCAGCAGCCCGTCAACACGGCGGCGAGAAAATTTGTTCAGGACGTCGGCCCCGTCGCCGACAATCAGATCCCAGCAGATGATGAGCGTTTCGTAACCGTTTCGATAGAGAGTCTGGTGAATTCCCTGCATGACCTGCCCGGCAAACATGTCGTTGAACTTGTTGTAGGCGATGCCGATGGTCTTGCTGCGGCCTGTCTGCATGCATTCGACCATGGCGTTGGGCTGGTAGTTATACTTCCGGGCCACCATCTGGATGCGCTCCCGCGTGGCCGCCTTGACCTGAGGATGGTCCTTCAGCGCCTTCGACACGGTCGATTCCGACACCCCGCAAAGCCTGCCTATTTTCTTCAGTGAAATCACGCCGTACATCGTCCCTTTTGTTTGCCGACCCCTTACTAATAACGGTGGAGACCGGGCAATTCAAGTACTTGAAATTTTTTTCGGGGGGCACCCCGGAGTCGTTCTGGACGGTTGCCGTTTGGGCCAGCGGCAATCAGGCCGGGCAAGGGCTGCGGTTGGGCCCAAGCGGTTGAATACGCTGGGCAGGCTCTGTATCTTGGTCTAACGACTTGTGGAGGCAACCCAATGGTTGAGCGCCTGCTGGGCCAGCGTTGCCGTGGATGCATCACGACTTCAGGTATGTGAGGCGTGAAGTGAAAGGAAACGCGATGGATAAGCAAAGTTTAGACGGTTCGTGTCCGTCAGGTTTCCCGGCGGCGCAAGGGTTGTATGATCCTGGGAATGAGCACGATGCCTGCGGGGTCGGCTTTATCTGCAATCTGCACGGCAAGAGGTCCCATGATATCATTCATCACGCCTTGGAGATTCTGGTTCGCCTGACGCACCGGGGCGCGGCCGGGGCTGATCCGCTGACCGGCGACGGTGCGGGCATCCTGCTGCAGATTCCGCACAACTTCTACAAGCGCGAGTGCATGAAGCTAGGCATCGATCTGCCCGGGTCCAAGGAATACGGCACCGGCCTGGTGTTTCTGCCCCGTGATGAAGCGCAGCGGCAGCAGTGCAAGGCGATCCTCGAGGAGAGCATTGCATCGGAAGGTCAGAAGTTACTGGGGTGGCGCCAGGTGCCGACCAACAATCAGACCATCGGCAAAACCGCCAAAGCGTCGGAGCCGAATATCTGGCAGGTCTTCGTCGGTCGCGGCCAGGGGGCAACCGACGAGCGCAGTTTCGACCGCAAGCTCTATATCATCCGCAAGGTCGCCGAGAACCGCATCTTCAAGTCCGATCTGCCGGCCCGGGACGATTTTTATGTGCCGACCCTGACTTGCCGGATCATCATCTACAAGGGGCTGCTGCTGCCCGAACAGATGGAGGACTACTATCCCGATCTGCTGGATCCGGAGTTCGAGTCCGCGTTGGCCCTGGTGCATCAGCGGTACAGCACCAATACCTTTCCCGCTTGGAAACTGGCCCAGCCGTTTCATGTGCTGTGCCACAATGGCGAAATCAATACGGTCAAAGGCAATTGCAACTGGATGAATGCCCGCCAAGGACTGTTCAAGTCGGAGCTGTTTGGCGAAAACATCCAGAAGCTCTTTCCCATCATCCAACCGGGACTTTCCGACTCTGCCTGCCTCGATCAGGCCGTCGAGTTGCTCTACCACACCGGGCGCTCGCTGCCGCACGTGATGATGATGCTCATTCCCGAGGCCTGGCAGAACCACAAGACCATGTCCCCCGAAAAGAAGGCCTTCTACGAGTATCATTCTTGCTTGATGGAGCCTTGGGACGGGCCGGCCTCCATACCCTTCACCGACGGCAGTTGTCTGGGAGCGATCTTGGACCGCAACGGTCTGCGACCTTCCCGCTATCTCGTAACCAAGGACGGCTACGTGATCATGGGGTCGGAAACCGGCATCATGGACGTCGATCCCGCCAATGTGGCCTACAAGGGCCGTCTGGAACCCGGCCGCATGTTCCTGGTGGACATGGAGGCCGGCCGCATTGTTTCCGACGAGGAGATCAAACGGGAGATCGCCACCCAGCAACCCTACGGCCAGTGGCTGGAGGAGAATCTGCTCGATCTTGGCGACCTGGCTGAGCAACCGGCCGTCCCGTATGCTGCCGAAACAGTGGTCGATCGCCAGCGCCTGTTTGGCTATACGATGGAGGATCAGAGCCATATCCTCACGCCGATGGCGACCACGGGCATGGAAGTGAGCGGATCGATGGGCATCGACACGCCTCTGGCCGCGCTTTCGGAAACACCCCAGCTGCTCTACAACTATTTCAAGCAACTCTTCGCCCAGGTCACCAATCCGCCGTTGGACGCGATTCGCGAGGAGTTGGTGACCTCCGTGCTGACCAACATCGGCGCAGAGCAGGACCTTTTTGCGGAAACGCCGCTGCACTGCCGACAGCTGAAGCTGGAGCAGCCGATCCTCACAAACCAGGCCATGGCCACCATCAAGTGCCTCGACCAGCCCGGTCTGAAAACGACCTGCCTGCCGATTGTCTATCCGGTCGCCTCCGGTGCCGCCGGCCTGGAGGCGGCACTGGAGGAGCTGTGTGCGAGGGCGTCGCAGGCCGTCCAGGACGGCTACACGATTCTGGTGCTTTCGGACCGGCAGGCGGACCGGGGCCACGCCCCGATCCCGGCCCTGCTGGCAACGGCCGCGGTCCACCACCACCTGATCCGCAAGTTGCAGCGCACCAGCTGTGGTCTGGTGGTCGAATCGGGAGAGCCAAGGGAAGTTCACCACTTCTGCCTGCTTTTCGGGTACGGGGCCGGTGCAGTCAACCCCTACATGGCCTACGAGACCATTCAGGATATGCTTGACCAGGGCATGATCAAGGATATCGACTCCGAGAGCGCCGAGCATAATTTTATCAAGGCGATCAACAAGGGTCTGCTCAAGACCATGTCCAAGATGGGGATCTCCACCCTGCATTCCTACCGCGGGGCGCAAATATTCGAGGCGATCGGCCTTAAGACTTCGGTCGTGGACAGGTTTTTTTCCGGTACAGCTTCCCGCATCGAGGGGATTGATCTGACCGGTATCGCCAACGAGGCTGAAGCGCGCCACCGGAAGGCCTTCCCGGCCCGCAAGATTCCGAAGAATCTGGCCTTGGAGGTGGGCGGGGCCTACAAATGGCGGCGCAACGGGGAAGACCACCTACTCAATCCGGAGGCCGTGGCCCTCTTGCAGGAGTCGGTCCGCACCGACAACGTCGAGCGCTACCGCCAGTTCGCCACTCTGATCAATGAGGGAGGCCGCAGTATCAAGACGCTGCGCGGCATGTTCACCTTCAGGCTGGACCGGCCGGCGGTTCCCCTCCACGATGTGGAGCCGTGGACCCAAATCATCCGGCGATTCAAGACCGGCGCCATGTCGTACGGCTCCATCAGCCAGGAAGCGCACGAAACCCTGGCGATCGCCATGAACCGCGTCGGTGGCAAATCCAACAGCGGCGAAGGCGGCGAAGATGCCGAGCGCTTTCGGCCTGACGCCAACGGCGACCTGCGCCGGTCGGCCATCAAGCAGGTGGCGTCCGGTCGCTTTGGCGTCACCAGCAACTACCTGACTAACGCCGACGAAATCCAGATCAAGATGGCGCAGGGGGCCAAGCCAGGCGAGGGCGGACAGCTGCCCGGACACAAGGTCAAGCCCTGGATTGCCAAGACCCGCAACTCCACCCCCTATGTCACCCTTATCTCGCCGCCGCCACACCACGACATCTACTCAATCGAGGATCTGGCCCAACTGATCCACGACCTGAAAAATGCCAATCCCGAGGCGCGCATCAACGTCAAGCTGGTTTCGGAGGTCGGGGTGGGAACCGTGGCCGCCGGCGTGTCCAAGGGCAAGGCCGACGTAGTGCTGATTTCCGGATACGACGGCGGCACCGGCGCCTCGCCGCAGTCGTCGATCAAGCATGCGGGGCTTCCTTGGGAACTCGGCCTGGCCGAGACCCAGCAAACCCTGGTACTGAACAACCTGCGCGACCGGATTCGGGTGGAGTGCGACGGCAAGTTGCTGACCGGTCGCGACGTGGCCGTGGCCGCCCTGCTGGGTGCCGAGGAGTTCGGCTTCGCCACGGCGCCGCTGATGGCCATGGGCTGCATCATGATGCGGGTCTGCCATCTGAATACCTGCCCGGTGGGGATCGCCACCCAGGATCCGGAATTGCGCAAGAAGTTCGCCGGCAAGCCCGAGTACGTGATCAACTACCTGCGCTTTGTGGCTGAAGAACTGCGCGAAATCATGGCCAGTCTCGGGTATCGTAGCCTCGACGAGATGGTGGGGGAAGTGCAGCGGTTGGAGGTGAAAGAGGCCGTCGAGCATTGGAAGGCCATGGGTCTTGATTTCTCGAAGATCCTGTGCAAACCCGAAATGGAGCCGGAAGTGGGGCGCTATCAGACCACCATCCAGGATCACGGCCTGAGCGCGGCGCTGGACCACCAACTGATCGAGGAGGCCCAGCCGGCGCTCAAGCATGGCCAAAAGGTGGTGATCAACACCGAGTTGCGAAACGTCCACCGCACGGTCGGGGCCATGCTCAGCCACGAAATATCCAAGCGCTTTGGCCAAGATGGACTTCCGGAAGACTCGATCACCATCAATGGCCATGGCAGTGCGGGCCAGAGTTTTGGCGCCTTCGCGACCTATGGAATCACCTTTATCGTGAAGGGCGACGCCAACGACTACTTCGGCAAGGGGCTGTCCGGGGCCAAGCTGATTATCCGGCCTCCGGAGAGTTCGACCTTCAAGCCGGAGGAGAATATCCTGGTCGGCAATGTGGCCTTCTATGGGGCGGTGACCGGCCAGGCCTTTATCCGTGGTCTGGCTGGCGAGCGCTTTTGCGTACGCAACTCCGGAGTCGAGGCAGTGGTCGAGGGGGTGGGGGACCACGGCTGCGAATACATGACCGGGGGACGGGTGGTCATTCTCGGGGGCACGGGCCGGAACTTTGCCGCCGGTATGAGCGGCGGCATCGCCTATGTGTTCGACCAGGCCGGTGACTTCATTCAGAACCGCTGCAATCCGGATATGGTCGATTTCGATCCCCTCGAGCCCGGGGATGTCGCGTATCTGCGCCGAATGATCAAGGCCCATGAGAAATACACCGGTTCCACTGTGGCCAAGGACATTCTGGAGCATTGGCAAGACTCACTGCGCAAAATCGTAAAAGTGGTTCCGATTGATTACAAGCGTGCCCTTGCGCTACTGGCCGATGAGGCGAAAACTGGAGAATAGCCATGGGAAAACCCACCGGATTCAAAGAGTACAAGCGCCAGGCACCGGTCGAGCGTCCAGTGGAGGAACGCATTCAGGACTATCGGGAGGTGTACGAGCCTTTTTCGGACCAGAAGTTGCAGGAACAGGCCGCCCGCTGCATGAATTGCGGCGTGCCGTTCTGCCACCTCGGCTGTCCTTTGGGAAATATCATTCCCGAATGGAATGACCTGGTCTACAAGGGCCTGTGGAAGCAGGCCTGGCAGGTGCTCTCGGCCACGAACAACTTTCCTGAGTTCACTGGGCGCATCTGTCCGGCACCATGCGAGGAATCCTGCGTGCTGGGCATCAACGAGCCGGCGGTTACGATCGAGAATATTGAAAAGACGATCATCGAGCACGCCTTCCAGGCCGGGTGGGTGGTGCCGGAGCCGCCGGAGCAGCGCACGGGAAAGCGCGTCGCGGTCGTCGGTTCCGGACCCGCCGGGCTGGCCGCCGCCGATCAGCTCAACCGCGCCGGCCACAGCGTGACCGTCTTCGAACGTGCCGACCGCATCGGTGGACTGCTGCGCTACGGCATTCCCGATTTCAAGCTGGAGAAGCATGTGATCGACCGCCGCCTCGCCGTGATGGCCGCCGAAGGAATCACCTTCAAGACCGGCGCGGCGATCGGCACGGATGTTTCGGCGCAAACCTTGCGAGAGTTCGATGCGGTCGTACTGGCAATCGGCTCCACCACCGGGCGGGATTTGCCCGTACTGGGCCGGGATTTGGACGGTATCCATTTTGCGATGGAGTTTCTGCCCCAGCAGAACCGGGAGGTGGCCGGCGACCAGGTCGAGGCCAAGATATCCGCTGCCGGCAAGCATGTGGTCGTGATCGGCGGCGGGGATACGGGCTCGGACTGCGTCGGTACCTCGATCCGCCAGGGATGCAAGTCGGTCGTGAATTTCGAACTGTTCCCCCCACCGCCGAGGATGCGGCCGGCCCACCAGCCTTGGCCCTACTGGCCGATGCGCTTACGCACCAGCTCCTCCCACCGAGAAGCCGATCAGGATCCTCGTCACTACGCCTTGCTGACCAAGGAGTTCCTGGGCAATGGCAGGCAGGTGACCGCCGTGCGCACCGTGAACGTGGAGTTCAATCGCGAGCGCAAGACCGGCAATGCCACCATGGACGAAGTGGCCGGGACCATGAAGGAGTGGCAGGCCGATCTGGTTCTGCTGGCTCTCGGTTTTGTCGGTCCAGAACGCGACAATGTCATCCGGGAACTCGGAGTGGACATCGACGCGCGCGGCACCATCCTGGTCGACCGGAACTACCAGACCAGCGTCGAGAAAGTCTTCGCGGCAGGGGACTGCCGCCGCGGCCAGTCCTTGATCGTCTGGGCGATCTCCGAGGGGCGCGAGGCCGCACGCTGCGTGGACCGCTTTCTGATGGGGGAGAGCGACCTGCCCACCAAGGGGCCCGACGACATGCCCCGGCGATAAGGTCCGTCCTTTTTGCTTACCTGTAGCGCCCTGGCGGGCCCCAAGGCCCATTGGATAAATCAGTTGTCCGAGTGTTTGCAATTCTCTTGATTTCGAGCATTCCGCGAGTAGACTAGGGGCGTTGCCTATACGAATAGGCGGAGGTGGTCGTGAGTATCAAACAATCGGAACTGGCAGAGAAACTGGGCGTCAGCCAATATACCGTTTCGGTTGCTTTGGGTGGTAAGGGTCGGATAAGCGAGCGGATGCGGCGGCGGGTGCTGAAAGCCGCGGACGATCTCGGCTACCGGGTCAACCCTCTGGCGGCCGGGCTTCGCGGCGCCAAGACCGGTACCGTGGGCATGATCTGGCATTTCGTCAACCCCTGGGCCGAAGATGCTATGGTGGCTCTGGAGCTGCTGGAGTATCTGGAAAGCCGGGGCTATACGGCCTACCAAGCCCAGCATCGTGAAGACCCCAAGCGGATGTGCGACCAACTGGACGGGTTTCTCGCCCGCCAGGTGGACGCCATCATAATTAGCTGCCAGCCGTCGCAACTTGAGGACCCCGACATCCGCAGGCGCTTTGAGGCCGGAACGCCGATCATTGCCGTCAGCCGGGAGGATGTTCAAAGCTTTCCGGGCGATCTGATCGTTCATGACCGCAACCAAGCGATCCGCCAGATTGTCGAGTATTTCGCCCGAACCGGGCGGAAACGTTTGTCCTTCTTCCTGTCCTGTATGCAGGAGTCCAATCCTCCTAAAATTGCCGCATTCAAGACCGCCTGCATGGAGTTTGGCCTGGAAGCCCATTCCAAGCTCGTCGTCGACTTGGACTATCCAACTTCGGCTGAAGAGACAGGCTTGCGACACGAGCGGGCTCTGGCCCGGTACTTCCCCGGGGGGGTGGACGTGGACGGCATCTTCGCTTTCAACGATGTGGGGGCCATGCACATCATCCATGCGCTGCAGGAGCGCGGTGTTCGAGTTCCCGAAGATGTAGGGGTGGTCGGCTTCAACAGCATTGCCCCCGGATCGATCTGGACGCCGCCCCTGGCTACCGGGAACCGGAAGACCAAGGAGCTGGCAAGCCTGCTGAAAGAGATGGTGGTGACGAGACTGGCCCAGCCCGACCTTCCAAGTCGGCGCGACACTGTGTCCATGGAGTTTGTATGGCGGGCGTCGGCCGGAGTGAAACCCAATTTCAACAAGTAGAGACCAATAAATAGAAAATCATGGAAAGGAAAGAGAAATGAGGCTCGACAACCGTTTGTTACGGAACGTGGCCGCGGTGACGGCGACCCTGTCGCTGGCCGGAGCAGGAGCGGCCGCAGAAACCGCCGCCCTTGACCTGTTTCGGGGCTCCATCCCGACCAACATGGAGGCCAGCGTCTGGAAGACCTTCAAGGTCAGCGTGGACCACGACATGCGGATGGACCCGGAACCCGGAAGCATCAAGATCACCAGCGAGGTCGAATTTGCCGGCTGTAACTATGGATTTCAAGGCGGCAAAAGTCTGGACCTGACGCCGTATTGGCAGAATGGCGCTCTTTCCTTTTACATCAACCGCACCGGTAGCATGTCCCTGGGCAGCGTCCGCTTGCTGGACTACAAGGTCCCGGTTGATAATGTCGCCAACCTTGCGAACATGATCCCGCCTTTGGACGCCGACCTTGCCAGTTGGCAGCATGTCCTGATTCCGCTGAAATCATTTTCCGAGCAGCCACTGACGGCCTTCCGGGGCATACGGTTCAGGGTGGGAAGGAACCCCCAAGGGGCGGCCTATATTGCCAAGCTGCAAATCCTGCCGACCTACGATCAGAAACGTTTTCAGGAGGCGAACCGCAGGAGGCGGACTGGGGTAAACGCTTATTTTCCCGCCAAGATGAAATATGCTCCGGAGAAAATCGAGGCACAGCGCTTGCTGACCGCGCCGCCCGGCCGACGGACCCGGATCACCTCGCTGCCGGTGGCCGATTGCCGCTTGGTGCGGGGCTTCTTCGGCAGGGCGGTGGATGGCCGCATCGACAGTTTCGGCTGGGAAGGCAACGGCCCGAGGGCTCTGAGGAAGCGGCGCCCTGTCAGGGAGTGGCCGAACATCTTTAGCGGGGTCGATTATGCGTTCAACGGCGGTGACGGGATGCATGTCACCCTGCACTCCCCGGATGGGTTCGATCTGTTGACTGTGCAAGGAGGGTATGCGGGCACGGTCCGCGTGGAGGCCGACAACTACTGTCCTCCCTGGGGGGGGCGTGAGCTAGGCAGCCTGGAGGGGGACGTCGCCTTCAGGAATCTCCATTTCCCGGAACGGGTGAAAGCCAACCGGATCAGCTTTGTGGGCCGTCAATCAGGCGAACTGGCCAACATCGCCTTGTACCGAGTGGAGGTGGGCGATCCGAGGCCTGCAGATGCCGGGCGATCTTATCTGACCTCCCAGGAGCAGGAACCCTCGGAGGAGTTTGCCTGGTATGTAACTCGCCTGTTCGAGAACGACAAGCTGCAGGTGCTTTCCGATGCTCCGCCCGAGGGCTGGATCGATGCAGCGGGACGGTATCTTCATTTCACGATTCCGGGAGAGTCGGACACCCCCGGAGGGGATTATTTTCTGGATGCGGTGGAGGTGAAGCTGTCCGTGGTGGACACCCAGGGGCCGGCCACGCTTCACATTCGCGTCGCCGACCCCTTCAACCCGCGTCTGGAGTTGGCCGCCGTCGATGTCGCCCTGGCCGGTGCGGGGGACTACTGCTTTGAAATGGACGTCGTCGACCAGGTGGTTCCGGCAGGGAAACCCGTTTGGGTAACCCTGGCCCTTGACCGGGGGCGGATCCTTACGGGCAAGGACAAGTCCTTTCTGAATCTGGTCGCCGGAAACGGTCAAAAGACGCTGGCCGAATATCTCAACTATCGCAAGTTTCTGTTCAAAAGCTATTTCGCGATCATGATCGAGCAGCGCCCTTGGTGGTGGAATCGCGAGGCCATATTGGACAGAAGCAAGGTTGTCAAGATGGATTCCGGAGGGGACTGCATCTGGGAAATGGTCGAAATGATCCGGGAACTCAAGCGTCTGGCGCCGGACGACCAGGTGGTGGACATCTACTACCGGCAGATCTTCGGTGGGGGCGACACCCCGCTTCCGGAGGTCGAGGTGAGCGGCCGCGGCCCGGAATGGGCCAGGCTGATCCGGGCAAACTTTGGCCAGCTTATGAGTATCGCCACGTGGTGGATGGACCATCGGCAGACCCCCAACGGCGAATTCGGCGGGGCCGTAAACGACGACACCTGTCTGTTGATGCAGTTTCAGAACTACCCGCTGTGCGATGGCGGGGTCGATGGGCAGCGCCTGCGGAAGGCCTATGCCCTCCTGGCCGAGCACGCCGAAAAAACCACGATGAGGAAAGGCCTTCCCACCCATCGCCAGGACCCTCTGCACGCCTATGAGGACGGGGTGAATCTGTATTCGGCCATGCCGTGGCTCTTCTACGGCGACCCGGTCTATATCGAGCGCTGCATGGAAAGCGTGGCCTCGCTCAAGGACATCACCCGCCTGACACCCGATGGGAAACGCTACTTCTTTCAGCCCTACCGAAAGGTCGGTCTCTATAAGGAGGGTGAATCGCGCGACTGGAATTACCAAGACGACAGCTTTTTCATGATGGTCAATGCCGCCCTGGCGGTGGCTTGGTACAATCAGCACCCCCAAGCGCTGGCATTCCTGCGCGAGGTGTTTGATTCCTATCTCTCCCACCTGACTGCGGACAAGTGGCCGAACCGCATCTACCCGGAGGATGGAACGGTCACCTACCGGACCAATCGCCCGCTGTCGTTCAAGGCGGATTCCGCCTTCGTGTACATGTACTACGTGACCGGGGACGAGGCTTACCTGAAGCCGTTTCTGTACGGCTTCGCCAAGGACAATTGGGCCTGGGCCTCGCACCGATCGCTCCTGGATATCCTGCTGCGCTACGATCTGGAGGCAAAATACCCCGTTCCGGAGAAGGTCCGGGCCGGCAGACCCTATGTCAATTTTGTGTTGACCGGGGATAAAAAGCCAGTCATGGAGGGTCTCAAGCGGTCCATCGCGCATTTCGACTACCACGACTATTTGTACAAGGAGGCCGAACTGTTCGTCGACCGGCTCTTCGTGAACAACAGCGTCATCAAGCCGTTTCTGGGGGCCATGACTCAGCGCAACACCCTGAATTGCGCCATGGGAGCGGAGTGGCGCGGCTTGGACCGCCGGGATTATGCCGCCTTTGTGTTGATCAACCGCCCCGACCGGTTCAAAGCCCTTGTCTACAACTTCACCGATCATATGCTCAAGGGCACGGTTCACCCCTGGCAGTTAAAACATGGTCTCTACACCTGCACCGTCGGCATCGACTCGAACGAGGACGATGCCAGCGATCAGACTCTTGTGGCCGAGGAGATAGACCTGTATCGCCACAAGGGGTATCCGCTGGCACTCCAGCCCGGAAACGTCACCGTGGTCGATCTCACCCTCAAGCATGAAAAGGACGATGTGGCCAAACGGGCGGACCTGGCCATCTGCGAACGGGAGCTATCCTGGGATCCGGACACGAACACCCTGGCGGTCCCGGTGCACAATATCGGCTGTCTGGAGACTGGCGGGTTCGTGATCAGGGTCAGTGACCTTGGTGGAAAAACGGTGGCCGAGAAAACGTTCCCGTCCATCGCGGCTCCCCTGGATCTGCAAGCCAAGGTGCTGAAGGCCCAAATTCGGCTGCCTGGCGACCTCGATGGCTTCCGGATCGGCGTCGATCCCGATAATCGGGTCTCCGAGATAACCGAGGAAAACAATTCGGTGACGGTTACTGGTGGTCCGGCTGGCTTTCGTAGAGGCTCTGATGCCGCAGGAGCAGAAACGAAGTGATGCATGTCAGCAGTAGCGGGGGCAGGAGCTTATAGGTGCCGGTCATTTCGCTGACCAGGATGACCGCGCCGATGGGCGCATTGGCTACGGCGGCGAAGAAACCGCCCATGCCGATGACCACGAACCCGGCCAGCGGCGGTGTGGCGGTGGCCGGGAAAAAGGCGTGGAACAGGCTGCCGACCGCGGCGCCAACCAGGCCCCCGATCAGCAGGGACGGGCCGAACAGGCCTCCCGAGCAGCCGCTGCCGACCGTCAGCGTGGTGGCCAGCATTTTCAGCAGAGCCAGGCTGAGGAAATGGCCCATCAGGATCAGGATTTCCCGTTGGGCCATCCCCTCGACGGTGGTGTCCAAGGCCCACTGCAGGTAGCCGAAGCCGCCCCCGAGGCTTTCCACGGACAGCAGCCCGAGCAGGCCCACGCTCAGCCCTCCCAGGCCGCAGCGCAGGATGCGTCCGGTCGGAAGGCGTCCGAACAGACGATTTCGCATCAGGTTGAAGAGAGCCACGAAGGCTCTTCCCAGCAGCCCGCAGATGACGGCCAGGACCAGGTACTCGGCCAAGTCGAAGGGCATTTTCAGGGTTAGGTCCGGGAAGGTGTGGATGGTGGGGGTGTGGCTGCCGGCCAAGGGGCTGGACAGGAACCACATGAACAGGCTGTAGGCCGTGACCGAACTGACGATGCAGGGCAGGATGGCCGAGGACTCGAAGTCGTCCTTGTAGAGGATTTCCACGGCCACCAAGGCGCCTCCGAGGGGAGCCCGGCAGATGGCGCCGATGCCGGCTGCGCACCCGGCGATGGCCAGGGTGCGCCGTTCGGCCGCGGTCAGATTCAGGCGAGTAGCCAGCCACGAGCCGATCCCGGCGCCCAAGTGGGCGATGGGGCCGATGCGGCCTGCCGAGCCGCCGCTGCCGATGGTCAGAACGGCCGCCAGGGCCCGTACCATGGGAATGCGCAGCGGGATCCTACCTTTGGATTTGTGAAAAGCCCGGATTGTGGAGTCGATGGCATGGCCCCGGGCTTCGATGGCGAACGTGAAGACGAGCCACCCGCCCAGTAGTCCTCCGAGGGTGGGCAGCAAGACCACGAGCCAGGGACGGAGTGTGCCGCCGGCCAGGATTGGAAAGATGAGCTGTTCGCCCGACGGCGTCGGATGACGCACCCCCATCAGGACGGTTTGCAGCAGGAACGAGGCGTATTCAACGCCGAGAAAGACCAGGATGGTCGTACCCGTGGCCACCGTGCCCACCAATACGCTGAGCAGGACGACCCGGCGCCGGTGCCCGAAATGGAGGTTTTGCCACTTGCTGAAGATGTTTTTCAATCCGGGTACTCCAACGGCACGTCCTCGGAGAAGTATTCGTCCAGGTTGGTGGCCGGATGCTCGGCTTCGGTCGCTTTCTTGGCCTGCTCGTCGTGGTTGAGCTTTTCCAAGATTGCGCGAAGCTCGGCTATCAGCGTCTTTAGGCCATCGCCCAGCACGGCGCAGGCCGGAAAGATCGGCAGGCAGACGGCCTTTTTTAGGCGCTCCAAGTTTTCGGCCGCGGCCTCTCCGTCCATCTTGTTGGCCACGATCAGGCTGGGCCGCTCGGTCAGGCCTTCCTGGTGCAGCTCCAGCTCTCGTTGCAGGGCGGTGAAGTCGTCCAGGGGGTCGCGTTCGTCGGTGCCAGCCATGTCCAGCACGTACAGCAGGATGCGCGAGCGTTCGATGTGGCGCAGGAACTCATGTCCGAGGCCAACATTCTCGTGGGCGCCGTCGATGAGTCCGGGGATGTCGGCCACCGTCAGGCGGAAGAAATCAGGGTACTGAACCACGCCGACGACCGGGTGCAGGGTGGTGAAGGGGTAGGGGGCGGTCTTGGGGTGGGCGTCGGATATTTCGGTCAACAGGGTGGACTTGCCGGCGTTGGGATAGCCGACCAGACCAATGTCGGCAATGGTTTTGAGCACCAGGGACAAATGGCGCTCTTCCCCCTCCTCGCCAGGGTCCGTGCGCCGGGGGGCCCGATTCCGCGAGGTGACGAAGCGCGCGTTGCCCCGCCCGCCCCGCCCGCCGCGGGCCGCCAGATACTCCTGCCCATCTTCAGCCAGGTCAGCCAGGACTTCGCCGGTCTCTAGATCCGTGATGATCGTGCCGCAGGGGACGCTGACGACCTTGTCCGCGCCTCGGGCCCCGTGGCGGCCCTTGCCCATGCCGGGTACCCCGTTCTGCCCTTCGTAGTGGGGCATGAAGCGCAAGTCCACCAGACTCTGCTCCCCGATGCTGGCCCGGAAGATCACATCGCCCCCTGGACCGCCGTCGCCGCCGTCGGGGCCTCCTTTGGGAATGTATTTCTCCCGGCGGAAGCTGCAGCAGCCCTTGCCGCCGTTGCCACCGCTGACTTTAACTTTGGCACGATCTACAAACATGGCTTTTGTCCGTCGGGTTTCGGGTGTTCGGTGTCCGAAAAATCGTGATCGCGCTTCCCGCTTAGCGGGACTAGCACAGCTAGCGGCAATCGTGACCGAACAACCAGGTTTCAGTGGTTCAGGTGTCGGGTGTCCGAAAAATCGTGATCGCGCTCGTAATCGCGCTCCTGATCGCGCTCGTGATCGCGCTCGTAATCGAATAGTCAGGAATTCAGGGGTTCAGGGGTTCAGGGGGACCGATCCGAAACCCTGACACCCGAAATCCGAGAGTTGCTACGTTTCAATAGCCCCTGTTCAACCTCCTACCGCCCCGGTCCAACAAAAAGGCGCAGACGGCAATGTCTGCGCCCGAAACAG
>JBFJXC010000024.1:0-20554 GCA_041623325.1 Lentisphaeria bacterium | reverse complement strand
GATGGCATGCACCGGCCCGCTTGCCGGAACCCCCAATGGCTATGCTTACCATGCAGCGGTACCCTCGGACCGGCCGCCGACGGACTACTGCGCGCGCGCCATCCCGCACGCCGACGGGGTGGCGGTCCCTCTCGAGGCCGCCCACATCCTGTGGCAAGAAGGGCCCGAGCACCTGAATGGCCAAACGGAATCGAACCGGCAGGAAACACACCATGAGCAGGGATGGACAAACCAGCAGCCCAACCCGAACCTGCAGAAAGCCGCAACATGATCCAGTCCCCAACCCAGCCTAGCCGGAGCCCGGCCGAACCGGCCGAACCAGCCTGGCCCTTCCAATCGGCGCTGGTGATCGTCGCCCATCCCGACGATGAGATCCTCTGGGCGGGCGGTACGATGCTGCTGCATCCCCAGACCCGGTGGACCATCGTCGTCCTCTGCCGCCGGAGCGACCCGGACCGGGCGCCCAAATTCCGGAGGGTGCTGCAGATGCTCGGCGCGGCGGGGCGGCAGGGCGACCTGGACGACGGCCCCGAACAAACTCCCCTGCCTCCCCAAGAGGTCCAGCACGCGATACTGGCTCTGGCTGGCGGAGGCGAACACGATCTGATTCTCACCCACAGCGTGGCCGGCGAATACACCCGGCACCGCCGTCACGAGGAAATTGGCCAGGCCGTTCTGGCGCTATGGGACGCGGGCCAACTTACCAGTCGCGAACTCTGGGCTTTTGCCTATCAAGACGGGAACGGGCAGCACGAGGCCAGGGCCATCCAAGAGGCCGACGTGTTCGAGGTATTGCCGGCGGGCGTATGGGAGCGCAAGCGCGGGCTGATTGGCGAGGTCTACGGTTTCGGGCACGGCAGCTTCGAAGCGAAGGCGGCGGGCCGGCAAGAAGCGTTCTGGCGGCTAAGGCCGGTAACACACAAGGGGGTGAATTGATGAAAGTGCTGGTTTTGTACGACTATCCGCCTTCTCCGGGCGGGCTGGCCACGCAGGGGGATCTGCTGTTCCGGGGGCTCCGGGAACTGGGTGTGGAAGCGCATGCCGCGCATGTGGAGTCGGCCCAGGAAAAGGAATGGTACTACCGGTGGTTCGAGCCGGACGTGGTGGTCGGAGTCGGCTATTGGGGGCACACTCCCGATCTGGTTCTGCATACGCAGCGTTGCGGCATGCTGGCCGTGCCATGGCTGGTCGCCGATGGCTACATCGCCAACTACCGCGAGGTTCTGAACGCATTGCCGCTTCTGCTGGTGACGTCCAACTGGGTCAAAGAGGTCTACATGCGGGATGGCATCGACGGGCACAACATCCGCGTTCTGCCCGTGGGCTGCGATACGCAGGCGTTCAAGCCTCGCGAGCGAAACGACCCCAAAGTGGCGGCGGTCCGGGAAGCGCTCGGCATCGCCCCCGACCAGCTCATGATCCTGACCATCGGCGGCGACGCCGCCAGCAAGGGGGGGCAGGAGGTGATGCAGGCCTTGGCACGGATCGACTCCCAGGTGCCCGACTGGAAGTATGTGTGCAAAGTCTGGCCCCAACCCCGGACCCAGCAACAGACCCTCGCCGACTTGCAACTGGCCAGCCAGCTGGGCATCGAGGAAAAGGTGGTTTACGCGACCAACGTGACCTCCCGGAACTTCATGCCCTACCTGATCGCCGCCTGCGACATCTACGCGGCCCCCTCGCGGCTGGAAGGATTCGGCATGATCCAGGTCGAGGCCAACGCCTGCGGCAAGCCAGTGCTGGGAATCAACGCCATGGGCTTGCTGGACACCATGGTCCACGGCCGGACCGCGCTGCTGGCGGGGGTCGCGCAGAAAATCGTCCTGAGCGAAACCACCCTGGGAGTGGAATCCGGCTATCCCGAAGGCCACCGTATCGTCTTCGACCCCCCCCGAACGGTGGATTACCGGGCCGACGTCCAGGACATTGCCACCCACCTGCGGCAACTCATGCAGGACCAAGCGCTACGCCAGCGCCTGGGCCAGGCCGGCCGCCAGCACGTGACCGAACACTTCGACTACCGGGTCGTGGCACGCCAGTTCATGGACATCGTCACCGAGAAACTGGAGGTTACCTAGCATGAGTTTCATCATCGCCCCCGAGGTTGCCGAAGCCAAAGCGGCCGCGCTTGAGGTCCTGCGCCACAATGCCCGCGGACCGTGCAACGGACTGCCGCGGACGGCTGGCTGGGGCTACCCCGAGCCCTACACCCGCGATCTGCTGATCGCCTCGCTCGGCACGCTTGGAAGCGGCGACGACAAACTCATGCTGGCTCTGCGGCGGACCCTGGAGACCGCCGCCCGTAACCAGAGCCGACTGGGCCATATCCCCTCGCTGATCCACGATCCCGACGACCGCGGCGCCAGCGACACTACCCCGCTCTTCATCATGGCGGTGGCGCTCTTCCGCCAGACCACCGGAGAGCCCGACTTTCTGGAGACGGCCGTTGCCAAGGCAGTGCAGTGGATGGAGTACCAGAGCCCAGCCGACGACGGGATCGTGGCCCAGCTGCCCACCAGCGATTGGCGCGACGAGCAGTGGGTGCTGGGCTATGGGCTTTATGTCAACACGATCGTCTACACCTATCTGCGCCTGCTTGGGCAGCATGGCCGGGCGGACCATCTGAAGAATCTGATGGGGCATTTCACCATCAAAGGCGACGTGCAGCATCGGCACGTGCACGAAGGTCTGGCGCTGCGTCACAAGCCCTACTACGCGCTTTGGACCTACAAGGTTCTGGGCAGCGAGCGCTTCGACCTGCTCGGCAACAGCCTGGCCGTTCTGTCCGGAATCGCCGCACCATCGCGGGCGGACGGACTGGTGAAGTGGATCGAGTCGGAGTGCGAGACCTTGCGCGGGCGGGGAGATCTGGCCGTGGATCTACCCCCCTGCCTGTTCCCGTTTCTGCTGCCGGAGGACCCGGACTGGCAACGGCGCGATGCCATGTTCAACCAGCCTGGCCAGTACCACAATGGCGGAATCTGGCCCTATATCTGCGGCTTCTACATCGCCGCCCTGGTGGCGGCCGGCCGCCGCAAACTGGCCGCCAAAAAACTGGCCAGCCTGACCGCGCTCGTCCGCCAGAGCCATGAGAAACCGGTCGAGTATGGCTTCAACGAATGGCACCGGGCCCAGGACGGAACCCCCCAAGGGCAGGATTGGCAGACGTGGTCCGCGGCCATGTACCTGTACGCGGCCCGGTGCGTGGAAGAGGACCGGACCCCCTTCTTCGACACCGTGCGGGGCCAGCCATGACCTGCGGGCCGCCGTCGGGCCGGAGCAAGGGCCGGAGCAAGCCCGCTTCATCCGGGAAATTCCAAGCAGTGCGCGAAAGGATGGACGATGAATAATTCCAGCGGATCGACAATCGAGCGGGTGGCCTTTGTGGGCAACTATCTGCCGCGGCAATGCGGCATTGCCACCTTCACCACCGACTTGTGCGAGGCGGTCGCGGCCGCCTGCCCGAGAACCACCTGCCTGGCCGTGCCCGTCAACGACACGGAAAGCGGTTATACCTATCCTTCCCGCGTCCGGTTTGAACTGGCGGAGAAGGATATTGCCTCCTACCGCCGCGCCGCGGATTTTCTGAACCTCAACAATGTGGATGTGGTATGCCTCCAGCACGAATACGGCATCTACGGCGGCCCGGCCGGCAGCCATGTGCTGGCGCTTCTGCGGGATCTTCGCATGCCGGTGGTCACCACCTTGCACACGGTTTTGCAGGACCCCCAGCCAGAGCAGCTAAGGGTGCTTCAGGAGGTGGCGGCCCTATCGGACCGAATCGTGGTGATGAGTCGGCGCGGCGTGGATTTCCTGCAGGATATCTACAGCGTGCCGGCGGAGAAGATCGACCTGATCCACCACGGCGTTCCCGATGTGCCGTTTGCCGACCCCAACTTCCACAAGGACCTGTTTGGAGTCGAGGGCAAGATGGTGCTGCTGAGTTTTGGTCTGCTCTCGGTCAACAAGGGGATCGAAACGGTCATCTCGGCCCTGCCCGCGATCGTCGAACAGCACCCAGAGGTGGTCTACATCATTGTCGGGGCCACCCATCCGCATGTGCTGCAGCAGGAAGGCGAGTTGTACCGGCTCTCCCTCCAGCGCCTGGCCCAGAAACTCGGCGTGGCCGAAAACGTGATTTTCCACAACAGCTTTGTCTCCCTCCAGCAGCTGATTGAATTCATCAGCGCGGCCGATCTGTACATCACTCCCTACCTCAACCAGGCCCAGATCACCTCCGGCACATTGGCCTACACGGTCGGGGCGGGCAAAGCGGTCGTTTCCACGCCCTATTGGTACGCGGAGGAGATCCTGGCCGATGGGCGGGGGGCCCTGTTCCCGTTCAACGACCCCCAGGCCCTGGCCGGGGTGGTATTGGACCTGCTGGACCACGAGTCCAAGCGCCACGCCATGCGCAAGCGCGCCTATCTGTTCGGTCGCGAGATGATCTGGCCAAAGGTGGCCCACCGGTACATGGCCAGCTTCGAGCGCGCCCGCGCCGAGCGCCGCCAGGAGATCCCCGCCGGCTATGCGGTCAAAACCCTCAACCAGCGCCCGGCCGACCTGCCCGCGCTCAAACTCAACCATCTGAACCGCATGACCGATGGCACCGGCATGATCCAGCATGCCATCTACATCGTGCCCAACTGCCGGGAAGGCTACTGCACCGATGACAATGCCCGCGCTTTGATTGCCAGCCTGCTTGCGGCGCAGTTGGAGCTACGAAATGGCCAGGCCCTGGAGCTGACCTCACGGTATCTGGCCTTTATCGCCCATGCCTTCAACCCCGAGACCCAGCGCTTCCGCAATTTCATGGACTATCAGCGCAACTGGCTGGAGACCAGCGGCTCCAACGACTGCCAGGGCCGCGCCCTCTGGGCCCTGGGAACGGTCATGGGCCGATCCGCCATCCCGGCTTTGCGCGGCATCGCCAGCATGCTTTTCGAGCAGGCCCTGCCAGCCATTCCCGAAACCTCCAGCCCGCGCGCCTGGGCCTTCGCCCTGCTGGGAATCCATGAATACTTGCGGCGATTCGAGGGGGATCGCCTGGCCAACCGGATCCGCGACGAGCTGGCGGAGCGCCTGTTGCGGCTGTACCAGGCCTGCTGCTCGGACGGTTGGTGCTGGTACGAAAACCGCCTGACCTATTGCAATGCCGTGCTGCCCCACGCCTTGATCCTGTGTGGCCAATGGATTCCAAACGCCGAGATGACCCGGGTCGGACTCGAATCCTTGCGCTGGCTGCTGGATCTGCAGCGAACCAATGGCCACTTCTCGCCAATCGGCTCCAACGGTTTCTATCCGCAGGGCGGCGAACGCGCCCGCTTCGACCAGCAACCCGTGGAGGCCCACGCCATGGCCTCCGCCTGCCTCGAAGCCCACCGCTGCACTGGCGAGGACTACTGGCTCAACGAGGCCCATCGCGCCTTCGAATGGTTCCTCGGCCGCAACGACCTCAATCTGCCTCTGTACGACCCCACCACCGGCGGCTGCCGCGACGGCCTCCACTCCGACCGCCCAAATGAAAACCAAGGTGCCGAATCCACCCTGGCCTTTATCCAAACCCTGCTCGAACTGCGCCTGGCCGAAAACGCTATCCCCAGCGGCTCGGCTTTCTAATGGAGGAGACGCCATGCATCCGAAAGTGAAACGCAAAAAAGTGAAAATCCTGGGTGATCCCGAACGGATCATTGCCCTATTGCATCTGCCGGGCAACCCCGATCGCATCGCCCGGGTTATCCGCCGCATCCTGGCTCTGTCCGAGGAGACGGCCACCCGCCTGCTGGAGCAAGTGATGCTGGATTTCGCCGAGCGCCATCGCGACATCGACCGGATCTTCCAGCGCCATCTGGAGGAGGTCGAGGATTACCTGCCCGAGGACACCCCGCTCAGCCCGGTCCGGCGCAAGCTCATCGGCGCCTATTTCACCAAGGAATACTCGGTCGAATCGGCCGCGTTGTTCAACCCCTCCATCGTTCCCCACCCCGATCAAACCGATCTGAAACCGGGCGCCCTGCGTTTCATCATCAGCCTGCGGGCCACCGGCGAAGGGCACATCTCCTCCATCGTCTTCCGCAGTGGTGTGCTCAGCCCCGGCAACCTGATGACTTTCGATCCGATCACCGAATACGTCGAAACACCCACCCTGCAGCTGGATCCCGACTACGACCGCCATCTGTTCGAACTCAAACTCAACGAAATGGGCGCCTGCAACGAGACCACCGCCTGGGTGCTGGACCAACTGCCCGACATATTCTCCTACAATGCCATGAAGGAGACCCTGGTGCGATTCCAGCGGGAGCATCCTTTCCCCGACAAGCATCAGCACGAGGCCGTGGCCATGATCGACTGGCTGGCCCATTCCAACTACCAGACCATCTTCCGCCCCGAATTCCCCATCTCCGAGCGGGTCATTTTTCCGGTCTCCAAAAACGAAAGCAGCGGCATCGAGGACGCGCGCTTCGTGCGCTTTCAGGAGGAGTGCGGCGAGGTCAGCTACTATGCCACCTACACGGCCTACAACGGCTCCAGCGTTCTTCCCCAGCTCATCAAAACCAAGGACTTTGTCTCCTTCAACGTCATCACCCTGAACGGACGGGCGGTGCACAACAAGGGAATGGCTCTGTTTCCGCATAAGATCCGGGGACGCTACGCCATGCTTTCGCGACAGGACGGCGAAAACAACCACATCATGTTCTCCGACCATCTGCATTTCTGGCAGGAATCCGACATCATCCAGGAGCCGGAGCGCCCCTGGGAGTTCATCCAGGTGGGCAACTGCGGCTCGCCGCTGGAAACGGAAGCTGGCTGGCTGGTGCTGACCCATGGCGTGGGCCCCATGCGCCAATACTGCATCGGAGCCATGCTGCTGGACTTGGAAGACCCCACTCGGATCCTCGCCCGCCTGGACGATCCGCTGCTGAGCCCCCACGAGGAGGAGCGGGAGGGCTACGTGCCCAACGTGGTCTACAGCTGCGGGGCCATCATCCACAACCGGGAACTGGTCATCCCCTATGCCATGTCCGATATCCATTCGGGCATCGCCACAGTCAACCTCGCCGACCTGATCAGCAGCATGCGCCCATTATCCTAGCCGACAGACAAGGCCAACTCAAACCAACCGGAGGACAGTGCAATGAACATTCAGGAACTGAGCAAAACGGCCCGGGCCCTGCTGGCCGGGGACAAGGGGCTGCTGGCCATGGACGAGAGCCATCCCACCTGCCACAAGCGTTTCGCCAAACTGGGCATTCCCCAGACCGTGGAGGCGCGCCGCGCCTACCGGGAAATGATCGTGACCGCCCCGGGACTGGGCGAAAGCATCGGCGGGGCAATCCTCTTCGACGAGACGATCCGGCAGCAGACGCAGGACGGCACGCCCTTCATCAAAATCCTCGAGGCGGAGGGCATCATTCCGGGCATCAAGGTCGATGCCAGAACCAAGGATCTGGCCGGCCATCCCGGGGAGAAAATCACCGAAGGCTTGGACGGATTGCGCGAGCGCCTGGCGGAATATGCCCAGCTGGGCGCCCGCTTCAGCAAATGGCGGGGGGTGATTGTCATCGGCGAGGGCATTCCGAGCCGGGGCGGAATCCAGGCCAACGCGCACGCGCTGGCCCGTTTTGCCGCGCTAAGCCAGGAAGCGGGGCTGGTTC
This sequence comes from Lentisphaeria bacterium, assembly GCA_041623325.1. Taxonomy (GTDB): domain Bacteria; phylum Verrucomicrobiota; class Lentisphaeria; order Oligosphaerales; family JBFJXC01; genus JBFJXC01. Next base: position 12,899 of record JBFJXC010000024.1, on the reverse strand, counting down.
CGGTGGTCGAACCGGAAGTGCTCATGGATGGGGCCCACACCCTGGAGCGCTGCGGCGCGGTCACGGAAAAGGTTCTGCGGGTCGTGTTCGACCAGCTGAACGCCCAGCGAGTTGCCTTTGAGGGGATGTTGCTGAAGCCCAACATGGTGCTGCCGGGACTGGAATGTCCGACGCAGGAAACGGTGGACCAAGTGGCCGACGCCACGGTGGAAAGCCTTCTGCGGACAGTTCCGGCCGCTGTGCCGGGCATCGCCTTTTTGTCGGGTGGCCAATCCAGCCAGCTGGCCTCCGCCCGCCTCAACGCCATGAACGTGCGCTTCAAATCGCGGGCTCCCTGGGCGTTGGCATTTTCCTTCGCCCGGGCCATCCAGCAACCCGCTCTGGAGATCTGGCGGGGCGATGCTGGCAACGTGGCGGCCGCGCAGCAGGCGTTGCTCCACCGCGCCCGTTGCAACCGCGCCGCCCGCAGAGGCCACTATTCCGCGGAAATGGAAAGCTGACCCAGGGGATGCATAGCCGTGACGATCGCCTTGCTCAGCGCCGGATAAGGAGGGTGAAATCCTTGTGCAGGTAGTCGTCGACCACGCGGACCCGGGAGGCGTCCCCGGGGACGGCTTGGCGGATGGCGTCAGGCTGGTAGTAGTGGCAATGGGGGTACTTGTCGGCCGTGCGGGCGTGCAGGAAATTGGCGACCACACACTGGCGGCAAAGGCGGAAAAGGGCCGGGATGGCCGAGCGCATGAACTCCACATTGTTGCCCAGATTCAGATTGAAGACTCCGGAGCAGAAGACCACATCGAAGAGGCGATCGGAAAAGGGGGCGCGGGCGAAGACGTCTCCGAGCACGAATCGGGCGTCTGGCTGCCTGCGGCGGGCCTCCCGCAGGACGGCGGGGGTGACATCCACGCCCACATAGTCCAGGCCGGGAAGGCGTGGCAACAGAAAGGTCCGCAGGTCCCCCATGCCGCAGCCGACATCCAGCAGACTTAGATGGGAGAATTCGGCCAGATCCTCCTCCTGAAGGATGCGGTGCAGGACCTCGAAGCGGCAGTGCTGCTCCTCCCGGCTGCTCCAATCGAGGATATCATGGTTCTCCCGGTCGGGATGGACGCGACCTTCGTAATGCTTGTGGATTTGCTTCAGGCTCATTCGGAATAGATCTCCGCTTCCTCGATCAGGCGTTGGTACAGCTCCCGACCTCCCAGGGCCACGCACCAGGGCATGAGGGCGCCGCGGGAATTCCAATAGTCCAGGTCCAGCACATGCAGATTGCGCACGATGCGGTCCACGAGGGCTTCGAGCAGCTGTCGGTCCAGCTCCTTGATCTGGTTCCAGAGATCGGCGGTTTCGGCGCGGCGGGCGGGATCCCGGGCGATTTCCAGTCTGGAGGCATCCAGTGCGGCGCGGCGGCGGTGCAGGTCGGGGCAGAGATCCTGCTGCAGGGCTTCGCGCCCCTCCTTGGTTTTCAGACGGGCCAACTCCACCTTGGCACGGGCCATGGCCCCGGGAACTTCGCGGGCAAAGTCGGCCGCCGGCAGTTCCCTGGCCGAGAAGGCACCGCTCAAATGTCTGGGCAGACGGATCAGGGTCGGGCAGTTCGCAAAGGCGGCGATAAAGTTGAATTTGACCCGGTAGACGGGGTGGACCTGACTGGTGAACAGACCGGAGGCCCGCAGCTTTTGCTCCAGGCGGCGGGCGGCGGGCATGTACACGGAGCCGTTGTAGGGCAAGGCCAGGGGGGCGCCGCCAGGGTTCAGACGGGCCTGCAACACCAGCAGCAAGGCCTTCCCCGCCACACAGCAGACCCCAGCCGCCGCCATCTTCGCCAACGGCAGGGTCTGGTCCGGTTCCAAACTCCAGCTCTCCCGCCCGCCGTGCAGGCAGCCATTCTTCACAAAGGCCGGAGTCCTGACCAACGCCCCGTCGCGTTCAAGCACCAGAAAGAAGGGCAGCTCCCCCTCGTCCGGCCGCAGCTGGTTCAGGGCCACGCCGGTCTCCGCTACCGCCTCGTTGTAAAGAGCAGCCAGCTTGTCGTAGTGCTTCACGAAAAGGTTGAGAAGCCGGCAATGGGGAGCGACGGGATCCAGGGCCACGAAGCGGGAGGTCATGTCGATTCGGACCGACTCGGGCAGATGCTCGCGCAGCCAGTCCCGATAAATGTCGATCAGCCGCCCGTCCCGGTGGCGGTCAATGAGTCGGACGACCAAGTCACGCTCTCCGGCAAACCAGGCGCGGATACGCTGCCGGGCCTGGTCGCCCGGGAAGGTTTCCAGCAGGTTCTGTTCGGCATGGTCGATCAGCTGGCGCAGGTGGGGGGCGACCTCGGCCACGGTCAGGTCGCCGATGGCCCGATGGTAGTCCCGGTGGCCGGCGTAGCTGGAGCCGATTAACTGCCAGTTGTCGGAGGGGGAGTAGCGATCGTAGAGGGCGTCCACCGAACCGGCCAGCCGGCGGGACAGGGCGGCCGTGGTCCAGCCGGTGTAGGCTTCCAGGTCCCGGACATCCAAGGCGTTTCGTCCCAGAAAATCCGTATAGAAGAGGGCCGCCCCCCAGTCGGATGTGCCCCCGCGGTAGTAGCGTTCGGGTGCCAGCAGCACGGTGCGGTCCTCGGCCGTCGCCCCGCGCCTGGTGAAGGCCACGTCGATATCCTCCACGAAATGCGTCCCGCTCAGACCGGAGCAGACCAGAGCCTGCAACTTGGGTATGGCGTCCCACAAGGAATGGGAATTCTGATCGATGGAGATGAAGTCCCCGCTCATGCCCCAGTCTCCGAGGCGGCTTTCTGCAATTCGGCAATCAGCTCCTGGCGCAGAACGGCGCTGTAGACAGCCCGGACCCGGGTCTCCAGGCAGACATCGCTGACGTCATGGTCGTTGGTGCAGGTAAACCAGACCTTGAGAGTTTCGCCGCCGCGCACCTGGACCTGCACAGGCTGGTCGCCGGTCCGATAGGGGGAACCCCATCCAAAGCGCCGAGCCGTCAGAATCGCGGCCGCCGCCGAGCCGGTCCCACAAGCCAGGGTTTCAGCCTCCACGCCGAATTCGTAGGTGCGAAGCGCCAGCCGTCCTTCTCCAACGACCTCCACAAAATTGGCATTGACCCCGCGGGGCTGAAAATGCGGATGCCAGCGGATGGCCGCGCCCCACCGCGGCACGTCCAGTTCCTGCAGATTGTCCACATAGGCGATGGCGTGGGGCACGCCGGCGACCACATAGTCCAACTCCCAGTGCCGGCCCAGCACCTCCAGCTGGAGATCGCTCTGCAGATTCAGGGGATCCGGCACGCAGACCCGCACATGCTGACAGGTTGGATCGACGACACGGCCGATGGCCGTTCCCGCCGCGGTCAGGATTCTCACCTCGGGACCGGCCACCAGTCCCAGCTGGACCACCCAATAGGTGAAACAGGCCGTGCCGTTGCCGCACAGTTCCGCCTCGGAACCGTCCGGCTCCAGAAAGCGGGCGCAGATGTCAATGCCCTGGCCATTGCCCAGACGGTCGGCGAAGATGAGGCCGTCGGCACCCACCCCTGTTGCCCGGGCGCACAGGCCGCGCACGAAACCCGGCAGCTGTGGCGACGCCAAGACCTCGTTGAAGACTCCGGTGGTATTGTCGATGCAGATAAAATCATTGCCGGCGGCACTGAGTTTGGTAAACGCGATGGATGAGGGGATCATGGCCTCTCCCGTTGACAGCTTCGATTGGCGAAGGGGGTAATATAGGCGGTTGTCAGCCTTTGTCAGTGACCGGTGGCCGCCATGCCGCAGGCTATTGCGAACAGGCTTCACCAGAAAGGCCCAGGCTCGGACGGAAGGACAATCGGTTAGGTATTACCGGAGCGGTCCACTAGGGACCCTGGTCAGGCTGGCGGCCAGCCAAGAAGCCAGGTCCGGATGAAATCCACGGCGGCATCTACAAATGCAGGATTGACTTTGCCGGTCAAGTCGATTTGAGGCAAAGCCTTCCTGATGAGATCAATCATCCGTTCGATCAGGCGGTGTTCAATCATCAGAAGAGCGCGCGCTTGCATGTTCGGATCCTTTCTTCCTACCCGAACATACCCCTAAACCGGTCCGCCGGGCAAACCCGGGGGCCCCCGAATCAGATCTCATCCGTTTCCGACCGCGCCCTGGCGGCAAGCCGCCTGAGGCGCGAGCCGTCGAACCAAGGCAGACCCGATTCTGAAATGGCACCGCGAATTGCCAGACGGCGGCTCCTGGGCCGCCATCGAGGCAGGGGGTCAGTCCTGTCGGCGGAAACGGGCCGCGAACATGGCGTCGCAGTTGCCATCCCAAGGCCAGATTTGCAGGGTTCCGTTGCAGGGCTGGCCGGTGAGAGGGTTGGTGAAGGGGTCCAGCTTGAACTCGGGGTTCTCGTGCAGAAACCGGCCGACCACCTCGTCGTTCTCCCGGCGGAAAAGCGAGCAGGTTCCATAGACCAAAACCCCGCCGGGCTTGACTCCGGAGGCGGCGTGACTGAGAATGCCGAACTGGAGGTCGCCCATCTCCACGATCTCCTCGCGAAGGCTGGTCCAGCGGGCGTCCGGATTGCGGCGCCAAGTGCCCGAGCAGGTGCAGGGGGCGTCCACCAGCACACCGTCGTACTTGGCCTGTTTGGCCCGCAGGCGCTTGCCGTCCCACGGCTTGCAGCGGATGTTGGAGAATCCGCCCCGACGGGCCCGCATCTTCAGGTCCTCCAGCTTGTAGGCCCGGATGTCGGACGCGGTGACCGAGCCGGAGCCCTGCATCAGAGCGGCCAGCTGAAGGCTCTTGCCTCCTCCTCCGGCGCAGGCATCCCACCAGCGCTCCTTGGGCTTGGGGGAGCAGACCGCGCCGATCACTTGGGAGGCCAGATCCTGCACCTCTACGCGGCCCTTCCGGTAGGCCAGAAGCGTGTAGAGATTGACCCGAGGGTCGTCCAAACGCAGGGCACCAGGCATCTGCGGGTGCGGGCGCGGCGCCAGTCCGGCCTCGGACAACTCGCGGACCAAGGCTTCGGCGTCGGCGGTTTGGGCTCGCAGCCACAGAGGGGGGCGGCGTTGCAGCCAGCCGACCAGTTTTTCCATCAGGGTGGGGTCTTGCAGCTCCTCGGCAGTCCAGTCCGGGGCGAGTGCCTCCAAGCAGAGGACGGAATCCTGATTCAGGGCCTTCAGCAGCCTGAGCACGGCCGCGCCGCGTTTCTGCAAGACGGCTGGCTGAACCCAGCTTTCCAGATGTCGGGTGTCGGCACCGGCCTGGCGGGCCAGGGTGGTGGCCGCCTCGGGTATTTCGCTGTCGTCCAGCAGCCAGGCGGCCAGGATGATGGGGGCCCACTCGCGCATGGGCCGTTCAGGCGCAGCCAACTCTTGGCGATTTTCGGCCTGAAGGGCCTCCAGAAAGGCATACGGTGCCAAGGGCCTGAGCCATCCCCACCAACGGAAGAGGGCAAAAACCGTATTGCTGATCAGGCGCCGGTCGCGCGACCCGTATTCGCGGTGGCCCCGCATGAGGCCGGCCAGGGTGCGGTCGGCTGGCCGGCCGCAGGCCAGCGACTCCCACAGAACAGCGGCGGCGGTTTGGGTGCAGGCGCGCAGTTGGGCCTGGACTTTCTTGTCGACGAGCGGAGATTTGGGCTTCATGACGGAACCTGGTTGAAGACTAATGGATTCGCGTTTCTGGTTTCGGGGCTGATATCGGAACATCGACCCCAGCCATTCCCGGCCGTCCGGCCCGATTACAGAACCGGGCCGCGGCGCCGGAATGGCTAGGCCCAGTCGATCACCACGATTTCGGGGGGACAAAAGAGGCGTCGTCGGAAAATGGAGTTGCCGTTGCAGCCGATGCCGCTGGAAACATACAGCTCCGCAGGGAATGGGCCAAGCCGCCGGAACCAGCCATGGGCGAACTTCCTCCAGTAGTGGGAAGAGGTGTAGACCGGCCCCAGTACCGGCAGGCAGAGCTGGCCGCCGTGGGTATGCCCGGCCAGGGCCAGGTTTCCGACGAAGCCGGGAGGCGGCTCGGCCACGCTGTCGGGGGAATGGGTCAGGCAGACCACCGGGCGCTGACCGTTTCGGTAGGAGTCGGCCAACTCGGGCTTTGGCGTCTGCCAGCGATAGTCGTCCAGACCGACGAACACCGGGGAGTGTTCTTCCTGCCAGACCTCGTTCACCAGCAGTTCGAAGCCGCCGGCGGCAAAGTCCCGCCGCCAGCGTTCGGTGCTGCGCCATTGATGCATGCGCTCCCAGTTGCCCAGCACCGCCAGTTTCTTCTGCCGGGCACGCAGCTGGCCCAGAATGTCCAACGCTGGACCCAGATGCTCCAGATGCTGGATGATATCCCCTCCGCAAGCCAGCCAATCGGCCTCCAGGGCGTTGACCGCCTGAACCAAAGCCTCGGATCCGCCCATGTCCCGGCGATCCCAGTGCAGGTCCGAGAAGAAGACCAGACGCCGGCCCGACAGTTCAGCCGTGCCGGCGGGAATCTCGAACCGCCTGACGACGATATCCCCGGCCATGCCCAGCACCTCGGCCTGCCGCCGCAACCGCCGCCACTGGGGGGACTTTCTCATACCAAAGACGATCACGCCAACGCTCCTTACGGACGATTCGATGCTGAAATGGGGCAGGCCGGGATATTCAGAGGGCCAAGGGCAGAAAGACGAAAAATTCCGTGCCTTTTCCGGGTTGGCTGTCCACATGGATCCAGCCGTGGTGATTCATGATGCAACCGTAAGCCATGGCCAGGCCCATGCCAGTCCCCTTGCCGACGGGTTTGGTCGTGAAAAAGGGGTCGAAGATGTGATGGAGAATATCGCTGGGAATGCCGGTTCCGTTGTCCTTGACGCGGATGCACACGTAGTGGTCGGCCGGGCAGTCCTTGTCCTCTTCATGGCGGAATTCCCAGCCGGGGGTGAAGGCTGCGGCCTTCTCGGCCCGGAGGACCAGGCGTCCGTCCCCGCCTTTTTCCGTGACGGCGTCCTTGGCGTTGATGAGCAGATTCAGGAAGACCTGCTGGAGCTGGGTGCAGTCCCCATGGATGTAGAGCGGCTGGGGGGCGAGCACCATCTTGAGCTTGATGTTGCGTCCGGCCACCGGTTCGAAGAGCTGCCGGGTGTCGTTAAGCAGCCGGGCCAGGTCGAGCCGTTCGGTTCGGTACTTGCCCCGGCGCGCGAAGCCCAGCAACTGCGAGGTCAGGGTTGTCGCCCGGTCGGTGGCGGTGTTCATGTTGCCGGCCAGACTTTGCTGGAGGGGGCTGAGCGGGGTCTTTCCGAGACGGTCCAGACAGCCCTGGATGGTGTGCAACAAGTTGTTGAAATCATGGGCCACGCCTCCGGCCAGCTGGCCGACGGCCTCGAGACGCTGGGAATGAATCAGCTGGTCCTGCAGTTGCACGCGCTCCTGCTCCAACCGCCGCCGCTCGGTCACATCCCGGGCCACGACAATGGCAATGGGTTGGTCGTTGAGCACGCCGCTGCACAGCTGAGCCTCCAAAAAGACGGGATTGTCGCCGTTGCGCACAACCATCCACTCCTGCAGAACGGGGACGGGATGCGCCTCGGGCGCCCTCTCCTGCCGCAGTTTCGCCCACAGCGCTTGCCAGTTGCAGGGGGTCCCATCCTGCTTCTGGACGACCGACGGCAGCAGCATTCCGGCTTTGGCCCGGGACTCCAGAATCCTCCTGGTGGCGTTGTTCACATCCAGGATGCGACCCTCGGCGTCCAGCAGCAGAATCAGCTCGGCGGTGCTTTCCACCACCAGCCGGTAGCGCTCCTCGGATTCCTGCATGGATTTCTGCAGGCGCAGGGAATTGGCGTAGCTGCCGAAGAAGGCCACCAGAATATCCAGCGGCCGCCGACTGTCCTGGGCCGGCTTGACCTGGCACATCCTCAGATAGGCGGTCACCAGCAGGCTCAGCCATAGCATGGCCAGCAGTCGCGCCAGATAGGTTTGGCTCAGATCCTCCCACCAGTAGGTCAGGTCGGTGGTCACGATGAGCTGGAAGACGGCCGAATCAATTGCCTGGGCGAAAACCAGAGTTCCCAATACGCAGACCATCAGCCGGCACTGGCGGTTGCTGAAGATCTGAAAGATGATGGGCAGGGTGAACAGATCGACCGCCTGGGCCAGAAAGGAGGCCGTCACAAAGCGCTTGCCTCGCAGAAAGGAGGAGGCGACCGCGTAGATGGCCTGGGCATCGGCCGTGCTGTAGCCCGGCCAATGGCATTGGCTGGCCGTCAGGCTGGCCAGGTAGAAATAGACCAGCATCAGGACGAGAAAGCCCAGAATCAGGCGCTGGGCCTCCACGGTGCCCTCCACGATGTAGACGATCAGCAGGGCGACCAAGTAGGGGGACAGCAGCACGGCGCTGCCGATGTCAACCCGGAATCCGGCGATGCCGCTGTCGATTTGCAACCCGAAACTGTTGACCACCTGCCCCAGAACCAGCAACGTGCCCAGAGTCAGGTAGAAGGGCCCCTTGCCGATGGCTGGCCTCATGCTATGCAGCAGCATGATCGCGACCATGACGAAGGTCAGTTCCAAAAAGGCCAGAAAGAAAGCGCTCATGACTTGCCGGGCGTTTTGCGTAGAAGCTGGAAGACATTCCAGCACAGGACGGTGAGGGCGGCCACCAGAAACACCCAAGAGGGAATGACAATCAGAGGCGGAACCGGTTCCACTTTCCACAGGACGGCCACCAGATAAAGCGTCAGCAACAGGGAGCAAACGACCGCCAGGAGCCGTTTCATGCGCACCATTGCGGTATCCAGAGGACGCGGCCCGCTCCGCTCCATCAGGGCGATCTGCTCGCTGATCTGCCGCCTCATTTTTTCGCCTTCCTGGCGGACGGTCCGGATAATCAGCTCGGTGTCAGAAGGGCCGGGGGCCGAGGCCTGAGTTTGCAGGGGAATTCGCCCGGCCGCCTCGGCCTTGGGTTCGGCCGGCTCCGCCTGGGCCTTGCCCCCTCCGGGCGGCGGCATCTTCAGCGTCTTGTGCCCACCCCGGGGCATGTCCGGGACCGGCGCCGGCTCGGGCTTCAGGAACTTCTTTCGTTCCAGGGTGACCGTTTCGGCCGCGTCGGCATCCTCGGTGTGCACCTCCTGGACGGGGGCCGGTCCGCCGCCTGCAGGAATTCGCCGGCGCTGCATGGGCTGGTGGCAAAGCGGGCAATGCGGGATCCCCTCGCTCCCGGTCATGTCCTGCTCGGTGCCACAGACATCGCACCTGTATACAAGCGGCATTGTCCTCTCCTCAGGCTATTATTCCATAACCATGTGCCGACGCCCCAGGAGTCGGACCGACGGTCGCCTAAGCGACCTTGGCGATCCGCAGGCGGCAGTCGTCTCCGTTTATTTCCACGGGCTCGACCCCGGCCAGATCGCCAGGAGTCAGACGGTCGGCGAGGGTCTCGGCACCGATGTAGTCGGCGAAGGCTTCCATGGCGGCGGCGGCGGCCGCGGGCAGCTGATAGGTCACCGCGATGCGGTCGGTCACCTCCAAATCGGCTTCCTTGCGCATGTTCTGCAGGCGACTGACCAGCTCCCGGGCCCAGCCCTCCTGAACCAGGTCCTCGTTCAGACGGGTGTCCAACGCCACGGTGATCTCCCCCTCGTTGGCCACGGTCATGCCGGGCTTCTCGGTCCGCTGGATCAACACGTCGGCTTCGCTCAGCTCCAAGGGCTCTGCCTCGGGCAGGTCGACGGTCACGGTTTGGCCTTGGCGCAAGGCGCGGATCGAGGCCAGGTCAAGATTGGCGATGAGGGCGGCGGCCGCGCGCATCTGCTTGCCCAGGCGGGGGCCCAGGGTCTTGAAGTTCGCCTTGGCGCTGAGTTCGACCAACTCCTCCTCGTCCGCACGGATTTCCACCGCCTTCACATTCAGCTCTTCGGCGATTACGTCCCGCATGCTTTCCAAGTCGGCTCGCACGCGGCCATCGGCGGCCACCAGAATGGCCGCCTGCAGGGGCTGACGCACCCGCAGGCTGGACTGAGTGCGCAGGAAGCGGCCCAGGGAGACGGCGGACATGGTGCGGGCCATGCGCGTGTTCAGCTCGGCGTTCACATGGTTCTCGTCCACCTCGGGGAAGTCGCACAGATGGACCGATTCGGGCATGGACTCGGTGCGCAGGTTGCGGTAGATGGCCTCGGTGACAAAGGGAATGAAGGGGGCGGCCATCTTGGCGAAGGAGACCAGCACGTAGTGGAGGGTGGCGTACGCCTGGGCCTTGTCGGTGTCGTTGCTGCTCTTCCAGAAGCGGCGGCGGCTGCGGCGGATGTACCAGTTGGTCAGATCCTCGATGAGTCCGGTGAAGCGCAGGGCGGCCCGCTGCAGGTCGTAGCTGTCCATGCCGTTGCGCACATCGGCCACGGTAGCCTGCAGGCGCGCCAGGATCCACTGATCCAGCACATTCTGCGGGTTGGAAGGGGGAGCGGCCTGGTCGCCGGCCGGACTCCAGCCGTCGACCCGGGCGTAGGTGACCAGGAAGCTGTAGGCGTTCCAGAGCGGCAGGATCACAGTGCGCATGCTTTCCCGCACTGCGTTCTCGCTGAAGCGCAGGTCTTCGCCCCGGACCACCGGCGAGGAGAGCATGCACAGGCGCAAGGCGTCGGCCCCGTAGGTGTCCATGACGTTCAACGGGTCGGGGTAGTTCTTGAGGCGCTTGGACATTTTACGGCCGTCCTCGGCCAGAATCAGGCCGTTGACCACCACATTGCGGAAGGGGGGGCGATCGAAGAGGGACGCGGCCAAGACCACCAGGGTATAGAACCAGCCGCGGGTCTGGTCCAGACCCTCGGCGATGAAGTCGGCCGGGAAGTGGGCTTCCACGTGCTCCTTGTTTTCGAAGGGGTAGTGATGCTGGGCATAGGGCATGGAGCCGCTCTCGAACCAGCAGTCCAGAACCTCGTGGACTCGACGGAGCGTGCCACGGCCGGTCCGGGAGGGAATCTCCAAGTCGTCCACAAAATGCTTGTGAATGTCCTCGACCTTCTGCCCGGTCAGCTCCTGAAGTTCGGAAACGGAGCCCACGCACACCGCCTCCTGGCCGTCCTCGCTGCGCCAGATCGGCAGCGGACAGCCCCAATAGCGGTTGCGGGAGATGGCCCAGTCGTGGGCGTTTTCCAGCCACTTGCCGAAGCGGCCGTCGCGGATGTGCTCCGGCGTCCAGCCGATCTGGCGGTTGGCCGCGATCATCTGCTCCTTGACCTTTTCGACGCTCACGAACCAGGTGGACACCGCCCGGTAGATAAGCGGTTCGTCGCAGCGCCAGCAATGTGGGTAGCTATGCTGGTAGACGGCCTGGTGAACTAGCTTGCCCTCCTGCTTGAGCTGGCGGATGATGTCCTTGTCCGTCTGCTTCACGGCCCGGCCGGCGTAGTCGGCAACCTCTTCGGTAAAACGGCACTCGGCGTCCACCGGGCAGACCATGGGCATGTCGAAGGCCTTGCAGGCGGCGGCGTCGTCCTCGCCGAACCCGGGGGCGGTGTGGACGATGCCGGTACCGTTCTCGGTGGTCACGAAGTCGGCGGAGATCACCCGGAAGGCGCCCTTGTCGGCCAGGTCGGCAAAGTAGGGGAAGAGCGGCTGGTAGCGTCGGCCCACCAGATCGGCGCCCTTGCAGCGCTGGATGATTTCGGGAAGCTCCTGGCGGTAGTAGTCGGCCAGGCGCGCCTCGGCCAGGATGTAGGTGTCCTGGCCGTCGCGGACGCGGACGTAGTCGATGTCGGGATGGACGGTCAGGGCCAGATTGGAGGGCAGCGTCCAGGGGGTGGTGGTCCAGGCCAGCAGGTAGGTGTCGGCTTCGCCCTCCACTTGGAAGCGGACGGTCACGGAGGGGTCCTGGACATCCTCGTAGCCCTGGTTGGCCTCGAAGTTGGACAGCGGGGTGGCGCAGCGGGGGCAGTAGGGTAGGATCTTGTGGCCCTCGTAGATCAGGCCCTTGTCCCAGAGCTGCCGGAAAACCCACCAGATGGACTCCATATAGTCGCGATCCATGGTCTTGTAGCCGCGGCCGAAGTCCACCCAGCGTCCGATGCGCTCGACAATCTGCTGCCACTCGCCCGTATAGCGCAGCACAATGCCACGGCACGACTCGTTGAACTTGGAAATGCCGTACTCTTCGATCTCGCTCTTGGAGCTGATGCCCAGCTCCTTCTCCATCTCGTTCTCCACCGGCAAACCGTGGCAGTCCCAGCCGAAGGTGCGGTCCACGTATTTGCCGCGCATGGTCTGGTAGCGGGGAATCACATCCTTGATGGTGCCGGCCAGCAGATGCCCGTAGTGGGGCAGGCCGGTGGCGAAGGGAGGCCCGTCGTAGAACACGTACTTGTCGCACTCCTGGCGCAATTCCAGGGATTTCTCGAAGGTGCGGTGCTGTGCCCAGAAACCGAGGATGTCCTTCTCGATGTCGGGGAACGAAACCTTGTTGCTGACGGGGTCGAACATGATTGAGTCACTTCCTGTCTTATCAGATGGCGGCGGAGGGCCTGCGCCCCGGCCGCGGGATGGTCATCCTGGCTGGCAATTTTCGATCTTGGCGTAGGGTATGCGGATGCGGCGCGTGTCCCCGTCCCCGTTTTCGACTTCCACCACCGCCACTTCGGGCAGCGCGTCCAGCACGCGGCGCACCGAGACGGTCGTACCGTCGTAGGTGAGTTTCAGGGCGGAGTTCTCGGCCTTGGCCTGTTTCTTGAAGTAGGAAGGGCCAAATGGCAGGGTCTGCTCCAACTTCCGGGCCGCCTCGGCGGCCTCGGCCTCGGCCGCCTCCTCGTTGATGGTTTCTTGCTCGTCCTGCACATCGGCATCCGAGCGCTTGTCTTGGGGAATGCCCATAGCCAGGAGGATCGTCAACGGGTAGACCACGGGCAGCAGCAGCCCCAAGGCGAAATGCAGGGTGGCGTTTCGACGCCGGCTTTCGGCGATGGACG
>JBFJXC010000023.1:0-20609 GCA_041623325.1 Lentisphaeria bacterium | reverse complement strand
CCGCGGCAGCGCCGGCGAGCTGCTGAAACGCTACCGGGACAAGACCTGGAAGGGGGAGTTTGTCGTGGCCGTCAACACCCGGGGTCTTCCGGACCAACCCTGAAAGAACGGGGCCACCGCCACCCAACATTTTTTTTGCGGGCCTTTGCAAGCGTGGCCAACGCATATAAACTCCTGAATGTCGCGGCGGCTTCTGAGGGCACCTAGCCACGGTCGCGGCGGGAGAGAGGCCAACGCGAGATCCGATTTTTTCATGTCAAAGCTGCTGATCATCGTGGAGCAAAAAAAGGACTGGGGCTCCTACTACCCCAGCGAGGACGTGATCACCGCCAGCGAGTACTTGGCGGCCGGTCCGGGCACCAGCGGCAACGGTGGCCGGGTCCAGGTGATCAACCTTTGTCGCAACTACAAGTACCTAAGCGCGGGCTACTACTGCTCGCTGTTGGCCGAAGCCCGCAGCCAGCGGGTCATGCCCTCGGTGCGCACCATCAACGATCTCAGCCAGCGGGCCATCTATTCCCTAGCCACCGAGGGGCTTGATCAGCTGGTGGGCAAATCCCTCGGCAGCCACGGCACCGATGTGGACAGCTTCACAATCAAACTGCATTTCGGCAAAACCCGTCATCCCCACCTTCAGGAACTGGCCAGACAGGTCTTCGAACTCTTTCCCTGCCCCCTCCTGGAAGTCAGCTTCCGGCGGCACAAATCCTGGCATATCGCCTCCATCAAACCCGGCGCCATCAATCTGCTCAGCGACAGCGACGAGGACCGCTTTGCCGAGGCTCTGGACTCCTACAGCCGAATCATCTGGCGGAAACCGCGCTCGCGCAAGAAATATCGCTACGAGATGGCCATTCTTCACAATCCCGAAAACCCCCTGCCCCCGAGCGACCGCAAGGCCTTGGCCAATTTCGTGCGCGCCGGGCGCAAACTGGGCATCGACGTCGAACTGGTGACCAAGCGCGACGTGGGCCGCCTGGCCGAGTTCGACGCCCTCTTCATTCGTGAAACCACGGCCGTCAACCATTACACCTACCGCTTCGCCAAAAAGGCCGAAAGCGAGGGCATGGTGGTCATCGACGATTCCAGCTCGATCTTGCGCTGCACCAACAAAGTCTATCTGGCCGAGCTTCTTCAGGCCAACAAGGTGCCCACGCCGCGAACGGTCATCATGAGCCGGGGCAGCAAGGCGGATCTGGCCGAGGCTCAAACCCTGGGTCTGCCTCTGGTCCTGAAAATTCCCGACGGCTCGTTCTCCCGTGGGGTGCACAAGGTTTCCACGGTCGAAGAGCTGGAGGAGGTGGCCACCAAACTCTTTCACCAATCCACCCTGGTGTTGGCACAGGAATACCTTTACACTGAATTTGACTGGCGGGTCGGGGTCCTGAACGGCAAACCGATCTTTGTCTGCAAGTATTTCATGTCCAAAGGGCATTGGCAGATCTACAACCATGCGGCACGGGGCAAGGAGGTCAGCGGCGGATTCGAGACGATTCCGGTATCGGCCGCACCCGTGTCGGTCGTTCGCAATGCCGTCCGGGCCGCCAAGCTGCTGGGGAACAGCCTCTACGGGGTGGACATGAAACTGGTGGGCTCGCGGGCGGTGGTGATCGAAGTCAACGATAATCCGAATATCGACTCCGGGGTGGAGGATCTGCATCAGGGGCTGGGGCTTTATATGGAGGTCATGGGCGAATTTGTGCGTCGCCTCGAGCGCAAACGGGTTGAAGAGTGGTACTGACAGGCAGCACCGGGGGGGCGCCCCCCCTCCTCTGACACCGTAAACGCAACCGGTTGATTCAGCCCGGCAGCGGTTGTCTGGCCAGCTGGCCACAGGCCGCGGCAATGTCCGCCCCCAGCGAATAGCGCAAGGTCACCTCAAAGCCGGCCTGGCGCAAAGCCGAGCCGAACGCCTCGCGCTCCGGGCGGCAGCAGCCTTCCAAGTCTGTTCCGAACCCGACCGGATTGTAGGCGATCAGGTTGATATGAACAGGCAAGCCGTGCAGATAGGACTGCAGAGCCTCCAGATCGGCCGGGCGGTCGTTGATCCCCTTCAGCATCAGATACTCCACCATGATGTTCTGCTCCTGAAGCGCCGCCACGCGCTCCAGCGCTACCCGCAGTTCCGCCAAGCTGTGCACCTTGGCGATCGGCATGATCCCCTCACGCACGTCCTGCCGGGCGCTGTGCAGACTCAAAGCCAGATTCACACCGGGAAAACGCTCCGCAAAACGCACCATGGCCTCCGGCACCCCCACCGTCGACACCAAGAGTTTGCGCTGGGAATAGTTGAAGCAGCGCGGATCGCTCAGTACCTCCAACGCCCTATGCAGATTCGCCTCGTTGTGGAAAGGCTCCCCCATGCCCATGAAGACCACGTTGCGCACCCGGCGCCCCTCGCCTAGCAGCAACCGGTTCGCCTGCACCACCTGGTCCAGAATCTCGGCCACCGACAGATTGTGCACCGCCTCCGCCCGGCCCGTAGCGCAAAAGCTGCAACGCGCCGCGCACCCCGCTTGGGAGGAAATGCACAGCGAGGTCCGGCCGCTGGCGATACGCAGGATCACCGACTCGATGCCATGCCCCCCGACCGTCCGGAACAGCAGTTTGCTGGCACCGTCAAGCTTCGAATCCTGACGGCACTCCAGCTCCACAGCCCCGAATTCCACCGCCTCCCCAAACTCCACGCGCACCTCATCGGGAAGTTGCTCCAGGGCCTCCTCAACCCCGAGCCCCTTCTTGTAGAACGCATTGCGCAGGCGCTTCAGCCGCAGCGGCTCCAACCGCAGACGTCGCCGGCACTCCTCCATGCCTGTCCTGTCGTGTATCGATATTTTTCTCACTTCTCAAGGTCCTCCAACACCCCAGCCTTCGCTTCAGAGTGTTCAATCCCCAGTCCCTGTTCCAGCTGGTCCTCCGCCGCCTGAATGGCTTCGAGAATTTCCAACTTTTCGACTTTGGAAATAAACCGGACACTTTCATTCAACAACAATCGGCGCATGACACCATATCCTAGGTTCTCACGACCCCACTTTGCCTTTTCGGCACAATATAGAGCCTCAGGACACGAACCCCCGAAGGGGTGTCGCAAAGAACTCAAATCAAAAATCCGAATTCATCAGCGAGGATTAGTAGTTCCCTTGGAATCCGGTCACTTCGAGTACACCGCCACCTGAAAATCGATGTCGGTGGTCAGCGACTCGAGGGCGTCGAACGCCGCTTTCAGTTCCCGGTCGCCGTTCCAGTAGTATGGGGTCATGACTAGGAGATTCCGCAAATCAACGGGATTGTCCACGCGGATCCGGCCGGAAACCGACTGCGTCCGGATTTTCCGCAAGCCGTCGATATTGCTCTGCTCGGCGGCATGCAGACGCGGCGTTTTATAGACAATCTGCCGAAGCCCGAACAGATGTCGGGGACCGGGGGTGACGGCCACCAGAATGCCTCCGGGCTTCAGGCAGCGCACCACCTCGGCATCGTCCCCCGGCGCGAACATCCGCAGCACGCCGTCCAGGCTTTCCGAGGCCACCGGCAGCTTGAAGCTGCCGGCAACGGCGAACTGAATCTCCCGGTCGCGCCGGGCCGCCAGACTGACGGCCGCCTTGGAGATATCCGTGCCCATGAACAGGCAGGCCTGCCCTTCTAAAACCAGAAGACTTTCCTTGATCCTGGCCAGGAAGTAGCCCTCCCCACACCCCACATCCAGGATGCCAACGCCACCATCCGGCACACCCGCCACATGCTCCCCGATCACCGAAACCAGCGAGGCCGTCAGATCGCCGTAGTAGCCGGCATCCAAGAAATCGCGGCGCGCCTCCAGCATCTCGCGGCTGTCACCGGGATCCTTCGAGCGCTTCTGGTTGGCCAGCAGCAGGTTCACATACCCCTGGCGTGCGACATCGAACGAATGGTTCTGGTCGCAGACATAGCGGCGCTGGTCGATCCGCAGAGCCCCGGCACAAACTGGACAGGTAAACAGAGTATTCATAAACCAGAGAGAAATGGTACGCCCGTCGGGATTGGCGCTTCACGGCGTTTCGCTGCCCTTCGCAAGCTCGGGCCCGTGCCTTCGGCGCTCGAACCCTTGGGTTCTCATCCCGACGGCAGACCTTTGATGAAAAAGAGAGAAATGGTACGCCCGTCGGGATTCGAACCCAAGACCTTCTGCTTCGGAGACAGACGCTCTATCCAGCTGAGCTACGGGCGCACTCAAAGAAAGGACTGTTACTCTACAGAGCCAACGGCCCATTTCAAGCTGAAAGTCAGGTTAAATGACCCACATCGCAAATTTCATTGGGCCGTCATGCCCACGTCGTTGGAACTAGTTTGCCTCGGGCTCGGCGCTGTACCCGATCAGCCCGCGCAGCTCGCCGATATGCTCCCTGTAGACACCGCGAGGCGTGGTGTTGTATTTCTTGCACAACCAAGCGGCATAGCCGGTGGCGATCCCCATCTGGCCCGTCGTCCTCATGACCCTTGGCCCCCCGAGGCCAATGTGCGAGCAGCTGAAGCACCGGCCCGCCATCATCAAGTTCTCGATATTCTTCGAATAAAGCGTCCGAAACGGAATGTAATAGGTTCCCTGGATCCTGTAGTAGAGAGCGCGAGACCTGAAGCCGCCAGCCTCAAGCTGGTAATGGACATCGACTTCTCGGGTTTCTTCGGCCACCGTATCGGGAAATACACGTCGGCTTGTCGCGTCCGCCAGTGTGTAGATGTAATCGCCCAACAGCCGCCGCGATTCGCGTTTGCCCGAGATGTACCCCACCCATCGGAGGCGCACATTCGCATTATTGGGGTCTTTCTTGGCGTTGTGGAAGGATCCGTAGATGGCCCGCAGCATATGGTCCCGAATCTGTTCCGCGTCATCAATCTGATGCAGATCGTTCGAGGCATATTCCCAATGCCATTCGCCGGCAACGGCCTTGTGAGCCTTGGCAACATCCAACGCCCAAGGGACCTCGGGAAACGGCACCGGGGTCTTGGCAGGCGCCGAATTCCAGAGAAGGGAGGTGCCCATGGTCAGGTTGTCGGCGGTCTTGGGGGACCATTTGTGTCCGTATTTTGCCCAAGCCTCGCCATACATATCGCCGCTTTCCCGGCCATACCGGTATTCAGCCCCGGCCCAGTAGCCGATCCAGCCATCGCCGGTGCAGTCAATGAATACGGGCGCATGAAACCGCCTTATTTCTCCGGACTGATTGTGCCGGGCATCCACGCTTGTAATGCGGGTGCCGTTTGTATTGGAAGAACAGGCCCGCCAGGACAGAAACAGCTGGACGTGCCCAGCCGCCTCCATTGTCTTGTGGCGTTTTTCCGTGTCCGCAATGGCGTTGGCGGAACCGTTCGGCCAGTGTTGAGTATCCAGCCCCTTCAGTATTTCCGCGCCCTTGCCGGAAATCCCCAGCGTATGCACTCGCACTTCACTGCTGGCATTGCCGCCCAGCACCGGCCGATCGTGGATCAGAGCCACCCTCAGGGCCTGCTTGTCCGCCGCAAGCGCAGCCGCACAGCCAGCAATGCCCCCACCGACAATAACCACATCGAAGTCACCCGCGGACGCAGGCACCGGAGGCATCCCAAGCATCGTTCTGCGCCAGCTGGGCAACGTCTCCGGATCGTTTGGCGGCACATCGTTTTGGCCGGTGCCGAAATACAGGGCGTCGCACCGGCCGTCGAATCCGGTCAAATCTTTCAATTCGACCCGAACCTTCGTGTCCGGGATGGCGACCTCCCCCCCGCCCTGCCATGTCCACCCAGGGATGGTTCCAAAGACCATATCCACCGCTCGACCGTTGATCAGAACCTGAAAGCGCCCCGGAGCACTCCAATCGCCGGGAACCCAGTTCTTGGTTCTGACCCACAGATGATACTTCCCCCGGCGAGGAAAGGTGACCGTACTGGCTGCATTGTCCACCGGCGTCCCCAAACCATGGGCCAGCAGGTACGGCGATCCCATGATGTGATCGAACTGCTGATCGACCTTCCACCCCCCCAGGCTTGCAAAACTCTCGGCCTCCACCAGAACGCCCCCCGCTCCCAACGAGACGCCCCCGAACAAAGCAAGGCAACCAAGCAGAATCACCACCGCAACCGTTCGCTTACTTCTTTCCACATCCGGCTCCTGATTTGTGATGGAACAGACCCCAAAGCCCAATGGAGGCCACAGTCCTACTGGGCCCGAAGCCAGGTGGCAAAGAACTGGCTGGCCAGAGGCGCGGCGGTGCTGCCGCCAGACTGCCCCTCCTCCACCAGCACCGCCACGGCATAGCGGGGTTCCTCGATCGGTCCGTAGGCGATAAACCAGGTGTTCTTGCTTCGGTTCTCGCCGTGGCCCACCTCGGCCGTGCCGGTCTTGCCAGCCAGGGAAATCGCCGGATTCCGGGCGGCCTTGGCACTGCCGTCCTCGTCGTTGACCACGGCGACCATGCCTTGCCGGACAATCTCCAGGCTGGACTTGGCCACGGGCAGGCGATGCCGGGGTTGCGGTGCAGTCTGCTGCCGGTAATTGTTCTGGGCATCCCGGACGGCCTTAACCAAGAACGGCCGATAAAGAGTTCCACCATTGGCGATGGCCGCCGTGTAAATGGCCGCCTGCAGCGGACTGAGATTCAAGGCCCCCTGACCCATGGACAGAAAGGCGGTGTCCGCGGCAATCCAGTCGCGCTGGTAATGGCCGCGCGCCCAGGCCCGGGTCGGCAGCAACCCGGCCCCTGCCCCGTTGAGATCCAGGGCGGGGGCTTCCCCTAGGCCAGCGGCGGCCAATACCGGGCGAATGCGATCGTAGCCGGTTCGCTGGCCGATCTCGATGAAATAGGGATTGCAAGAATGCTTGATAGCCCCTACCAGATTCAGGGGACCGTGGCCGGACCGGTTCCAGCAGCGAATGGGCCGGGCCTTGGGACTGAGCCGGTATCCTCCATTGCAGTCGATCAATTCTTCAGGAGAGACAGTGCCGGCCTCCAGGGCCGACAACGCAATCAGCGGCTTGATGATCGACCCGGGCAGATAGCCAGCTGAAATGGCCCGGTTCACCAAAGGCCGGTTCGCATCGTCCTCGCTCAGACGGGTATAGTCGGCGGCTGTGAGCGTGGACAAGTCGTAGGACGGAGCGGAGGCCATGGCCAAAACCGCGCCGGTGCCAACCTCCACGGCCACCAGGGCGCTCCGGCGGCCGCTGGCGGCCAGGACCCGCTCCGCCACCATCTGGGCCCGCAAGTCGACCGTCAGGACCAAATCGTGACCGGAGCGGGCCTCCTGCGAATCGCCAATTTGCTGGTGCACAAACCCCAGGGTATCCACCCGCACCAGCCTGGAACCGGCGCGGCCGGACAACAACTGGTCGTACACCAGCTCCAGACCGGCCCGACCATGCAGCTCCGGCATGACGTACGAAAACTGGTCGCGCTCGTACTGGTCCGGCGGCGGCCGGCGCCCCGCAAAGCCGAGCAGATGGGTGGCCAACCCCGGAAAAGGATAAGACCGCAGCGTCCGCACCCGGATCTCCATTCCGGGAACGGGCGGCAACAGTTCAGAGATGGCTGCCTGCTCGGCCACGTTCAAATCGGCGAAAACCGTGATGGGCAAGGCGGGATAAACCCGAAAGTGACGCTCCAGATCTTCCCGGTCGAACGGCACAGGCCGGCCTGAAACCTCCGCCAGACGCCGGGCCTGCTCCAGAATGAACTCCAGGGTGCGGGCCCGCGGGCCGGGCTGGCGCATCTCCGGAATATGGAACATGACATCGAAGCTGGGGCGGTTGTCCACCAACAAGGTCTGGCCATCGGCGGCGAAGAGCCGCCCCCGCACAGGGTTGAGGCGGATGCGCCGGATGCTTTGGCGGGCAATGGCTTGGCGGTGCCCGCCCCCCTGGTGCACCTGAACCGTCCACAGCCGGGCCAGCAGGGCCAGCATAAGAACGAGCATGACCCCCGCCAGAATCCGGAGCCGGCTCAGGAAATGGGCACGCTCGAAATCAAGCATCATGGGCCAGGCCATCCCGTTGCTGAATGTCTGCATACCGCGGCAAGCCAAGCCCGGCAGCCAGCCAATCCAGGCCCGCACAGACCAGAGGCAACCCTGCACCCGCCCCCAGAACCATCCCGACGTAGCGCGCAAGCTCCGGCATTGGTTCGCCGCCGTGCCAGGCCCCTGGCTGCAGCAGCCGGACCACCAGGCCCATCCCCAGCAACAGGCCTCCCGCGATCAGCCCCGGCACCACCTGGGCGGCACCATGGCGGCAGTCCCCATGATTCCGCCAGAACCTGGCCAGCAAGACCATCGGCAAGATCAAGCAGACCGACAGCGGCCCCTGGCGGCCCCAGGCCACATCCAGACAGGCGGCAGTCACGGCCAACGGCAGCAGCGTTGCCTGCCAGCCAAACACCACCGTCAGATAAAAGGCGCAGACCCCCACAAGCGGCACCCCCAAGCCAACCATTCCAGCCTGCAGCTCGCCCAGCGCCGCCGCAAACAACACCGTTGCGATCCAAACCTGTTTCACCGTATTCCCAATTGACCAAGCGCACTGGTTTTCATGGACTGTTCCACCTCGTGACCACCGCCACCAGCCCCACATCCCCAAAGGAGGCATCCGGGCAAAGCACCCCCCGGGCATAGGTCGTTTTCTGAACCTGAACCACCTGACCTTCGCTCCAGGATTCCAACCGCCCCACCCGAAGCCCGGGGGCCACGGCACCGCCAAGACCGGAGGTTTCCACCACCTGGCCGACACGGTAGACCGCGTCCCGCGGCAGATAGTCCACCACGCAGCGTGGCGGACGCTGCCAGGTGCCCTCCTGCCCCCCCACCAGGGTGCCCACCGCCTCCGCCCCCCGTATTCGGACACTCAAGCGGCAGGCCGGATCCGCAAGGGTCGTGACCATGGCGCTGCGACCACCCAATTCCGTGACCCGGCCAATGACGCTGGAACCGGCCAGCACCACCGCCCCGAGCACAATCCCATCCGCCTGCCCCTTGCCAATACGAAAACGGCGGTTCCAAGCCAGAGGATCCCGGGCAATAACCGGGGCGGCGATATGCCGCCAGGATGGCGCCTGGGGCAGGGCCAGCATGTTGCGCAGCTCGCGGTTCTCCCCGGCAAGGCTTTCGGCGCGGACCAGCTCCAACTGCAAGTCGATCACCCGCGCCTCCAGCTTCCGGATACGGTCACGATTCGAATCGCCCGAAACGTGCAGGACTCCGGCGCCCCGGCGCACCAGCGACCGAAGCACATGGCCCGCGCTCAAAAAAGGCCGAAGCGCACCGGAGACCGCCCGGCGAGGCGCGCCCCCCCCTGCGGTCGTGACCAGAAGCAAGACCAAAACCAGCAGGCTGGAGGCTATCAGCAAATTCCGTTTGAGGGCGGGGGAAGGCATGAACTCAAGAGGCATCGGTAATGGGGCGACTGATCACCATCAGGGTCTGGTCGTCCGCCTGGGGCTCGTCACCCGTGAAGGCGTTGACTTCGCGCAGGATCAAATCAGCCAATTCCTGCGCCGTCATCTGGTTGTTGTGCCAGAGATTCTGGAGGCGCTGCATGCCGAACTCCTGGCCCTGCTCATTGAGAGCCTCGTTTAGGCCATCGGTAAAAAGCAGCAGGCTGGTACCCGGGTCAAAGCAAAACGACAGGGTATCGAAGCTGATGCCCAGATCGTTTGGCAACAGCCCCACCGCGGGTCCGTCCGGACTGATCAGGCGGGTGGTGCCGTCTGGCATTCTCAGCAACAGGGGCGTATGACCGGCGCAGGCATATTCGCAGACATTGGTCCGGCGGTCGATGACCACCACGGCCATGGTCAGAAAATGGGCCTTGTCGGTATCCCGGTATAGGCACTGGTTCAAGTCCTCCAGAAATTTTTCCAAGCCGGCGTAGTTTTCGGCCAAAGACCGAACGAAGGCACGGCACATAGCCATCAGCAGGCAAGCCGGGACCCCTTTGCCGGTCGCATCGGCCACAATGGCCATCAGGCGCCCGTTGCCCATATCCACGAAATCGTAATAGTCCCCCGCCACCTCCAATGCCGAATGGCTGAAAGCGGCAAACTCGTAGCCATCCCACTGGGGAAGGCTAGCCGGAAGCAAAGAGCGCTGAATATCCCGGCCGAACTGCAGCTCCTGCATGATGCGCTGCTGCTCGCTGCGCTCCGAATAGATATTGATCAAGTCCATGGCCACGGCCACTTGAAAGGACAGGTGCTCGAGCATGCGCAGATCGGCATCCTGAAAATGTTCCTGCTTGTCGCTGCGGGCGTTGATCGCGCAAATGACCCCGCACAGCTTCTTGCCCACAAACATCGGCACCGCCATCAGAGTGCGCACCTCCTCGGGCAATTCATCCGCTCCGGAGTAGGTCGCCACATCCGAGATCAGGACGTTCTCCTGCCTCTCGGCCACCTTGCCCAGAACTCCCTCGCCAAACGGAATCAATTCATGCCGCAAGTGCTCGAGCACATACTTGGAACGGGTGCGGACAATGTCGGGAACGTAATGGAAGGGAGGGAAAGGGCCGGACACGGCCAAACCGCCCAGCTTTTGCCGGGAGTCGCTTGGGTCCTGAACCACCTCGAAGACGGCCACCGATTCGGCACCCAGCACCCGGCCCACGTACTGGGCGACCAGCTTCATGGTGTGGTCCACTTCGGACACGGTGGCCAGGCTTCGCGTGAACAAGCTCAAAAAGTTGCTAGCCCCCTTTAACTGGGAGCGGGCCTCCACCAACTGGGCCTTCAGCGACTTGATGGTCCGCAAGGTCCGCCGGACACCCCAGACCACTGTCCCCGCCACTACAACTAAAATGCCATCAACCGCATAGTTTAAATACACGCCGAAGCTCCAGCTTCCGATCCGTTGAGAACCACGTTGGAGGGACCGCCTCAGTAAGTGCAGAAACCCGTAAGATTTCCGAAGGTTGTCGAAATCTTCCTCAACAGGGCCGGCACCCCAACCGATGCATATCTCTCGTACCCCACACTATAGACGCCACCGTCGGAATTTCCCCAGAGCCTGGCGAAAAGTTCGCCGCATGCGCGCCCCGAGTCGACCGCCCCCTGCAGATAGACCGCGCTCTCCAAATTGGAACCGCGCAAATTCCTCACCGTAAAGTTGGCCGACCCCACCAGCAGCTGCTCGCGGCCTCCAAGCGTGTTGAAAACCCTCATCAGCTTGAAATGGGCCTGTTCGCCATGGGTGGCGAACCAGCGGATCTGCAAATCGCCCCCGTGGCTGGCGGCGAATCGGGTCAGATCCCGGGCCACGCTGCGATTGGGGATGCCGTTTTTCTGCCTGCCGAAGGCGTCCTTATTCGGATCCAGGAGCAGACGCACAGTCACACCCCGCTGCAGGGCCGCGCGAATGGCCCGCAACACGGCCGGGTCGGACAGGTAAAACATCATCATCTGCACCGTATCCCCTTGAACCGCCCCGTCCAGCATCCCGTCGACCTTGGCACCCACCTGGGCTTCGCTGAGATACTGCACCCGGATGCCATCCTCGCCGGACTCGACGCCCGCGGCCGCAGCGGGCGCGGCCACCGGAGCCAGATGACGCTCGATTTGGCGAACCACCTGGTTTGCGTCCGCCTGGCTGAAGGATAACTCGGGCGACCGCAGCAAGCTGGAGCGGGCAATGCGCAGTTCACTGTCCAAAATTTGCCTGGCTGGCGGACCGCTCAGGAGGACTCCGGCATTGCCGTGCGAGCTGCTGGCCGTATGAGGATTGGCCGACGTGACCAGCGCCTGCCACTGGCGCTGCCGGTTACGGACCACCGCGACCTTGCGGTGGTTGGCCTTAAAGTTCAGCAAACGCAGGTACTGAATGATTCCAATGGGATCGGCCCCTGGATCGAAGGGGTTGGCCAGCAGCGGCCGGGCGGCCAGCGGCAGGCGCTCCAGAAGCGGGGCGGACAACCGGAAGAACGAGGAATAGAGCAGATTGCAGTCGGGCAGCTGCTCCAGGTCGGTCACGACCACATTCACTCCCGCCTCGACCGCCTCCTGCAGGTCCGGCGGACAGCCATGGCCATAAACCGAGTTGATCGGATCGGTAATGAACAGTATCCAGATATCCGGATGGCTCTGCTTCTTTGCCACCAGCGCCTTCACCAGCTCCCCGGTCAGGTTGCGGTAGACCGGCGGACCGTCGTATCCGCGGAAGGTGTTGACCAGAAACATGTCCAGCACCAGCACGTCATCGGCCGCCTCGATCATCGTCAGCAACGCCTCGAAAATGCTCTGCTGGACAATCCGCTCCCCACTCTGATCCAACCCGGTCACATCATACAGCACCTGCACGTTGGCCGGCGCCACCCTAGCGGTCTCCGTGGCCACATTCGTGCCCGCCATCTTGGGGATGGTCAGTTGTACGCCCACAATGCCTCCTAAGGCTACCACCGCCAGAACCGACAGGATTCGCAGGCGCCAGCGCCCCGGCCGCTTCGCCCTATAGGTCACAGGAGGCTTCTTTTTCTTGACCACATCCGTCCTCCTCTGGCTTCACCCATCGCACAAACCGCCTTGGCGTGCGTTTTTTTTGCCCGCATGGCCCGTTTAGGCGTCTCACTCGCCCCTAATTGTATTATACTAGAACTCCCACGACATGCGAGAATCCGGGATATAGCCCAAAGAGACCACAGCCGTGCTGGAAACCCTTTACATCAAAAATCTGGCCTTGGTTTCCGAACTGGAAATCGAGTTTGCTGACGGCTTCAATGTGGTCACCGGCGAAACCGGAGCGGGCAAGTCCCTGGTTCTGGGGGCCTTGCAGCTCCTGCTTGGGGGACGGGCGGCCAAATCCATCATCCGCCAGGGGGCCGACCAATGCGAAATCTGCGCGCAGCTGCGCCTGCCCCGGAGCCTGCCGGCCCTGGCAGAGGCGGTCGCGGCCATTCTGGACGACTACGGGGTGCCGGCCTGCGAAGACAACCAGCTGCTGCTGCGCCGGCTCATCACCCCCAAAGGCAACCGGGTCTTTGTCAACTCCGTGCCCGTCACCCTGCAAGTGCTTAGCCAGCTTGCCGAACTGCTGATCGACATCCACGGCCCCAACAACCACTACTCGCTGCTGCGCACACCGCACCAGCGCGACCTGCTCGACCGCTACGCCGGGACCAACGAACTCCTGGCCGGCTGCACCGGCAGACACGACCGCGTACTACAATGCCAGCGCGACCTCGAAGCCCTGCAAAGCCGCCACAGCACCGAGGCCGAACTTGAAGTGCTGCGGTACCAACTCAGCGAAATCGACCAGGCCGACCTCCGGCCTGGAGAGGAAACCGACCTGGCCGAGCGCCACGCGATTGCCGCCAACGCCCGGCAACTGGGCCAGACCGCCAACCAATGCCGCAACCTGCTCGAGGACGGCGAGCAACCCATAGCCGAACAACTGGCCTTGTGCATCCGTCTCCTCCAGAACATCGAGCGAATCGACACCAAGGCCGGCCCTCCACTGCGCGAGAACCTGGAGAACATCGCCGCCCTGCTCCAGGATTTCGCCTTGGATCTCAGCCAATATGCCGACACCATCGAGGTCGACCAGGCCGAGCTGGCCGAGCTGGAGGAGCGCCTCGATCTGATCCAACGCCTCAAACGAAAATACGCTCGCCCGGTCGAAGACATTCTCGCTTTCGCCGATACGATCCGCCACACCTTGGACACCAGCGACCGCCGCCTCGAGCACATCGCAGACGCCCAAACCAAACTCCGGCAGGCCCAGGCGGACCTGCTCACCCACTGCGAACACCTCTCCCAGGCACGCCGCCAAGCCGCCGCCGAGCTGGCCCAGGCCATTTCAACCAAACTGCAGCGCCTCGGGTTCCTCAGCAGCCGCTTCGAGATTCGCTTGGAGAAAGCCGAACCGGGACCCAAAGGCAGCGATGCGGTGGAATTCTGCTTCGCACCCAATCCGGGCGAACCGCTCCAGCCGCTGCGGCAGATTGCCAGCAGCGGCGAGATGGCCCGGGTGATGCTGGCCGTCAAGACCGTCCTGACCGCCGCCGACCATGTGCCCATCCTGGTCTTCGACGAAGTCGACGCCAACATCGGCGGGCGCATCGCCGTTCAGGTCGCCGACGAACTGGTCGCCCTGGGCAAGCAGCATCAAACACTGTGCATCACCCATTTGCCGCAAATCGCTGCCGCCGGCCAGCGGCACTTCCAGGTCGTCAAGCACGTGCAGGACGGGCGCACCCTGACCACCATGCTCCCCCTCACCAGGCCAAATCGGGAACGCGAACTGGCCCGCATGCTCGGAGCCGCCGATAACTCCGAAGCGGCCCGCGAACATGCCCGGGAGATTCTGGAGCAGAGGCAGAATGGATGATTTCAGATTTCAGGTTTGAGGAAGGTACTGTAATATTATGCTGCCCCGACACCCGAAACTGAACACTGACCGAAACGATTCAACGCGAGTCCACCCATGACAAGGATCAGGCCCATA
The DNA here is from genome assembly GCA_041623325.1 of Lentisphaeria bacterium. Classification (GTDB taxonomy): domain Bacteria; phylum Verrucomicrobiota; class Lentisphaeria; order Oligosphaerales; family JBFJXC01; genus JBFJXC01. Next base: position 6,176 of record JBFJXC010000023.1, on the reverse strand, counting down.
CAACTTCTACTGGCCGCGGCCGCTATGCTACTGGCCGCCGGCTGCGCGCGTCTCTCACCGGAGGAGGCCCTCCGGCAAGCCGCCGACGCGATCTCCACCGGGCGCTGGCACCTGGCCGAGGAACTGACCGGGCGCTGCCTGGAGGCGGCCCCCGCCAACCTGGAGGCGCTGATCCTGCAGGGAATCGCCCAATATGAGCTGCACCGCCCCAAGGATGCGGTCGCCTCTCTGGAAAAAGCCGTCGAGATTGCCCCGAACCGGTTCGCGCCCCACTATTTTCTGGGGTGGGTCCTAGCCGAAAGCGGAGACTACGGCGAAGCCCTTAAACCCTTGCGCGAAGCTCACCGCCTAAATCCGGAGCACGGCGACACCCTCATTCTGCTGGGGCGCTGCTGCCTCGAGCAGAACCTGGCCACCGAGGGGATCCAGCACCTCGGCGCCCTGCGCGCCAAACCCATTTTCAAACAGTCCCCCGCCCTATCCTCCGCCCTCTACAACGGCCTCGCCTGCCTGCTCCTGACCCAGGGACACTACCAGGGGGCCAGCGCCAATCTAGTCCGCGCCCTCGAAAAGGCACCCCAGAACCCGGTCATCCTCCAGAACCTGGCCGTCCTCCACGACCAGTACCTGCAGGACCCCGTCCAAGCCCTGCACTACTACCGCTACTGCATCAGCGCCTGCCAGGCCGCCGGCGATTCCGGCCGACAGGCCCTAGTCCAGCTTCGCCTCCGGCAACTGGCCCGGCAGCGCCGGGGCAGCAGCGAAGCCGTGAATGGTGAGTAGTGAATGGTGGCTCCGGTTATCGGCCCAACGGGCCGATTTCAACGTAGCCTAGGCCAACGGCCTGGGTTCAACCAATAACAGTCTGGTGCCCCTTCAGGGCACCTTCAACAGCCAGGAGCCCCCCTTGGGGGCGACCGGAATAAACGAATTCGATCACGATTAGTGAAATGAAACCGGAACCGATCCTTTCATGAGCGGACGCATCTCAGACCAAACCATCGACGAGGTCCGCGACCGCAGCGACATTGTGGACGTCATCAACAGCTACGTCCCCCTCAAGCGGCGCGGCGGCGACTACTGGGCCTGCTGCCCCTTCCATCGCGAAAAGTCCCCCTCCTTCAAGGTCAGCGCCGGCCACCAGACCTTCCACTGCTTCGGCTGCCAGAAGAGCGGCAACGTCTTCCACTTCGTCATGGAGCGCGAGAATCTGGACTTCATCGGCGCGGTGCGCCTGCTGGCCCGGCGCGCCGGCATCCTCATTCCGGACGAGCCCGTTGCCGGCATCCACACCGGTGCCCCCGGCAAGCCCCGCCTCTCCAAAGAGAAGGTTTTCGAGGTGCTCGCCTCGGCCGCCCAATACTACCAGCGCCAGCTGCGGGAACCGGCGGGACAAATCGCCGCCGACTACCTGGCCACCCGCGGCCTGCCTGACGAGGCAGTCCGGCAGTTCGGACTGGGCTACTCCCCGGACTCCTGGGACGCCATCCTCTCCTGGGGCCAGCGCCAGGGCTACGGCCGCGAGCTGATCCTGGCCACCGGCCTGGCCATCCAGAAGGAGGAGGACAACCCCAATAGCCGCTGCTACGACCGCTTCCGCGGACGCCTCATGTTCCCCATCTGGGACGAACTCGGGCGCGTGGTCGGCTTCAGCGCCCGGACCCTGGAAACCGACGCCAAGACGGCCAAGTACATCAACTCCCCCGAGACCGCCGTCTTCCACAAGAACCGAATCCTCTATGGAATCCACTTGGCCCGCACCGCCTTCAAGGAAAGCGGTTGCGCCCTCATTTGCGAGGGTCAGCTGGATGTGATCGCCTGCCACCGCGCCGGCGTCACCCACGCCGTCGCCCCCCAGGGCACCGCCTTCACCGAAAACCACGCCCGCCTGCTCAAGCGCTTCACCAACGCCGTCGTCTTTGCCTTCGATGCCGACCCCGCCGGTCAGAAAGCCGCCGCCAAAAGCGTCGAGATCGCTTTGGAAGCCGACCTCTCCCCCAAAGTCGTCACCCTGCCCCAAGGCGACGACCCCGACAGCCTCCTGCGCGCCTCCGGGCCCCAGGCCCTCCAGCAGATCATGGCCAGCGGCCTCGACGCCTTCGAATTCCTCCTGGCTCTCGGTACCGCCAAGCACGACCCCGACAGCCCCGACGGCAAAGCCGCCATCGCCAAAGAAATCCTCCCGGCCCTCATGAAAATCGCCGATCCGGTCGCCCGCGCCGCCCGCACCCAGTGGCTCGGCAACAAACTCGGCCTGCCCGAGTCTGCCATCTTCGACTCCATCAAACGCGAAGTCAACATCCAACGGCGCAAAGCCAACCCCTACCGTCCAGCCGTGGACACCGCAACCCAGCAGGCACCACCACCCAAGCCTTCCCCGCTGCCCCAGCCGGAAGACAATATTCAGCGCGCCGAAGCCGCCCTGCTCGATCTGGCTCTGCGCCACGACTTCATCGCCCAAGCTCTGATCGAGAAACTCCCCCCCGAAACCGTCAGCGACACCCCGCTGGGCCATGCCTTGAACATGGTCATCGCCATGACCGCCCAAGGGGAATGGTCCCTGGCTGCCCAGGAAATCGGCGCCGACCACGAGCTGGCGGCCGAGGCGACCGTCACCAGCGTCTTGATGGACTCGTCCTTCAAGAAGCTGCACCCGGAACTGGCCGAGGAGCACCACCGCCCGCGCCTGTGCAAAGCCCTGGAACAGGCTATGGCCGACTGCCTGGCTGTGGTCGACCAACACCGCGAAAACCAGGAAGTCGCCCGTCTCGAGCAAGCCCTCGAAACCGAGCGCGATTCCGAGAAGCTGCGCCAGATCATGCGCCGCCTGCACGACATCCACCTCGAGCGCCAGCAACGCCGCCGGGCCTAGCCATTCACCAGTGCCACTAACCAAAGAATCAAGATGGGTGGTCTCGCGTAATCCTGCTCCGCAATCGTCCTGCGCTTCCCGAAGTCTGTGCACGACGGCGGCACACGACAGTCAAAGCTGTATTTCCAGCCAGTGCTCACAAAGAAGGCGTTGAATATTTTCCGGCCCGCCACGCTTGAAAGGGCGACCCCGCGCAGTATGGTAATCGTATACCACGCGGTCCTTAAACCCTCATTGCAGGCAACCTGGTGGCCATCACTCAAAAAGAAATAGCCGCGAAAGTGGGTGTCAGCCAGAAGACGGTGTCGCTCTACTTCAAGGACCCCACGAGTGCGCATGTGGCGCCGAAGACCCGGCAACGCATCAAGCGGGTTGCTGAACAATATGGCTATTTCCCGAACCTGGCGGCCCAATCGATTAAAACCCAGAGCTTCAAGCGCATCGCCTTCGTCAATGTCCGGCATGAAAAGACTGGGGTTCAAGGCCACCCTCACCTCCTCACGTACATCAACGCCGCCGCCCACGAACTGGGCAGGCATGGTTATTCCCTGGTGCACGAGTCCTTCACCATCGACTTGAAGACCCTCGATTTTACCGAGCAGCCCAACTTCTTCAAAACCCTTTCAGTCGACGGCATCATCGGCGTGGCCGGCACCTACGTTCCGCCGCTGGTCGACGAGACGATCAACAGCATGGGACGGCCGGTCGTGTGGCTCAACCGAGATCGTGTGCCACAGGACATTCCGCATATCAATTTTGACGAAGAAGCCAACGGCAGGCGGTTGGGCACCTATCTGAAGGAAAAAGGCTACCAGAGAATCGCTTGGTTCGGACCGGACCTTCGAACGGACGTCGCCCACCATTCCTCTTCGGCCAGACTCACCGGGATCAATCAGGTCTGCCGCGACCATGGCATAAGGGTCATGGACGTATTCGCCAGATTTGGCCAGAGCCTGCTGGACGCCGCCCCCGCCCTGTTCGATTCGCCGACCATGCCACAGGCGCTTGTCTGCTACAACTTCGACTATGCGGACGCGGCCGGATTTTTGATGATGCAAAACGGCCTCAAACATCCGGACGACATTGAAATCGTCAAGTTCTCATCCGAATGGGAATCCTCGATGGCGACCGCCGAGCGTTACAGCCGACTTGTCCTGCCCGAGGCCGAGTTGAGTCGTCGCGGAGTCCGCTACATTCTTGGCACCCTGGCCGACGAAAGGGATGAGACCCTTTTACGGTCATTGACCGGAACCTTGGTCGAAAAAAAACAAGCAAAAGGAACAGAAAAATGAACAGGCCCAGCAGGTTTTTCACCCTCATCGAACTTCTCGTCGTAATAGCGATCATAGCGATTCTGGCGGCCATGCTGCTGCCGGCGTTGAACCAGGCCAAAGCCAAAGCCAAGGCCATCTCCTGCACCAACAACCTCAAGCAACTGGGCTTGGCCATGGCCATGTATTACGGGGACTACGACGACATGACCACGCCGCTCAGCCCCGGGCGCAAGGCTAACACTCGCGGCTGGTGCGACACCCTCTATCCCTACTCGCAGGCGGTTACCCTTTACCACTGCCCCAGCTTCACGTTCCGCAAACCTGACGGCACCTCGGTGCCCAAGATCAACGATGCTGGTGGATATTTGTACAACTATTCCTCCTATGGTCTAAATCTCCATCTGACCACGAAAAGCACCTGGAAGTTCCCCTCGGGATGGAATACGGCTTCCGTGAAAGTCACACAACTCAAAGATGTGTCCGAAACCGTTCTATTAGGTGATGCCGCCATGGGGGCAACCAACGGCAATAACTACATGCTAATGAAAGAATTTAATTCCGGTTCTTTTGGAACCATCAAGCCTATCCACGCCCAAGGACTGAACGTGGGGTTCATCGACGGGCACGTGAGCTACCACAGGTCCAACGATCTCTATACAACCAGCAGCATGTGGCTGCCCCAGTATTGATCTGGAGTCTTCCCCGCCAGGGCGCGACGATCGCGCCCTGGCCTTTTGAAACGACAGCCATTTTTTATCCACTCTTTTCCCGTATTAAAATGGGTGTTTGGATCAACACGCATCCTAAGCCCGCCTCAGCCCATCTTTAACCCAACGAAAGAACCGCCGTGAAACAGCTCCTTTTTGTTCTGACGCTCGCCGCCTCCCTCAGTGGCCTGGCCCAAAATCTCGCAGACGGTCTGCGGTTTTACGCCCCTTTCGAAGGGGACTGCGCGCCCGCCCTCGCCAAGGGTTCCAAACTCGTCACGGCCGCGGACGCCGCATTCGAGGCCGGTCGGCACGGTCAGGCGGCCCGACTTGGCAGCGGCGTGTCCTACAGTCACGAAGCGAATTTGAATCCGGCCGTCGGCACGGTCGCTTTCTGGCATCGCCCAGACTGGAATCCGCTGGACAAGAACGGGGTCAATCGCAAGTTGTTCGAGTGCGTCCACGTGTCGGCCCAGTACCAGGCCGGCCCCCGCCGATTTTTCTTCATGACCGGCCGCACCCTCCCGCAAAAAGGTTTCAAGTGGGACTACGGCAGTTACTGGAACGGCATGCGAGACTGGGAGCCTGGCAGCTGGCAGCACGTCGCCTTTTCCTGGAACCGGGAAACCGGCGAGAAGAAGCTGTACATCAACGGCAAGCTCATTCGCACGAACCAAACCCAACTCATCCCCAGCGCCTTCGCCTCGGGTTCCAAAATCCAACTCGGGAAAGACGCTCCCGGGCTCTACGACGAGCTCTACATCTGGGACCGGGTGCTCTCGGATGAATCCGTGGCGCTTCTCTGCGCCAATCCGTCGCAGGCGGCCGCGGGCGCCGTCCCCACCGCCGCACCCGCCGCCGCGGTAGGGATCGACCTCCCGACCGAAAACCTGACTTATTACCTTCCCTTCGACGGTTCGGCCGCACCCCGCAAAGCAACGGGCGACAACAGGTGCAACATGGGCGCCGGTGCTGGGTTCGCAGCGGGAGTCGTCGACCAGAGCCTGCGCGTGACCGGAAACCGGCTCGATTGCAATTCCTCAGGCAATCTCGACATCACCCGCGGGACTGTGGCCTTCTGGGTCAAAGCCGACAAACCGTTCTCCCAAGTCAAGTCCAGCGTCACCCTGTTTCGGGCCGGACATCTGGCTCTGGTCGTGCAACCGACCAAAAAGCAACTCTATTTCATGACTGGATTTCACAACGGCGAGTACTTTCGTTGGGACTATTCGCCGCAGACCAGCGAGATCATGAAATGGAAGGCCGGCTCCTGGCATCACGTGGCCGCCGTCTGGGAAAGAGACTCCGGCCGCAAAGAACTCT
>JBFJXC010000022.1:0-20770 GCA_041623325.1 Lentisphaeria bacterium | reverse complement strand
CGTTTTTTTTATTGGTTCGCGGGAGACAGGAGGGGATTCTTGCGCTTTTTTTGTCGAGACAATGGCTTGCAATTTAGAAGATGCTCTGTCCCCGTAATGCCTCTTCAGGGGAAGCGCCATGTTCCAGGCCGTGGCATTTTCGGTTTCAGCCCCGAAGCCGCTGCTGCCCTCCCACACCGCAAAGAAAAGATGGCTGATGTGGCCATGGCTGTCATGCAGGGCCGAGACTCTCTCCAGATTGCCGATGAGCCGTTCGCGGCCGTCGGCCCATCTCACGTTCTTGCTGTACGCCAGGGGGTCCTTGTCCAGACGCCAGTGCAGGCAATCCTCGGAATGGGCCAGAACACCATTGCCGTGCCCCAAGCCGGTAATGGTCCCGCGTTGATCCTTTGCCAGCAAGTGGAAGCCATGCCGATCCTTCCAGACGTAGGGATCCTCGATTTCTCCGAACGTCTCCTTTGAAAAGAGAGGTTCGGCATTGATGACGGTATAGGGACCTTTGAAGTGCGGGGCCGTTGCCAGGCCAATCATCATGTCGCCATGGGTGTTTCCCTCGTAGCAACGGGATTTAAAGATCAAATAAACCGTTCCGTTTTCATCGACCACCGGCGCCGGGTTTGAGGTCAAAAAGCTGTAGAACGTGTTGGGCTTGGTCGGCAAGATCGGCTGATCGAGCCGCTCCCATGGTCCAAACACACTCCGGCTGACGGCAATACCGACCCGCTTGTTGCTTCTGGCGGCAATGCACCACTTGCTTTTTACGTCAAGCAAAGAAGCGGTGTCCGGCGTAATGTCCTCGAACGGGTGAGTCGAGCCCATGTAAAAGAGAACATAGTTGTCCTCAACCTTCAGGATCTTCGGGTTGTGGGTGGATCGCCCATCCCAATACTGGGCTCCTCTTGCCGGCAGTACGACTTCTTCGAACGAGTAGGGCCCTTCCGGGGTCTCGGATGAGGCCCGGACGATTTCCGAGGCCACCATCCAACCCGGATGAAAGGGCACGGAATCAGGAATCCGGGAGGCGAACATATGATACCGCCCATCTTCCCCGGCAATGACCGAACTTCCCCAGACTCGGAAGCCGGCCATTCTGAAACCAGCATTGGGGTTCGCCTCTCCGATGGCTTTATAGATTGAATTCATTGCGATCCTATGGAGTATTGGTGTGTTGGAAGGCAAGGTGTTATGGAGCAGAATCTTTAATTGGAAAGTGCAAACTCGCTGGTTGGCAGCCATGCAGTAAACCCGTTACAAGCCTTTCACCGCACAGGATACTGCCCCATTACTCCATTTTTCCATCAATCCTGTTGATGGTGAACGCACCTTCTTTATTACCAAACGCGACTTTTACAACCTGAATCATATCTTTATGAACCGTGTTGGTTGCATGCAGAACGGTTTGGCATGCCGCCTGTAGTCTCAACTCCAGTTTTTTTTCCTTTCGTGTTGGTCCATCTGAACGCAGCCACGGTAGTAGGGGTTGTGGTCGAAAGCGAGACCGTATTGCCGTCGGGTCCGATCGCCTCCAGCGTGGCAAACTCATTGGCCACCAGAGGCAAATAGAGGTCATGGTTCCTCCATCCCTGCTCCGGCGCCGCGGCGTGGGACGCCAGGCCGGCGGCGGTGATCCGGTAGATTCGTTGCAAGCTGTCGCGCTTTTTATTCTGCATGTCCAGGACAAGGTCATGGTCCCTGAGACTGATGGTGCCGTTCATGTCAGGCTCATTCGATCTCTCCATTTAGTATACGCTTACTGATACAAACCGAGCATGTTCTGGTCTTGACCGGAATCATTATTGTCGGAGGCAACCAGTTTGGGCTCAAGCAGGACTTTGTGGTTCGGCAGATCGGGTTCCGCCATCCGTTTGATGAGCCGCTCCGCAGCCAGCCTGCCGATTTCAGCCACCCGGAGATCAATTGAAGGGAACATCTCCGGACCCACTCCTCTAAGCGAAATGTCGTTGTCGCATCCAACCAGGCGATACGCTTTAAATGGATCGATGCCGGGACCGTACAGGAAACCACAAAAGTTGGACAGAATCGATTGGTGTCCGAATTTCCCATCACCCGGACAAACGGCAGTTGGAGCAACTCATTGTCCAGAGGGAAGTTTTCATTGTAGAACAGCAGCATGCCGTCGATTCTGGAGCGTAACGAATCCGTACTGCTGCGGTCAAGAGGAGAACTTTCCAGGTACATCGGATAGTGATGCGTCAAAAAGTATTGCTGCGCCGCCATCACGACCCCGTTGTAGATCGGGACTCGCAACAGGTTCGGGCAGGTGTCGTTGAAAAATGCGGCCACAGAGTAGCGGCGGTTGACATAGGTGCCTTTTCTCGGCACGCAGGTGACCAGTCCGTCCGACTCCAGCTTCTTGATCGCCTTGTTCACGGTCATAAAATTGACGTCGTAATCCGTCGCCAGCTCCCGGGCGCTCGGCAACGATCCGCTCAAAACGCCCTTTTCAATCTTGCCGCGAATATCCTGATAATCCCTGGGATACTTGGCCTCAAGATTGCCTTTGCCGGTTTTGCAGACTCTCGTCGTCATATCACCCCGCGCTTACAGCTGTATTGCGGTTACAGTTGTAAGCACACAGGCAGGCCCGGATAAAACAACCCTCCCCAAGCCGGAAACCATGACGGCTGGAAACCCGAAATGGACAAGCGAAGTGGATGGGCGACACACGTCCGGAAAATGCCATGACATAATGGCCTCTGACCGCTTCGCCTTCCAAAGCAACGGTCTGAACCGCCGCCTTGCGTTTGCTTTCTCCCGATGCTCACGGTAAGATTCCTACAGGTAGCATTATTACTTAAGGAGATACAGCCATGAGAGTCACCAGCAAGGGGCAAGTGACCATTCCCCTGGCGATCCGGGAAAGTCAGGGATTCTGGCCTCACACGGAAATAGAGTTTGTGGAACAAGACGGCGAGGTCTACTTGCGCAAGGTGAAGGATAGCCAATCCCGGGGCGAGAAATTGGTTCAAGCCCTGCGCGGCAAAGCCAGCGTCTCGATGACAACCGACCAGATTCTGGCCCTGACGCGGGGAGACCAGCATGAACGCCATCATGGTTGACACCTGCGTGTTGTTGGATGTGGTCACCGAAGACCGAAACTGGTTTGAATGGTCGGCGGGTGCCTTGCAGGAGGCAGGCGACAACGCGATGCTGGTTGTCAATCCGGTGATCTACTCGGAACTTTCGGTCGGCTTTGCCCGAATCGAGGACCTTGAGGCTCTGCTCAGCCCTGATCTGTTCGATTACCGACCCATTCCCCGCGAGGCCGCTTTTCTGGCCGGAAAGAGCTTTTTGGAATACCATCGTCGTGGCGGCGCCAAGGCGTTGCCATTGCCGGACTTCTTCATTGGCGCCCATGCCAGCGTCGAGTCGCTGCCGCTGATCACACGCGACGCGAGCCGGTTCATGACCCATTTCCCCCGTTTGAAGCTGATACGTCCTTAATTCGAGACCTTCGGTCCAGACCCCCCATGCAACGTGCTGAAACCGGAGCTCATCTTGATGCGGTAGCTCAACCTGACCCGCTCACCCGCCTTCAGGGTGTTCGGCAGGGCTAGCATGAAGGAGCCGGAGGCGGGGGCGACGGCGCGGTATCGGAAGGGACGCAACGGTTTGACGGTGCGTTCGCGATCGAATTCATAGACGACGCCGGTGCCGTTGTCGGCATTGACGGCGATGGCGCGCGCGACGAAGGGTTTCATATCCCATCGCGACTTCTCTAGCTCCGCATCGGGGTAGCGCGGGCGGCTAGGTGTCGTAACCGCCTCGGGGATTTCTACCTGAGTATCCCCTGCCCCGGACACGGCCGTGACCGCACGTTTGTCCGCAAAGAAGGGAATGGAGTAGTTCAGTTCCTGGCAGCTGACGGGCGCGCTGGCCTCGACGTCGACGGCCACGTCGATGCTTTCGTCGTTGAACCGGATGGTTCGGGTCACCGTCAAAGGCATGAACGGGATTTTTTCACGAATGCGGTAGGTGCTGACATCGGCGTCGAAGTCAACATCAGGCTGGGCGTAGCAGGAGGCGAACTCGGTCGGATCCACATCCTGCCTCCAGGCTTTGAAGAGCGGTTGTTTCGCCCGTCCCCAGACGGTATTGGAATCCATGACCGTGTGGTTCTGGCCTAGCAGGACCGGCCCGCACCCCTTCACGTACAGGGCCGAGATGCCGCCTGGCTTGCAGGCGCTCTGTCCCCAGGCGCCATAGCCGGCTCCTTCGAAGCCGTCGAAGTTCAAGGAGTCGCCCTCGAGGCCGGCTGACGCCGACCAGTTTGCCCAGATCGGCAGCCGCGGGCCTCCGTAGAGAATCGCGTAGTAGCCGGATTTATTGATGAGGAAGAACTTGTCGTCGACGATCTTGGTGAAATCCTTATCCTGCAGGAACGGCCAGGGTTTGGCGGGTTCGACGCCCTTTTCGGGAAACCAGAGATCGAGATAGTCGACCTGTCCGACCATTTCCCTGGGCTGGTGGTTCTTGTGGGTCATGTAGCGGGTGCGGAAGTTGAGGTCGGTGGGCGAACAGGTTTGCGAAAAGCAGACTTGGGGTGCCTTCTCGTTCTTGGAGAGGGTCACATAGGTTTTGAGCGTGTTGAACTGATTGAACCAGTCCACGATACCCTGCTGCCGCGTGTGCTGCCAGATGCGTCCCCAGAGCATGGTCTGCTCGCAGGTGTATTCGCCGTCGAAGCCCATCTGCTCGGGCATGTAACCGGAAGGAGTCAGGCCGCAGTCGGTATCGAGCCGCCCTTTCTTGCGATCGAAGGGAGTCTCGTCGGGATTGAGGCGGCCGTAGAGATTGGGGGTGGAAACCAGCTCGGCGTGCCTCCGGATGGCCTTTTCAAGCTCGACATCCCCCGTGACCTGGAAGATTTTCAACATGTTGTTGAAGTTGTAGCCCCACTGGTTGGCGACCTCCCCAACATGCATATTGATCCTGCCGTAGGCCCAGAGGGCAAAGGCCTGCTTCCAAGCGTTGATGACATCGTCGGGAAGGCCCTTGCCAATCACATCCTTCAGAGCCAGCAACGACTCCACATGGTTGGCGTCCCCGCCCAGGCCGTACCAGTTGGATCGAACCGGAAGGTTGAAGTAGTGCTTGACTTCGGCGGGCTTCGTGAAGGCGAGGTCGGCGGTTTCAAACCGGAAGGCGGGATCGAGTTTGCGCAGATTCGCGAGGTTGGCCAGCAGAACTCGGCGAACGATCGCCGGCTGGCCGAAATACGGATTGCGCGGATCGTCGAATCCGGCGACAAAGGCGAGCAGATCCTCTTTCTTGAGATGGCCGATGCGTCCCTTGAGCATTCCGAAGTCTTCGGATGCCGGATCGATTGACTGCTCGTTCAACGCCGTCTCGACATCGCCCAGCTTGAATGTGTAATTCGAATGCCCCCGGCGCTCTTTGAAACTTATGTTTCTCTGTTTTTCGGAAAGCTTGACGCCCACCGCCAGATCGGCCTCCTGCAACGAGTCGCTCCATTGGTCGAGCATTCTAATGCTGCTGTGAAAGCTGTAGCGTCCCCGGGGGTCGACTTCCATACCGCCATGGATCTTGCGGGCAGTGGCCGCATCCGGACAAAGCACCATGGGGAAGCCTTTGCCGTGCAGACAGGCGCCCGTGGTGTCGCCCTCGATCTCGAGTTGGTACACGGCGTCAGTTTCCGGTGTCAGGCTTAGAAACGTACTGAAGCCCTGGGCCTTTACCGCCTTGACCAGTCGCCCCCCTTCGGTCTTCAAAGCCAACGCCCAATTGTACGGTTCGATTTCTTCGGTAATGGCCAGACCGATATCCTGCGAGGTCTTCGGCACGTAAAAGAAGGTTTTCTTGAGCTGAAGGCCGTGCACATAGAAGGGGCCGCCGCCGGGATGCACGCCGGTGCTCAACGGACGGCTCGGAGTGATGGATATCCAATGGTCCCAGCGCCCGGTAACCGAGACACGGTAGAGGCCCTTCCCGGAGGCCGGAACGCGCACGCGCACCACCCGGGCCGGCAGTTTATCCGGCTTGTCCAGATATGGGCTGCGCTCCTTGTTAGGCGGACGGCCGCCTGGACTGTTGGCCCGATGGTACTGACGATAGCGAAAGTCGGCGAACGGGTCATAGATGCCGTCCTGATGCTTGAAGTCGCCGCCGACCATCCCGTCGTCCTCCAGGAATGCCGTGGCCGCGATCGTGCCATCCGGGGCCTCCACAAAGAAGGATACCGGAGCGGGGGCATGGACATAGGTGTTCATGTCCCGTACGGTGAACCGCAGGTCGAAGCCCGTGCCTTCCTCGTCCAGCATGTGGAAGACCAAGGCCTCCCGGGGTCTCCAGAGGACGTCGTCGCCGAGAAAGGCGGTGCCGGGTTGCCCTTTCCAGGTCGGGGCGTGATCGATGCTGGCACAACCGGCCAGCAGGCCGGCCAGACCGAGAGTCAGGAATGTCTTGATTTTCATGATGTTGGTCTCTTGTTCTCAAAGATGAGATGAAGTAAGCAGACATGCGGGGGCGCTGGCCCCGTACCCCCGCTGGGGAATCTAGACTCCCCAGACCCCACATTCAGGCATTGAAAATTCTGCCGGCGGATGCCGCCGGCAGAATTTTCAATGCGGGGGCCATCGCTTCGCGAAATGAGAACACTGTAACTGTGGTTCATGACTTCGTAGCGGCAATTTGATAGTCGAGCTGAATCGCGCCGCCCTTGTCGTACGTGCCGGCGAGCTCGATCTCCAGCAGGCCGATTTCCAGCTTGAAGTGTCTGGAGGAAATGCCGAAGCCGGCCACGACAGGGGAGGTGAAACTGATGAGAATGCCCTGCCCCTTTGAATTCAGCATCCGCACCGCGGTGCATTTGCCGGGAGCGGACTGCCAGTTGCCGTCGACCTTGAACTGGACAAGCTGACCCTGCTTCTTGAGAAAGGGCAGCTGCTCGACCAGCCTCTTGAGGGGAGCCTTGTCGCTGAATGTCACCTTTAGACTGACGGCTGCGGAGTTCGCGCCCGCCGTGATCTTGCGGGTGACCTGGGCCGGGAGCTTGAAGAGGTCGGACGTAATGGTGACCTGGTTCCGCGCTGCGTCATAGCTTTGTTGGGTGGACCAATAGTCGGACCAGGACACTTTGCCGTCTCCCCAATCTGCCCTGACCGTCTGGGCGGTGTAGACGTTCCAATTGCGGGCCAGGATGCCGTTGCCGTACCCGGGCGTCCAGAACATGCTCAGCCCCTGGGTCGGGCACCAAGCGTTTTTCTTGCCATCGGCGGTGACCGGGGTCAACATCTGGTTTTCCAGCTTCCAGCCCTTGGGCACCGGATTCTGCTTCATGGAATTGCGGACCCAGTTGTGACTGGTTTTGCCCGAGTAGACCAGGGCGTAGTAGTCCGGTCGCCGGAAGCAGTGGAATTCGTCCCCGAAACTCCGGTTAAACGTGGTTTCCCGCTCTACGGGAAATTTGCCGTATTGGATGTCCTTGACCGGATAGAAGTACTGGCACCACATGGGCAGCCAGGGGGAGAGGACATAGCCCACCGCCCAGCGGCTATTGTCCGCATACCACTTGTCCCGATAGCTTTCGTGCGGCCAGTTGATGAACTTGGCGATCTGCTGTTGGGGCGTCGTGTCTTCAGGTTTCAGCCAACAGCCCGCTTCGGCCAGTTCGCCGGCCATCAGAGGGATGCCGCCGCTCCATTGCCGGTGCACCCAGGATCCGTTGGTGCGATGGGCGAAATTCGAGGCGCCGAGCACGGTGCCGTCCGGCTCCGGCGCGACCGTGTGATTGAACAGAGAATAGACCATGCCCAGGGTCTTTTTGATCGTTTCGTCCCGCGACATGGTGTAGTAGAAGGCCAGATTCGAGGCGCAAAGCCCCTGATAGGTGGCGTCCGGCCCATAGCGTTCCTGCAGATAGCCGGCTTCAATGAAGACATTTAACTTCGCATCGGACAAGGTGGCCGCGAAATCCGCGGCGATATTTTTGTAGTCCTCATCACCGGTTCCCTTGTACATGCAGTAGGAATCGACCAGCCAATGGGCGCTCTGATTCTCGCACGAGACCCGGCTCATGCAGAACCGGTTGATCAGACGGCTAATCCCATTGGTCCAGAGTCGCCGAAGATCGTCAGGCACCTTTTCCGCGCAGAACGCAAACGCCGTGTAGTCGCTGAGCGTGCTCAGAGCGTCGCCGCCGCTGTAGTTGTTCCAGCCGGAATGGAAGGTGCCATTTTCCTGCAGGCTCAGTAGTTTCTTGAACTGGTTGAGCAGATATCGGTTCAAGACGTTCCGATTGCCCTCATAGGGATTGAACGGCTCGTCCAGCCAGTAGAACAGGGCCAGATAGCTCAAATTCCTGCGGTCGCCGTAGTCGGGGCTTTTTGGATCCAGATTCTGGTTCTTAAGCAGGTAGTCGGCATGGTTGAAAGCCCCCTGGGGCCCCAGAAGCCAAGCACTCTCCGGCTTGGCCAGAAATTGCTTGTTGAGCGGTCCAAGGGGAACCGTCTGGACCTCCAGATCGGCGGGTTCCAGACTGTGCATCCACTCCCACATGCGGACCTGGAACTTGTGGTGCAGCAGGGTGCCGTCGGCGGCGACTTCCATGCTGCCGCGGATGTTTCGGGCCGTGGTTTCGTCGGGACACAGAATCACCGGAAATCCGTCGAAACCGACACTGCCGAATCCCTTGAAGGCCAGCTTGTAGACCTGGCCTGCCGTGACCGGCGTCTCACCCCGCTGATTGCTCTTGACCTTAAGTAAAGATTGCCCGTCCAGGGCGGAGACGCTGGTTTCGGTGCCGCGATTGTAGATATTGAGTTGTTTGGCCTGCGGAGGGGCGTAGACGTAGGCCTCGGACAGATTCTTGCCGCCGGCCGCCAGCATGCAGCGACTGGGCATGACCCCGAAGGAGGTCGCCGGTTCGGTCGATAGGTAGCCCCGCAACCGCCCATTCGGCGACATGGTGGCCCGGACCTGGTAGATCCCGGCCGGCGCCGCCTTGAACTCGTGTACAAAGTCTTTACGGCGGGACTTGTCCTTTGGAAAGGTCCAGTAGACCGACTGAACCGGATGTTCCTCGGCATCGTACACCTGAAAGAACAGGGCCTGGGGAATCGTGATCCCGCCCATGGGCCCGGCCGTATCCCGCCAGCGGTCGAAGCCGATACTCAGTTTCAGGTCCCCGCCATGGTGAACGATGTAGTAGACCACGCTTTCCGCATTGAACGGTCCCTGGAACGGGCGGGGCTGGCTTGCCTCAAGCTCGAAACGCTGCCCGCTTTGCGCCAGATCCGCCGGGGCCGCCGTCAGGATTGAAAATGCACAGGCGCAAGACAGGATGATGCTCGTAAGCCATTTCAGGTGATTAACCATGTTTCCTTCTCAATTCTGGGTTCACCGTCGGCGCGAGAACCGACTTGTCGGCTGGTTCGTGGTCTTCCGATCCGACGGATCGGACGGATTTCCGACTCCCGACCTCCGCCTTCCGTTGCGCCTACCAGCGGGGGTTGCCACGGTTATCGTGAATGTTCCAAAGCGTGTTGTGGTCGACATCTCGTCGCGATTCAACATGCCCGTCCAGACACCAGAAGTTCAGCATCTTCTCATGCCGGCTGTACAGCAACACCTTCGCCCACCAGTTGGCACCCCCGTAGGTGCTGCCGTTCATAAAGTCGTCATCCCAGAACATGGGCGCCTCGGAAGGCTTTTTGTAATAGGAAGCCGGTTGTCTGTACGACCCATTGGTAATTGACACAAACGAGAACCCCATACTCGTGGGCGTTATTTTTCTGTCCGAGGGGCACTTCTCAACCGCCGGCGCATCCACCAGATTGTGGTCTTTGGTCCAGTTAAAGCGCCCATCCTGCCCTTGCCAATAGTAGGGCCGGATAAGAGCGACGTAGGTGCAGGTGTGCCCCCCTTCCGAAGCCAGAGTAAAGCCGCCGGCCGTATTGGGGAACATCTGATCATAGTCATCCAGATACATCAACACCCCCGTGCCGACCTGTTTGAAGTTCGACACGCAGGTGATCATGTTGGCCTTGCCCTTGGCCTGCTGCAACGCCGGCAACAGCATCGAGGCCAGAATCGCGATGATCGCGATGACGACTAAAAGCTCGATCAGGGTGAACCGCTTCGTCCGTTCCATGTCTCAACTCCTTTTGTTGGTGGGGCCTAGTTGGCCAGCACGATTTCCGCCTCGAGAATGTCTTCGCGTTTGGGCAAATCGGGTTCCTCGATGCGTTCCAGCAACCGCTTGGCCGCGAGGCTTCCGATTTCCTTCACATGAATATCCACACTGACCGGGGCCGGATCGCAGAATTCCAGCAGCCGTCTGTCGTAGTTGCAACTGACCACCACGATGTCCTGCATCGGTTTCAAACCGAACCGATAAAGAGAGTCGTAGATCATGCCGATCTCGTTGTCGGACGGGCAGAAAATGGCCGTGGGCCTGATCTCGCGGCCGAAGACATCGTCCATCTGCCGACGGATATTCTCGAAGCGCGGCTCCCAGGTGTCAGCTTCGTAAGGCGACCAGGCCACCCTGCCTCCGGCCGTTTCGATAGTGTGCGTGAACGTATCGAAACGCTCAACGAATCGGTCCGGCAACTGATCGCCCACATAGGCCACCTGACGATGACCGTGATCCAGGAGCCATTGGGCAGCCACGATCCCCACGGAGGCGTTGTGGTAGGTTACATGGTCGTAGGGCGAATCGTCCGGTTCCGACAAGACCCGGACCAGCGGCATGCGGGCAGTGTCCCGGTCGAACACATTTTCGGGGATGCGGTGACTGAAAATCATGCCGTCGATGCGATTGGCCAGGACACCCATGGAATTGCTACCAAGAGACATCCGGCTTTCGATAAACATCGGACATCCGCGCCTGCTCAGATATTGTTGGGCAGCCAGATACATCGGGGCAAAAACAGAATCCAGAACGTCCCTCTTCTCATTGCCCTCATAGCAGAAGGCGATGTTGCGCAGACGCTTGACATAGGTGCCCTTCCGGGGAATCCGATAGACCGTCCCCTGCTCCTCCAACTTGCGGATGGCCTTGTCCACCGTCATGAAATTGACGTCGAACTCCTTGGCCAGCTGCTTGACTCCCGGAAGCGCTTCGGTATAGACCCCCCCCGCAATCCGTTCCCGCAGCTGCGTCGCCACCCGCACGTATTTGACTTGACTGTTACTGCCGTCGGCCATGCCTGCCTCGCCGGTCGCTTATAGCTGTCTTAACCACGACGCTATATATAAAGGCGCGAAAACACCTTGTCAAGGAGCGGCCTGGCAAATTCCCAAGGCCGCATCGCGGCGCTATACTACGGGCATGATTCATCACGAGAAAACCATGCCCTTTTGGGAACACCTGGAGGAGTTGCGCTGGACGATCGTCAAGATGATCGCCGCCGTCGCGCTGGGCGCGTGCGCGGGCTGGTGGCTTTATGATCCGGCCTTCGCCCTGCTGACGGGGCCGATCCAGAACCTGGAGGGGGTGCGGCTGCGGTTCGACTCCCCCCTGGCGCCCTTCATGATGAAGCTTCAGGTCTCCCTGGTGCTGGGAGTCATATTCAGTCTGCCGCTGCTCTTCGCCTTGGCCTGGTCATTTGTCTGCCCGGGTCTTAAGCCGGGGGAGCGCCGCCTGGGGCTGTGGACCATCACGGCGGGCACCGGCTTCTTCCTGGCCGGGGTCGGATTCGCCTACGCCATGCTCCCTTTGATCATCCGCTTCCTGGCCACCTTCAGCGTGGGGGGGGTGGATCTGTCCTGGAACATCAACATCTATCTGGGTTTCGTCCTGCGCATCCTGATGGCCTTCGGGGTGCTTTTCGAGCTACCGGTGGTGATCGTCCTCCTGGTCAGCCTGGATTTGGTCCGCACCGACACCCTACGCAAACTCCGTCCCTACGCCATCGTGCTGGCCTTTCTACTGGCCGCCATCCTGACCCCGCCGGACATTTTCTCCCAAATCATTCTCGGGGTGCCGCTGGTCGCGTTGTATGAACTCGGAATCTGGGCTGGAAGCATCCAGGAGAAGCGCCTGGCCAAGCGACGCGCCCTGGAAGACGACGAAGAAGAGACCAGCGACAACGTTGGCCAAGCGGAACCGGAACCGACAGCCCCCATGGCAAGCCGCGAAACGGACAACCCCGGGCCGGTCGACGACCTTTCCCCCTACCAGTGCCGACCGACCGACTGCCTCGAAGACCTGCCCGCTCTCTTCGACAAGCGGTCGATATTCGAAGAGGACGAACCCGAGCCCTGAAGAACCGAACCACTAATCCCATGCATTCAATCACGAGAGCGCGATGACGAGCGCGATGACGATTTTGCAGGGCGGAACCACTGAAACCACCATTCACCATTCACAATAAAGGCCCCTCCCATGCCCCTGACCATCAACGGCGAAACCATCCCCCAGGCCCGCCTCGACCAGGAAGCCGAGCGCCTGCGCCCCGTCTACCAACAGCACCTGCAACAACAGGGCCTGCCCCCCAACGAAGCCGATCTGAAAAAGTGGGCCAGGCAGAACGTGATCGAACAGACCCTTCTAGCCCAGGAAGCGTCCGAGACGATCAAGAGCGTCTCCAAGAAAGCGGTGGACCGGATCTACGAGCGCACCAAGCAGCAGTTCGGCAACATGCCTGAAAAAACGGCTAGGGATCTGATCGTCCGCCACTTGAAAACGCAGCAACTGATCAAGATGATCACCGATCAGATCGAACCGGTCAGCGAGGCCGAGGCCAAGGAATACTACGACCAGCACCCGGGGGAATTCACCGGACCCGAGCAAGTCCACGCCGCCCATATCGTCAAGCACGTCAAGGAGGAAACCGACAACGCCGCCGCCTATGCGGCCATCCGCAAGATCCAGAGCGACTTGAAGGCTGGAAAAGCATTCGACGAGCTGGCCATCGCCCATTCCGACTGCCCCTCCAAGGCTGGCGATCTGGGCTTTTTCGGGCGCGGCCAGATGGTGCAGGGTTTCGAAGACGTGGTCTTCGGCATGGAACCCGGCCAGATCAGCGATGTGTTCCGCACCGAGTTCGGATACCACATCGCCCGGGTCTTCGAGAAGAAACCTGGCGAACCGATTCCTTTCTCGGAAGTCAAAGCCGAGCTGGTCAAGCACTTCAGCGAGCATCGCCGGCACGGGGCGGTTCAGGCCTTTGTCGACCGCCTCAGGAAAAAAGCCGTCATTGAAGACACCGAAGGCTGAAAAGCCACCTGCAAGACGGAGAAAGAGTATGCGAGCACCCTCGACCCCATTGTTTACAATTCGCGAGCCCGCGCGCTCGGTTCCGGTTGTCCACGAGTGCGACATCTGCGTGATCGGCGGCAGTTGCACCGGGGTTTTCGCCGCGGTGCGAGCGGCCCGACTCGGGGCCAGGGTCGCCATTGTGGAGAAGCAGAATTGCTTTGGAGGCGTGGCGACGGCGGGACTGGTAAACATCTGGCACAGCTTGCTGGATACGGCCCAGGAGAAGCAAATCATCGGCGGCCTGACCGTTGAGATTATTGAACGTCTAAAGCGGCGCCAAGCGGTGGACGACAGCAGTAGTTCCGCCAGTGTTGCCTACCGTTTGAATACAGAGGAGCTGAAGATCGAGTTGGATGAGCTGGTGGTGTCCCACGGCATCCGTCCATTTCTCCACACCCTGTATGCGGCCCCCGTTTTAGACGGCTCGGAGTTGAAGGCCGTCGTCATCGAGAACAAAAACGGTCGACAAGCGATTGTCGCCCGCCAGTTCATCGATGCCTCGGGAGATGCGGACCTGGCGCTGGACCTGGGCCTGAACTCGTTTGAAACGGACCATCCGCAACCGCCGACGACCTGCGCGAAGGTGGCCGGGCTTTCCACTCTTGCCGGCTTCGACTGGATTTCGGCGCTGACCGACCACGGGTCCGAGTTCGACCTGCCTCCTGATTGGGGATGGGGCGGCCCGATCCCCGGACTGGACGACGTTCAGCTGCGGGCAGACACCCATGTCTTTGACGTGGACACCTCCGATGCAGAGGATCTGACCCGGGCTGAAATCGAAGGCCGCCGGAAAATCCGGGCCATTCTGGATTTGATAAAGCGATACGGACCCACCCAGGCCCGGGTCAATCTCGTGGATTTGGCCTCCACCATCGGCACCCGGGAAGCCCGGCGAATCCAAGGGATGCATCGCCTGACCGGAAGCGATGTACTGGAGGGGCGGTCGTTCAAGGACGCCATTGCCTACGGATCGTATCGGGTGGACATCCATCATGCCGGGCGACCGGGAATTACCTTCCGATATCTGGACGGAGTGGAAATCGAATTTCCCGGCCACGGCCAGAAGAGTATCAAGCGCCGCTGGCGCCCTCCCCAAGCGGTCGACCCCACCTACTACCAGATCCCCTTACGCTGCCTTGTTCAGAAACAAGTGCCGAACCTGACCATGGCCGGTCGCATGCTGGATGCCGATGCGATTGCCTTCAGCGCGGCAAGGGTGATGGTGAACATGAATCAAACCGGCGAGGCGGCCGGGGTTGCCGCCTTTTTGGCCCTGAATTCTGGCACAGGAACCGCCGAAGTAGACCCGGAACAAGTTCGCCAGGCGCTCGTGGAAGGAGGCTCGATTATGCCGGCGGCCAGCTAGCCTAATAGGCCACGTCCGAAAATTCCGCGGCTACATTGGAACACTGGACGAACCGGAGGGGAGACTGCGTGGGGCCGGACCTGGATGGACCATGGGCCTGTTGAGCCGGGCCGGGCCATTTGAATACGAACGCTCAGTCCGTCTCCGCTTGCGTCCCCAGAACGTCCTCGGCGGCCGCCAGGAAGGCGTCGATCTCCTCGTCGCCGTGGGCGGCGGAGACGAAGGCGACTTCAAACTGCGAGGGGGGCAGGTAGAAGCCGCGCGCTAGCATGCCGTGGAAGAAACGGGCGTAGGCCTTCAGGTCGCACTGTTTGACGTCGTCGAGACGGCGAGGCCGACCAACCGCGAAGAAGGGAGTGAACATGCCGCCAAGCTGGACGCAGGTCAGGGGCACGCCTTTGTCTTCGGCAATGCGGTTCAAGCCACTGGCCAGGCGTTCGGCCAGCCGGGCCATTTCGGGATAGGGATTGGTATCGGTCAATATTTTGAGGGTGGCCAGGCCGGCGGCCACGGCCACGGGATTACCGGAAAGGGTCCCGGCCTGATAGACCGGCCCCAGCGGGGCCAGCTTCTGCATCACCTCCGCCCTGCCCCCGACGGCCCCGATCGGCATCCCGCCGCCGATGATCTTGCCCAAAGTGGTCAAGTCCGGCGTCACCCCCACGGCCTGCCCGCGGCTGGTCGCAGCCAGCCGGAATCCGGTGATGACCTCGTCGAAGATCAGCAGCGCCCCCGTCTGGTCGGCCACTTCCCGCAATCCTTCCAAGAAACCGGGATCGGGCTCGACCAGCCCCATGTTGCCGGCTACAGGTTCGATGATGATCGCCGCCAAATCGTCGCCATGGCCCTCGGCGATGCGGTGAACCGCCTCCAGATCGTTGTAGTCCGGCACGAAGGTGTCGGCGGCCACGGCGGGGGACACGCCGGCAGAGGAGGTAATTCCACCGGTCAACAGCCCCGAACCGGCGGCCACCAGCAGGGCGTCGGAATGGCCGTGGTAACCTCCGGTGAACTTGACGATCTTGCAGCGATTGGTGAAGCCCCGGGCCAGGCGGATCGCCGTCATCACCGACTCGGTGCCGGAACTGACCAAGCGCACCATCTTCATGGACGGCACCAGCTTGCACAGCAGCTCGGCCATCTCCACTTCCGCCGGGGTGTTGATCCCGAAACTGGTCCCCTTCTCCGCCGCTGCGGAAATCGCACCCACGACCACGTCGTGGGCATGGCCGAGGATCAAGGGTCCCCAGGACCCGCAATAGTCAATCAACTCCTGGCCATCGGCTGTGCGGATACGAGCCCCCTTGCCGGAGGTCACATAGACAGGGTCGCCTCCCACCGAAGTAAAGGCCCGCACCGGGCTGTTCACTCCGCCGGGAATGACGCGCCGGGCACGTTCGGAGAGTTGCTGGGAGTTCGTCATGGCCGAAGGGTTTCAGGTTTTAGGATTCAGTGTTCAGGGAAGGAGATCGTAATCGCAATCGTGATCGAGGTCTTTGGTTTCGGGTTTCGGATTTCGACTAGCGACTAGCGACCAATATGCAGTATTCAGTATCCCGACACCCGATCTCGAGCGCGAACACCCGAAACCCGAAACCTGAACTACTGAACCCGCAGCTTTGCCGCTGTGCTGCCAACCTGCGGCTGGCCCGTCTCGTCGTTACGCTCCTCGGCTCAGCTTTCCACTCTCACCCCTCAACTGAGTCCGACGGCCTTCTTGACGTTGGTCAGCGTTTCGATGGCCTCGCGACGGGCACGACGCGAGCCGTTTTGCAAAACCCGGTGCACATATCCCAGATCCTGAGTCAATTCGGCACGGCGTTCGCGGAAGGGGCGGAAATACTCCCAGTACTGCTCGAACAATGCCTGTTTGGCATGCCCATAGCCCATCCCTCCGGCAAGATAACGCTGGCGCATCTCGGCGATCTCAGCCTCGGAAGCGAACAGCTGAAACAAACTGAAAACGTTGCATTTATCCGGATCCTTGGGTTCCTCCATGGGAGTGGAGTCGGTCTGCATGCGCATGATCTTTTTGCGCATCGCCTTCTCCTCCCCAAAGATCTCAATGATGTTGTCGTAGCTCTTGGACATCTTCTGGCCATCGATACCGGGGACCACGGCAACCTCCTCCTTGATCATGCAGTCCGGAATGGTCAGCACATCGCCGTAGCGATTATTAATGCGAATAGCCAGATCCCGGGTCACTTCCAGATGCTGCTTCTGGTCACGTCCCACCGGAACGACATTGGAGTTGTAGATGAGGATATCCGCAGCCATCAGGACCGGATAGGTGAAGAGCCCGTGGTTTGGAGTCAAGCCCTTGGCGACCTTGTCCTTGTAGCTGTGGCAGCGCTCCAACAAGCCCATGGGGGTGACGCAGCTTAGAATCCAGGACAGCTCGGTCACCTGGGGCACGTCAGACTGGCGGAACAAGGTGACTTTCATCGGATCCAGTCCGCAAGCCAGGAAGTCGATGGCCACATTCAGCGTGCGCTGGCGTAGCGTCTCCGGGTCCGGGGTCTGCGTCAGGGCATGGTAGTTGGCGATGAAGTAAAAGCAGTCGTTTTCATCCTGCAGTTCAATGGCCGGTTTCATCATCCCGAAGTAATTGCCGAGATGCAGGGTACCCGAAGGCTGAACCCCCGACAAGATTCGTTTCTTACTCTCCATCGTCTCACTAATCCTTGAACTGGTCGTCTGGCCGCAAATTTGCGTACTATAAGGCCTAGTCCGGACTCTGCTTGCCCGGTTCAAGCACAATTACCTCACCTGTGGAAACTTAGAAACTGCCGGCTGCCGGCACCATGGGGAAGTTCTACAACGGCGGACTCGCTGATCTGCAACCCGAACTTTTCCGCCTCGCGCCTTGCCAGGTCGCGTTCCTTGAGGATGGCCTCGGGAGTCTTGTAGAAGACTAGACGGGCCTCCCCACCGGACTTCAGCAGATGACGGCATTGTTTGAGATAATCCCCGGCCGTTCCAACCGCTCGCAGCAATACCAGATCGTACTGCTCCCGGTGTCCGCTCCGCCGGGCCACTTCCCTGACCTGGCGGGCCAGAACCGAACAGTTCGACAGTCCCAGCCCATGTATTTCGGCGGCAATGAAGTCGACCTTCTTCTGTTTGAGTTCGATCCCCGTCAGTCTCAAGTCTGGATTGGCCCAGGCCAGGACCAAGAGCGGGAAACCGGCACCGCAGCCCACATCGGCCACTCGCCAGGACGCCTGGAATATCTCCGGCAGAACCGCCCCGATCGCCAGGCTGTCGGCCACATGCCGGACCCAGAATTCCTCGGCGGAAGTCAGCCGGGTGAGATTGACCTGGCGGTTCGCCCCACAAAGATCAGCGTACAGCTGTTCCAAAGCCGTCACACCCGAGAGGCGACTTTCGGGCAGATGACAGGATTTTAGAAAGGCAATGGTATCGCAGTCGAAGGGCATGAGGGTGGTTCCAGCCAGCGGAGTCAGCGCACAAAGCCGAAAAGGACATAAAAGAGGCAAAGCGCCCCCAACACCGCCGCGCAACGGTGCCGGCAAGCGACCTGATCAACGGCCTTCTCCATCAAATCGCGAAGCCGCCACGGACAGGCAATCAGCACCATCCCGCAGATGGCCAGAGCATAGGCGGGCACCGCATACAGCAGCCGGTTTGGCAGGTTCACCACAAACGCCATGTGCAGCATGTAGTTCACGCCAAGAATCAATATTCCCCCAAAGGCGCGGGCGAAGAGGTAGTCCAGATGAACGTGACAAAGAATCGCCAGGACCGGCACCGCCAGAACGACCAGTGGACGGAACCGCTCCATATCGCCTTCCAGCATGGGCAAGACATAGAAGGCCGAAGCCAGCAAACAGATCGAGCCCAGCACTCCGCCAACGCGCTTGTCGCGCGGGAGACTCCGCATCACGTGCGGCCAGCGGACGGGTGCCAGCGTCACAAAGGTGGCGAAGGCCCCCAACAGCAAGGCAAACAAGAGGGTAATCTGTCGGTATGTCATGCAACGCTCCGGCTCGGATGTGACAGTCTAGCAAAAAGAACACGGAAACATAAGTGCCGCGCCGCCGGTTTCAATGGGCTGAAACCATTGCCAAACGTCCCGCCGGGTCGGCCACATGACCAAGAATTCACCTGAATGCCGCGGTAGGCCGTATTGGCGGGCTTTCGCCCGCCGTCGTCCGACCAGAGGTGGCGGATCCGTCATCTGTCCACTTTCCAAACCCCGCTGTCGTGCGCGATGGGGTCAGACTTGAGCAGCAGTTTCACATATTGGGCCCTGGCGTAGGCCCAGGGATCGGCGCAATGCCCCTTGCTCAAACGGCCGCGAAACTCGGTGGGCGTATGATACCCCTTGGCCATCATCCAGGCCTCCAAATCGGCCAGCATGCGGCGCACAATGCCGGGGTCCTGCTGATAGAAGGCGGAGACCACCTGCACGCAGTCCGCCCCCGCCAAGATCATCCGGACAATGTCGGCCCCCTCCAAGATGCCCGTGCTGGCGCAGAGATCCGCCTGGACCCTGCCGTGCAACAGCCCGCAATAGTGAAGAGGCAGCCGGTGATCGGCCTTCTGGCTCAGATTGAACGGGAAGGTCAGCACAGCCTCCTCCACATCGATCTCCGGCTGAAACAGGCGGTTGAACAAAACCAGCGCATCCACGTTTTCATCGTCCACCATCTTGATGAAATTGAGAACGTTGGTATAGAACGGGCTCAGCTTGACGCTGACCGGCAGCTTGACCGCCGCCTTCACTTCACGAAGAATCCGGATTTGCTCGGACTCGACCTCCCCGGCCACGCTGTCAAAATCGCGCGGACTGGCATAAAGGTTCAACTCCAGCGCGTCCACCCCGGTCTCCTCCAGCAACTTGGCGTATTCGAGCCAGGTGTCATGCGTGACCGCATTCAAACTGGCAATGACCGGAATGCTGACCGTTTCCTTGACCTTACGGGCAAAGCTCAGATGTTCGGCAGGGCCGGCATACTCCAGCTCCGGAAAGACGGTCAGCATCTCGGCGTGAATGTCGTCGTAACGATGCTGATCCTCGTCGAACCGGAAGCGCTCCAACTGGATTTGCTCCTCGAAAAGCGACTTCAAGACAATGGCCCCCACGCCGGCCTCTTCGAGCTGCTTGACGCTCTTCAAATCCCCGGTCAGACCGCTGGCCCCGGCAATGATCGGATTGGAAAGCGTCAGGCCCATGTAGACAGTGGTTAAATCAATCATGTCAACCTCTCCCTTGCACTCGGTTAGCTACAGCGCTCCCTCAAGAGCAACACGACACACTACTAAACCATACGGAGGAAAGTCGATTAAGACAAGGGGGGGGCCGGGACTAGGGAGTCCGTTGATTTACCAGGGGAAAGCGCCCGGCGTGCGGGCCGCAGACTAGCCGCCCGCGCGGGTTCAGAACGCCTTGGCAATCAGGGTGAGGGAGGAGAGCACCAGCATGACGTAGATAAAGCCCAAATAGACCGTGGTCTTCATCAGGCGGACGACCACATAGCCGGCTCCGACGCCCAGTGGGATCAGCGGCAGCATGACCGCCGCCTGCGATAGATTGTGCACCTGCAGGCCGCCCAGGAGACCGAACGGCAAAAGCTTGATCAAGTTCAGGACCCAAAAGAAGCCGATCAGGGTGGCCGCCAGGTTCATCTTGCGGAGGTTCTGGGGCAGAAAATACATCTGGGCCACCGGCCCGGCGGCATGGGCAACCGTGGAGGTGATCCCCGCCGCAAGGCCAAGTCCCACACTGGCCGCCTTGGACGGTGTGCAATCGCCCCCCTCTTGCGAGGTTAGGCGGTGCCGGCCCAGCTGAAAGGCAACGAAACCGAGCCCGATCACCCCCACTCCCAGTTTTAGCCAGCGGTCGGACAACGTCAGCACCGGGTTGTTGCCCAGGAACAGCAGGCTGGCCACCGCCACTCCGACCACGGTCCCGGGCAGCAGCGGCACGATGCGCTCCCACAGAATGTCCTTGCGGTAGAACACAACCGCCACCAGATCCATGACGCACAGAAGCGGCAGCATGAAGGCGACCACCTGCCTGGCCGCGTTTTCCTGATCCGGCCAAGCCAGCACCATCATCGGCACACAGATGGAGCCCACCCGCAACCCACCCTTTGACATCCCCATCAGAAAGACCCCGGCGGCGACCGCCG
>JBFJXC010000021.1:0-20776 GCA_041623325.1 Lentisphaeria bacterium | reverse complement strand
GGACAAGGAGTTCGAATCGCTGGACATTCAGCTGTTGCTGAGCGGAGCGGTGAAGCGGGGCAAGCGAGTTTTTCGGGGGAGCAAGACCGTCGATCTGACCACGGAGGACGATGAAATCCTGGTCAGGGGCTCCTTGTTCCAACTCCAAACCTTGTTTATGAAAGGCTTGCTGTCTCTGGCCTCCCGCATCCTGGACCGCTCCGACCACGTTTGCATCAAAGCAGCGGTGCGAACCCTTCCCGACTCTTTTTTCAGCCTGATGAAGAGCGATTGTCCCGGTGGACGCTATTTCTCCGTCTCCTTTCTGCCCTGCGGCGACGACTTCGAAGAGGGTCGGCAGGTGCCTTTTTTCGGTGCCTTGCTTTCCGGGGAAAGGCAGGTCGAGGAGGACGATCTGGAATTGCTGCAGATCTACGGAATTTTGAAGCAGCACAACGGCGAAGCCCTGGTGCAGCGGACCACAGACTCGGTCCCGGGATTCACCATGCTCCTGCCGGTGCAGGAAAAGCGCCGCAACATGCAGGCACCCCATAATATCGAAGACGCTGCCCTGCGGGGCAGCGAGACCATATTGCTGGTCGATGACGAGGATATGATCTGGGACGTGATCATCGACATGCTCCAGGAGCTGGGCTACTCGGTCATTCTGGCGGCCAACGGCCTGGATGCGGTCGAGATCTATCGGGAGAACCCGGGTACGATTGATCTGGTGATTCTAGACATGGTCATGCCGGAAATGGATGGCTACCAGGCCTTCTTCGAACTCAAGAAGCATGACGATAAGGTCAAGGTGCTACTCTCCAGCGGCTATGTGTCCGAAGAGGATGCCCGCGATGTGCTCGAGGCGGGGGCGGTCGGCTTCCTGCAGAAACCCTACCGCATGCAAGAACTGGCCAAGCGAATTCGCGCCATCTTCGACCGTTGAGCGGTAAAATGGGCCAGTCTTTCCGTTTTCAGCCGATCGGCGTCTTTTTCGCCCACGAACAATATCCTTACGATGCCGCCCGTCAGGCTGCCGTGGCCGCGGAGAACCGTGGTCGGGTGTGTCTGGAACCCAACTGCAACTACGAGCAGGCCCTGGCCGACTTGGCCGGATTCTCCCGTATCTGGCTGCTTTACTGGTTCGACCGGAATGGTGCTTGGAAACCCAAGGTCAAACCGCCGCGGGGTGCCCGCAAGGTCGGGGTGTTCGCCAGCCGCGCCCCCTACCGCCCGAACCCGATCGGCTTGAGTTGCGTGGAACTGGTTGGGGTGGAGGGCCTGACCCTGCAGGTCCGAGGGCACGACTTGCTGGATGGAACCCCCATTCTGGACATCAAGCCGTATTTG
Organism: Lentisphaeria bacterium; assembly: GCA_041623325.1. Taxonomy (GTDB): domain Bacteria; phylum Verrucomicrobiota; class Lentisphaeria; order Oligosphaerales; family JBFJXC01; genus JBFJXC01. The sequence goes on along the minus strand of JBFJXC010000021.1, from coordinate 19,447 downwards.
CCCTACGCCGACAGCTTTCCGGAGGCCAGGTGCGGCTGGGTCGACGAAATCTCTGTCGAGAGCTTCGGGGTGGAGATCGTTCCGGAAGCCCGGCGGCAACTGGGTTGGTTGGAAGACCGCGGTGCCGGTTGCGTCCGGGCCTTTTTGCTTCAGCAGCTAGAGGTGCACCCTACGGATTCCAAACGCAAGCGGGTATGTTTGCTCGAGCCCGGACTCTGGCAGATCGCCTACCGCACCTGGCGGGCCAGATTTTGTCTGGATGACAAGGCCCGTTGCGTGCGGGTGCTGTCCATACATTCCGGATATTCAGCAGCCGACCTGGCCGATCCCCGCGATCCGCATGGAGACAAGGCGCTGCACCTTCTGTTCAAGGAACTTGGCGTTTGATCTTCCCGTCATCAGTGTCTGCCTCGCCGAGGCTGCCAAAGGTGTAGGTTCACGCCCTCGGCGGGGTCGTTCCTACCGGTGGGGCCAAGAAATCGCCTGCTCTTGGGTTTTGATTATTCTCCTCCAGCTGTCGGGGCTGTCTGCGCAGGCCACTTGATGGTGCAGCCGAAGGCCCGGGTTTGGGCGCGAGCCGGCTGGCGTTTGGCCAGGATGGCTTCGAGAGCATCGCGCAAGTAGGCCTCCTTGACCCGCGACTCGGAGCGGGCGTTGTCGTCGATAGCCCCGACATAGGCCAGCTTGTTGTCGGGTCCGAAGGCGAAGACATGGGGGGTTCGGGTCGCCCCGAAGGCCCTGGCCAGTTCGGCACCATCGTCGACCACATAGGCAAAGGGATACTCGTATTGGTCCGCGGTCAGTCGCATTTGCTGGAAATCGTCTCCAGGATAGGCCAGGGGGTCGTTGGAATTGACCGCGATCACGGCGATTCCCCTGTCTTTGTAATCCTTGGTGATGGCGATCAGGCGAGTTCTCCAGAGCTTGACGAAGGGGCAGTGATTGCACCAGAAAACCACGACCGTTCCGTTGGGGCCGCGGGTCTGGTTCAGCGTGATCATGGTCTCCTGCGTACTTTTCATCTCTCGGTCCGCCAGGGGCATGGTCTGTCCGATCTCCAGTTCCGCCAGGGCGCTGCCGGCGGTCAGAAGCAATGCGCCGGCCAAAACGGATAGGAACCGATGGGGTTTAGTCTTCATGGCTGGGACTCCTTTGGGTTTGCGGGTTTGGTTGGTTCTGGTTCTGCAAGAAGTTGCTGCACAAGGGCTTGAATTTCCTGAAAGGTGGTCGTCCCCTCCCGAAAGAAGAGCAGGGAATCCGGGGATTTTGGCTTGAGCACAAAGGTGGCCGGCAGGCCTCCGCTCCAGTCTTCGTTGAACAGAGTCAGGAAGCCTGGATCCTGGTCCAAGGTCGCGAACGTTGTCCAGTCCACACCCTTCTTTCGCAGAAAATCCATGGCGGCGGCCATGGTTTCGGGAAAATCCACGGAGACAAAGATGACATCCAGGGATTTGCCGGTGAACTGCCGCCGCAAGCGTACAAAGACGGGAAATTCCTGAAGGCAGGGCGGGCACCAGCTGGCCCAGTAGTGAAGGACTACCACATCGCGCGTATTCTCGACGACCATCTCTCGCAGCTGTCTGGGAGAAATCGTTTTCAGATTGGGCTCTTCATCTCCAAATCCAGTCCACCCCAACAGGAGAAGAATTCCCAGAAGAATGCTGCCAAATCCTTTCATGTCCTCTCCCTTCGGGGGTTCGGGATGTTGCTTGTTCCATTGCAAATAGACAGCAATTGCCATCCATAGGTTGCGTGTGCCCGGAAGCCGGATACGTTTGGTCCCCATCGAAACCAACTTGGAATCTTGTAGGAAAGAACCGATCCGATGGAGTTTTTTGCGACGGCCAGCCGGGGCACCGAAGAGGCGCTGCGGGCAGAATTGGGCGAACTGGGTTTTGCGGGGGTCCGCCTGAACAGCGGGGGGATACCGTTTATGGGGGAGTGGGAGGATGGTTGGCGCGCCTGCCTGCAGTCGCGCATCGCCCAACGGATTCAGGTGGTGGTGTCGCGATTTCCAGCCGGGAATGCCGAGGCCCTCTATGCCGGGGTGGCTGCCATCGACTGGTCCCCTTACCTGACGGCGCGGCAGACCTTGGCCGTGTCGGCCTTTTGCCACTCCAGCGAGATGACGCATTCGGGCTTTATCGCCCTGAAGGTCAAGGATGCGATTGTGGATCAAGTTCGCGAGCGGACGGGGGAGCGGCCCGACGTGGACCGGGAGGATCCGGACGTGCGCGTGTTTGTGTATCTGGCCCGCAACCGGGCTACGGTCTACCTGGATTTGTCCGGCGAGGCTCTGTTCAAACGCGGCTACCGCCAGGAAGCCGGGGAGGCCCCCCTGAAGGAGACGCTGGCCGCAGCCATGCTGCAGATGTCGGGCTGGGACCGTAAATCGCCTCTGGTCGACCCCATGTGCGGCTCGGGAACCATCGCCATCGAGGCGGCCCTGTGGGCCGGCAACATCGCGCCGGGCTTGTTGCGGGAGCGCTTCGGGTTCGAGCGTTGGGCGGGGTTTGACCAGGAGGCCGCCGACCGCATGAGCCAGCTGCGGGGCCAGGCCCGACGCCAGGCGCACCGGCAGATTCCGCGCATCGTAGCCTCCGATGCGGATGCCGAGGTGCTGGAGATGGCCAAGCGCAACGCCCGTGCCGCCGGGGTCAAGATTGCCTTCCGCCAAGGCCGCATTCAGGAGATGCAGGCCGACGGCAAGGCCAGGCTGGTGGTGACGAATCCTCCCTACAACGAGCGTCTGGAGGCCGACACGGCCTTCTTCCGGGAGCTGTGCGCCGCCTTCTGCCGTCTGCACGGCTGGCGGGTCTGCGTGCTGGCCGGAACCCCGGAACTGCCCCGGGCCATGTCCCACCGATCCCTCTCCTCTCACGAGGTGCTCAACGGCAGTCTGGAATGCCGGGTTCTGGTCTACGAGATCCCGTGATGCTGGTTTCAGGGTGGGAGGCGCGCGTCGGGTTGAGACCAGGATGCGGCCGTTTCGGTCCCAGAAGGACGACTCTGCACAGCCGGATGCTGCCCTACAGACCTGCGGCCTACAGTCTCCCAGCCGCCAGCGCCCAGGCGGTGACAAGCAATCCGGCGGCCAAGGCCAGCAGCATCGTCTGGCCGGTGTTCCCCAGTGATTCTCGTTGGAGTTTTGCCGTGGCCAACCCCAGCAGCGCCCCGATGCCGAATCCGAAGAGATGGCCGGCCAGGTCGGATCGGGGGCCGGTCCCCAGCAGGGCCAGCAGCGCCACGCCGGCGCCGATGGCCACCCAGGATTTGCTCCACAGGCTATGAAGATCCCGGTGCCGTTGCCAGTTGTGAAGAGCCTGCCGGACGGCCAGCAGACCCAGGGCTCCAAAAGTGGCGGTGGAGGCGCCGATGGCCAAGTGGTAGTCGGGGGTGGCAAAGGCGCTGGCCAGATTGCCCAGCCCCCCAGCGCCCAGAATGAGCAGCCAGGTCAGTCCGGGGCCCAGCTGGCGTGAGAGGGCCTTTCCGAAAAAGAGGCAGCAGGCCGCGTTGCCGAGGGCGTGTGCCAGGTCGGCATGGAGGGTCAGGGAGGTGAGGGTTCGCCACCACTGGCCGCTCAGGATGCTGCCGGAATGGGCACTGCCTTTGGCGAAGACGGGGAGGGCGTCGTCGAAGGGGCCCGTGAGGCCATAGCCCAGCACCAGGAGCAGGGCGGCCAGCAGGCTGGCGGTGCAGGTGCCGGCGGATTGCCCCGGGGGATCGGGCGGCGGAGGAGGCGGAGGCCAGTGACGATTGGCCCGCTCGTATTCGGCCAATTCACCAAGGGCCTCCTCGAAGCTTTCGGCGGGTACGTCGATCGCCCAGGTGCCATGGCGGTGTTTGATGCGATAGTCGATGCCGGCGGCGGCCAGGGCGGCCAGCCAGCAGAGGGCGCGGTGGGAGTCGGGCGGGTAGATTCGGCCGTGCCCCGTGTCGCCCACGGGGTCGGATGGGATTTGGGGGAAGGGGTTGTCCGGCTCGGTCGGCAAAATCAGCCAGTCCATTCGGACAGTTTGGTGCGGATGAAGTCGACCGTGTCGGCATGCAGTTGCTTGTGGTCCTGCGTGCGCAGGACGGGGCCGAAGGCGATATGCACGGGTCGCTCGGGATGGACCTTGCCCATGTCCTTGATGAAGCGACCGTTGGCCAGGAAGTCGGTCTTGACCGCGAATGGCACCACCGGCACCTCGGCCCGCGCCGCCAGTTTGGCGCCCAGGGTGTTGAATTTGGCCTCGGAAAACTCCGCGCGGGTCGCCTGTGGAAAGATGACTACGGAGCGGTTTTGTCCGAGCAGTTCGGCGCCCTCCTGGAGGACGGTCTTCAAATCCTCCCGGGGATTCTGGCGGTTTACGGCTATGGGCTTGGTGGCGCGCATGATATGGCCGAAGACCGGGTAGGTGGTCAGGGCCTTTTTGACCACGAAGGAGACATCCCCGGCCGTCAGCAGCAGGGAGGGCAGCAGGAAGGTTTCCAGCAGACTCATGTGGTTTCCGATGAAGACGACCGGCTCCCGAAGTGAGGTGATGGTGTCGTACCCCTCGATGTTTAGCTCGCCGCCAGCTCTTTCCACCAGGTTGAGAACATAGTTTGAGGTGTGGAACCACTCGGGGTTGGCGTAGGTGCCGGTTCGGGCCTGGTGGGCTCCATAGCAGACGATGTAGGTATTGCAAACGTGGAACTTGAGGCTGGCCCAGATTTGGCATCGCCGTGCCAGCCAAGATCGGTTTTCGGGTGGCGTGCGGTAGTGGCCCGTCTCCTTCAGGGCCGTGATGATGTCCAATTCTTGCATGGGGAAGGGCTCCCGGAAAGCTGATTTCGGTTGGGTGTCTGCGCCAGACCCTCGCCGACGCTTGACAGGGTCATGATGCGGTGGGGAACATAAGGCGGCCGAGGGTGTTCCGCAACTTCGCCCGGAGGTGGATCCGGACCTCTCCCGGATCCTTACGGTCTCCTCCCGGAGCGGACCCGGCCGGGCGAGCGCCCCTGAACGGGGGGGCAGCTTTGTGAACCCGGCCCTCCCGGCCCGGGCTTCTCTTCTAGGCGGTGATCAGAGATCCGTCGGTTTGGGCCAGGCTCGGTTCCAGCGGAATCGTGATGAGGAACTCGGTGCCCTGGCCTACTCCCGACTTGATTTCCAGGCTGCCCGCATGTTCCTCGACGATGCGTTTGCAGATCGGCAGGCCCAGCCCCGTGCCTTTGTCCTTGGTCTTGGTCGTGTAGAACGGGGTGAAGATCTTCTCCTGAATATCGGGTGCGATGCCGGGGCCGGTATCCTTGATGGAAATCAGAACCGCGGCTTGGCCGCAAGCGTTGATCCGCTCTCTGGTGGTGACCTCGAGCCGGCGGGGTTGGGGGCTGTCCTCCATGGCCTGGATGGCATTGGTGATCAGATTGTAGAAGACTTGCTGTAGGGGGGTGGACTGGACCAGGCACTTGGGCAAGTCTGCCTCCAGGTCGGTGGCCAGTTCGATGCTGAAGGAGCGCATCCGCACCCGGAGCACGAAGAGGGTGTCCTGGATCAGGGAGTTGATGCAGTCCGTGTCCCATTTGTGCTTGGAGTGGCGGGCGTAGTCCAGGAAATTTTGGGTGACCCGGATGCAACGGTTGATCTGCTCCTTGATGACCCCCAGAAATTCTTCCTCCTCCGATCCGGCGAAGCGGGAGGACCCGTGGGAAGCCAGGGCGTCCTCCAGGAGGGAGATGTAGCCCTGGAGCACGCAGATTGGATTGTTCAGGTCGTGGATCATCTCGGCGGAGAGGTCGCCGATGGTGGCCTTTTGGTCGAGTTGCAGAATCTGCTGTTGGAGCATGTCGTTCATGGCGTTGAGCTGGCCGACGGTCCCTTGCTCCTCCTTTTTCTGGCGGGCATCCTCCAGGGCGGCGGCGACCACCTGGCGGATGTCGCTGACGTTGTACGGCTTGCTGATATAGTCGAAGGCGCCGGTGCGGACGGCCTCCTGGGCGGTTTCCAGGGCGGCGTAGCCGGTCAGGAGGATGAAGGGGGTGTCGGGGGATTTGGCCTTGATGGTTTTCATCAGCTCGATGCCGTTCATTCTGGGCATGCGGATGTCGCTGATGACCAGTTCGTGCCGCTGCGGATCGAACATTTCCACGGCCTCGGCCCCGTTGGTGGCGATGGTGATTTTGTGGGGCGGATTCAGAATCATCTTGAGCGACTCGCGCGGTCCGAGCTCGTCGTCCACGATCAGAATGTTGGCGGGTGTCGCATTCAAGTGTGCTGCCTGGCTCATGGGTCCTCGTCCCCTGTATTCAGGTGGGTTGCAAAAGCCCGGGACAGGATCTGCCTGGCCCGGGACGGGCTGTGTTCCTAAAGTCAGAATTGATGCCGGACGCCGACGGAGAAGTAGGTCGAGATGGCGTTGTAGTCGCTGTCCGGCAAGATGGCGGTGTCCAGGGTTCTTTTTTCGCTGTAGACGGTGAAGAGGGCCACGTCGAAACAGGTGCGTTCGCTGGCCTGGTAGCCGACCCCGATGGCGATGCCGTGGCTGTCGCCGGCGGGCATGGAAGCATCCGCGGTGGAGCTGGGCACCTGCTGTTCGTTGTAGAGGTAGCCTCCGCGCAGGGTCCAGGTTTCGTTCAGCCGGTATTCGGCCCCGAGTTTGAGGACCCAGCTGTCGCGCCAGTCCAGGCGCTGGGTGATGGTGCCCAGCCCCGAGGTTTTGATGACGCGCTCGTCCCACGTCGACCACTGGACCCATTCGGCGTTGGCCTCCAGGCGCAGGTCCGGGGTGGCCTGCCAGCAGATGCCGGCCGCCCAGGAGGCCGGGTAGCGCAGCTTCGCCGACGCATCCGCCTCGAGGTGCGTCAATACTCCCATGACCGGCGGGTTCACGTCATCCAGTTCCACATCGCCTTCATAGTCGACGTTGACCTGGCTGCGGTAGGTCAGGCCCAGGCGCACGCGTTCGCTGAGTTGGTACTGGGCTCCCAGGTTGTAGCCCCAGCCGTCGCCGTCGGCGTCCAGGTCGAATTCGCCCTCGCCAAACGGGTTGTTGGGATCAAGAGGGTGTCGAATCGAACGGGATTTTACTTGGCTAGTAAAATAGTCCACGCCAACGCCTAGGGAGAGTTGGTCGTTCATGCGCCAGGCCAGGGTGGGGTTGACGTTGACCAGTTTGATCTCGGCCAGGGTCACGCTGTATCGGACCGGGCTGTCGTCGCCCCAGCGGGAGCCGAGGCCGAAGGGGCTGTAGATACCCAGGCCGGCGACCAGGTTGTGGTCGGTTCCCAGCGGGTAGGCCAGGTAGAGACTGGGGATGAAGTAGACGCGGCCGTCCGAGGTGTCGTTGCCGCCGGGGCCCGAATAGTAGACGTCTCCGTGGGCCACGTAGAAGTTGCCGATGAATTCGGGGGCGGTCAGGTTGGCCAGTCCGGCGGGGTTGTAGTAGACGGCGCTGGCGTCGTCGGCGCCGGCGGTGAAGGCGTCGGCCATGCCCATGGCGCGGGTGGACTGGTCGGGGATGTGGGGGCCGCCCGCCTGGAGGGGGGCCGCGGCCATGAGGGATGCCAAACCGGCGGTCTTCAGGAGGGTTCCGAGGCAGGAGCGTGTCGGGTTCATGCTGGTCCTTTCGCTACGTTTACCTTTCCCGACCCTCGATCCATTCGAAACAGCAAAACATGTGCCTGGTGAAGCGCTTGGTGTTGCAATGATCTTTTATACAGCTAGTTGCAGTTTTTGCCGAAGGCGGTTGCAGGCTGGGTAAAGCGGGTCGGATCGACACTATTGTCAACCGCTCTTGACGTAATTGTCAGGGATGCTGGATCATTGAAAATGGAAATTTGAAATGGGGGTTGGATTGTCGTGGCAGACGCAGGCCTCTGCGTCTGGATGCTCACGCAGGGCCGGCGTGAGCGACATTTGCAAAAAAAGGCCCGGCCTTCGAGTGGGAAGGCCGGGCCGTTGAGTTTTGCTGTCTGCCTCTTAGGGGCTTAGCAGCAGCAGCCGCTGCAGCCGGTGGCGCCGCAGCAACCGCCGCTGGCCTTGCCGGCGGAGCCGAGCACGTTGATGTTCTTGTGCTTGTACAGCTCCTTGAGGCTGTCGCGGGCCGGACCCAGGTATTTGCGCGGGTCGAACTCGGCCGGCTTCTCGGCGAAGGTCTTGCGGATGGCCGCCGTCATGGCCAGACGCCCGTCGGAGTCGATGTTGATCTTGCAGACGGCGCTGCGGGCGGCCTCGCGCAGCTGGTCCTCGCCGATGCCGATGGCGTCGTCGAGTTTGCCGCCGTACTGGTTGATGATCTTGACCAGATCCTGGGGCACGGAGCTGGAGCCGTGCAGGACGATGGGGAAACCGGGGATGCGCTTTTCGATCTCGTGCAGGATGTCCAGGCGGATCTTGGGATCCTGGCCGGGCTTGAACTTGAAGGCGCCATGGCTGGTGCCAATGGAGATGGCCAGGCTGTCCACCCCGGTCTTGCTGACGAAGTCTTCGACCTCGTCGGGCTGGGTGTAGACATGCGCGTCGGCGCTGACTTCGTCCTCGATGCCGGCCAGCACACCCAGCTCGCCCTCGACGGTCACGTCGAACTGGTGGGCGTATTCCACGACCTTTTTGGTCAGGGCCACGTTTTCTTCGTAGGAGTGGTGGGAGCCGTCGATCATGACCGAGCTGAAGCCCATGTCGATGCAGTCTTTGCAGAGTTCAAAGGTGTCGCCGTGGTCCAAGTGCAACGCGATGGGGATGCCGGCTCCGTCGCTGAGTTCCTTGGCGTATTCGACCGCGCCCTGGGCCATGTAGCGCAGCAGGGTTTGGTTGGCATACTTGCGGGCGCCGGCGCTGACTTGCAGAATCACCGGAGAGTTGGTTTCCACACAGGCCTGGATGATGGCCTGCATCTGTTCCATGTTGTTGAAGTTGTAGGCCGGGATCGCGTAGCCGCCGTCGACGGCTTTGGCGAACATTTCGCGGGTGTTGACCAGGCCTAGGTCCTTGTAACAAGTTGCCATTTTCTCTTTCCTCTTGTGGTTGACTGGGGCTTGGTTTGCCGATGCCAAACAGGGCGGATGGCACCTTTACCGAAAACCCACCTGTTAAAAAACCTGAAATGTAATGGATGCAGGCGTTTAAACAAGCGGTTCGCGCTGAGTAATGGACCGGGTTAGATTTTGTTAGGCCGCAGGCGGGTGGGGCGCTCGAGGTGCTCGACATTGAAACCGGTCAAACCCTGGTAAAGCAAGCCCCCGACCCGTGGCCGGTAAGCCGGACTCTCAACATGATCGACGCAGCGCAGAATCAGGCGGGAGCGTCTCGCAGTCTCGGGTTTCTGCTGGAGGCGCTGAATCTTCACGCCGACAAGGCCGCCGTGCTGGCCTACCAGGCCCAGGGGGTCCGCCAGATGTCCTGCCGGCAGCTCCACGATTTGGCCTGCGGTTTAGCCGCCGGACTGCGAAAGCAGGGAATCCGGCAGCATGAGCGGGTCATCATTTTGGCTCACAACAGTCCTGAATGGCTGGTGGCCTGTTTAGCGGTCATTGCCGCAGGCGCCGTGGCGGTGCCGGTGGATGTGCAGTTGGAAGACACGGTTCTGGCCCATCTTCTGGCCGATAGCCAAGCGGTTTGCGTGTTCACCGAATCGGAGCAGGTCGAGCGTTTGCGGCGACTTTCGCCCGGGTCCGATTTGAGTGTTTTTCTCCTGGACGGGCACGAGGATGGCCGGCGGCACTGGCGCCAGCATCTGGTGGAGGAATGGCGGCCGTTGCCGTCACTGGCGGGGGACGACACGGCGTTGCTGTTCTATACATCGGGAACCACCCGGTTGCCCAAAGGGGTGCCGCTGAGCCATGCCAACATCGCCTTTGAGCTACAGGCGATAGCCGCGTTGGGCCTGCTGGGGCCTGGTGATCGGGTTTTGGTGCCGCTGCCCTTGCACCACATCTATCCCTTTGTGGCCGGCATGTTGCTGCCCTTGCTGCTGGGTGCGCCCGTTGTCTTTCCAAGCAGCCTGACCGGGCCGCAGCTGATGAGGGCGCTGAAGGAGGCGCAGGTGACGGCGATTGTCGGTGTGCCCAGGTTGTATCGGGCCCTGTATTCGGGGATCGTGTCCCAGGCTGAAGCGCGGGGGTGCCTTGCCGGTTGGGTTGTGAAAGCGGCCATCGCGTTGTGCGCCTGGTTGCGCCGTCTTCGCTTGCGCCCAGGCAAGGTTCTGCTGTGGCCGCTTCACCGTCGGATCGGTCCGCGACTGCGGTTGCTGGCTTGTGGCGGGGCCGCGCTGGATCCGGATCTGGCCTGGAAGCTGGAGGGAATCGGCTGGGGGGTGGCCATTGGCTACGGGTTGACTGAAACCTCGCCGCTGCTGACCGCCAAGCCTCCCGGAGATTTACGCTTTTCCAGCGTTGGGCGTGCGATTCCGGGGGTGGAGATTCGCATCGATCCAGCTGCCATCCCCGCTGAGGAGGGCGTGGAGTCGGCAGCGGCTGGGGAGGCCCGTATGGAGGGGGAAATTCAGGCCCGCGGTCCGAACGTGTTTGGTGGATATCATCACCTGCCGGAGGAGACGGGCCAGGCCTTCGCCGGGCAGGGATGGTTCAAGACCGGCGATTTGGGATTTATTGATCACTCTGGTCGCTTAACCATTACCGGTCGCCTGTCCTCCATGATCGTGACGGAAAGTGGCAAAAATATCCAACCCGACACGGTCGAGGCGGCCTATGCCTCCTGTCCTGAAATTCGCGAAATTGGCGTCCTGCAGAAAGATCGTCGCTTGGTCGCTGTGATTGTGCCCGACGCGGACGTGCTCGGTACGGGGCAGGATGTCCGGCGGGCCCTCAGACTGGCGGTCCGCGAGCAGAGCGGCCGCCTGCCGTCCTACAAGCGTTTAGCTGATTATGTGGCCAGCGGCGAGCCCCTGCCCAGGACTAGGCTGGGAAAGCTTCAGCGCCATCTGCTAAAGGAGCGCTACGATCAGCTGAAGGCGGGGCAGACGCCTAACTCCGGCGGCCCCGTCAGGCTGGAGGCCATGTCCGATCAGGATCGGGCTTTGCTGGGCAACGCCCTGGCCAGACAGGTATGGGACTTGCTGGTCCGGCGTTATCCGGGTAGGCGGCTGAGTCCGGACACCAGTCCGCAGCTTGAGTTGGACGTGGATTCCCTGGAATGGCTGAACCTGACCCTGGCGATTCGGCAGGAAACGGGTGCTGAACTGCGGGAGGAAGCGATCGGCCGCGTAGCCAGTGTGCGCGATTTGTTGCAGGAGGCTACGAAAGCGGGTTGCAGCGGCAAGGTCTCGGGCGGAATCGACTTTTTGGACAACCCGGAAGCGGTTTTGGATCAGGCCAGTCGGAAATGGCTGCGCCCTCTTGGCCGGTCGTGGTCCTGGCTTGCCTGGCTGGTCTTCATGCCGGTGCGCCTGGCAATGGCGGGCATGTTCCGCTTGCAGGTGGCCGGGCTGGAGAACCTCCCAGGCCGGGGGGCGTTTGTCCTGACCCCAAACCATGTCAGTTATTTGGATCCGTTCGCCCTCGCGGCGGCCCTTGGGTACCGGAGGCTTCGGCACATGTATTGGGGAGGATGGACCGGTGCGGCTTTCAGTACGCCGCTGAGACGCGGGTTGAGCCGCTTGGCCCAGGTTATGCCTATCGATCCAGACCAGGCTGTGATGTCCAGTCTGGCTTTCGGGGCAAGCGTCCTCAAGCGCGGCCAGGGCCTGATCTGGTTCCCCGAGGGCGGACGCTCCCCCGATGGCCAACTCAAGCCGTTCAAGCCTGGCATCGGAATCTTGTTGGAGCACTTTGACGTGCCCGTGGTTCCGGTTGTGATTCGTGGAACCTTTGAAGCGCTGCCGCTACACCGCCATGTTCCTCGTCCGCATCGGGTGACGGTGACGTTCGGAGAGCCTCTTTCGCCAACAGCCCTGGAGGTGGAAGGGGAGGGGCCGGATGCTCCCACCAGAATCGCCACTGCGCTGCAGCAGCGGGTCGCCAAGATGATTTCCCGACTGCGATCGCGATGAGCTTTCTCCATCGGCCCCGGCTGGAGAACTTCGGACCGCTGCGGTCACAGGCCTCACGCAAGGCTAGCCGCTTGTTCCCGGCCGCGCTCCACGTTTACCCGCTTGAGCAGAACGATGCCGGCGGCGAAGAAGAAAGTGAGGGATAGAGTGGCCAGCCGCAGCGAGCCGGTGAAATCGGCCACGAGTCCGAAGGTCAGAGGCCCGAACAAGGAGGCGAACTTGCCGCTGATGCTGTAGAAACCGTAGAACTCCGCGGATTTTCCCGGGGGGAGTAGGCTGGCGTAAAGGGAGCGGCTCAGGGCTTGGTTGCCGCCCAAAAGCAGAGCCACGGTCACAGCCAGCAACCAGAACTCCCAGGCTGCTTCCATGAAAGTGGCGTAGGCGGTGACGGCGGTTAGCAGGTAGAGGCTGGCCAGCAGAATGCGCTTGGGGCCGAAACGCGTGGCCAAACGGCCCAGCAGCAAGGTTCCCGGCACAGCCAGGAACTGAATCATCAGAAAACAGGTTAGAATCGTGGTTGGCGGCAGGCCGAGCTCCTCTGCCGCGAAGATGGCGGAGATGACGATGATGGTTTCCAGGCCGTCGTTATAGAAGAGAAAGGCGATCAGGAAGGTGACCAAGTCCCGGTGGCCGCAGATTTCGGCCAGGATCGAGAAGTAGCCACGGACTCCCCGGATGGGCAAGGCCGGTCTCCCCAGGGGAGGGTCCCGCTTCAGGATGAGCAGTGTCGGCAAGGCGAACAGCGCCCACCAGATGCCGGTCAGCAAAAAACTGATCCGAGTGGCGCTGCTCGAATCCGGGAGGCCGAAGATCCGGTGTGCGCGAATGAGGATCGCGACCAGCAGAAGAGCCAGTCCGCCGCCGATATACCCCGCGGCGAAACCCCAGGAGGAGAGGCGTTCTAGTTCCCGTCCCTTTGCCAGAATGGGGAGGAATGAGTTGTAGCAGATGTTGCCGGCCGCGAATCCCACGTTGGCAACCACGAACAGCCCCGCCGCCAGGAGGTAGTCTCCATGTCTGGCAATCGCCAGCAATCCGGTCGCGCTGGAGCCGACCAGGCAGAAGACTATGGTCAGGCGCCTGCGCCAGCCGTAGCGGTCGGCCAGCGCTCCCAGAAAGGGGGCGGAAACGGCTACCAGAAGCATGGACAGCGCGACCGCATAGCTCCAGAGCGAGGCTGCCGGCATGGTGAGGGTGGCCCCGAGCAGCCTCAGACGGGCGCCGGCTTCGGGCACCAGGGAGACGAAATAGACCGGCAGGACCGCGGCCAGAATGACCGTGGCAAAGGCGCTGTTGGCCCAGTCGTACATGCACCAGGCGAACCATTCGAGCTTTTTGGACGAACTGAGCTTCACGGGGACCTGCCTGCCTCCTGTTGCCGGCTTGCCCCGCCAATCTAACCCGCCCACCCCGTTCCGGGCAAACGGGATTACCTGTCATGGCTCGGTGGGAGGGCGCCTCCCACTCTACGTCCAACCTCTCACATTCCCCATTCACCAGCGCTGGCGGTCGAGGCTGCGGTACTGGATGGCCTCTGTGAGGTGCTGGGGGGCGATGAGGTCGCTGTCGTCCAAGTCGGCGATGGTGCGGGCCACCCGCAGGATGCGGTCGTAGGCCCGGGCGCTGAGTTCCAGGTCGCGGATGGCCAGGCGCAGCAGGTCCCGGCTGCGGTCGTCCAGTCCGCAGCACTCTTGCATCAGGCGCGGGGGCATCTGGGCATTGGTGCGGATGCGGCTGCCGCTAAGGCGCCGCAGCTGGCGGTTGCGGGCGGCCAGGACGCGTTGACGCACGGTTTGGGATGATTCTCCCTGGGGTCGGCTCATGAGTTCGCGCTCGGAGATGGAGGCGACCTCCACGTGGATGTCGATCCGGTCCAGGAGGGGGCCGGAGATTTTGGATCGGTAGCGCTGGACCTGGCTGGTGGAGCATCGGCAGGGCCGCTGGCGGTTGCCGTAGTGTCCGCAGGGGCAGGGATTCATGGCGGCCACCAGCATGAAGCTGGCCGGAAAGGTGCAGATTCCCATGGCCCGGGAAATGGTCACTTGTCCACTTTCCAGGGGCTGTCGGAGCACTTCCAGAACGTTGCGCTTGAACTCGGGCAGTTCGTCCAGGAAGAGGACGCCGTTGTGGGCCAGGCTGATTTCCCCGGGTTTGGGAATGGAATTGCCGCCCAGCAGTCCGGCGTCGCTGACGGTGTGGTGAGGGGAGCGGAAGGGGCGGGCGGTGATCAGGGACATGCCCGGTCGCAGCATGCCGCTAATGCTGTGGACTTTGGTCACGTCCAGGGCCTCCTCCAGGGTCAGTGGGGGCATGATGGAGGGCAAGCGTTTAGCCAGCATGGACTTGCCGGTGCCCGGGGGGCCGATCATGAGCAGGTTGTGGCCGCCGGCCGCGGCGATTTCCAGGGCCCGTTTGGCGATGTCCTGGCCTTTTACATCGCCCAAATCCAAGTCCTCTTGGTTCAGTTGGGCGTATAGAGCGCGGATGTCCACCCGGACGGGGGCGGGGGGGCGGTCGTCGCGGAAGAAGTCGACCGCTTCGACCAGATGGCGAGTCCCGTACACATTGATGCCGTCGGCCACGGCGGCCTCGGCGGCGTTCTCGGTGGGAACCAGCAGGTTGCGAATGCCGTGGTTCCGGGCGTGCAGGGCGATGGACAAGGCCCCGCGCACGGGCCGGACCGACCCGTCCAAGGCCAGTTCCCCCACGATCATGGTTTCGCCTAGCGAGCCCCGGTCGAACCCGTTGGTGGCGGCCACGATGCCCACGGCGATGGGCAGGTCGAAGGCGGCGCCCTCTTTGCGGATGTCGGCGGGTGCCAAGTTGATGGTGGTGCGGCCCTCGGGCGGCAGAAAGCCGTTGCAGGACAGGGCCGACCAAACCCGCTCCCGACTCTCCCGGATGGCCGTGTCCGGCAGGCCGACCACATTGACGATAGTCTCTTTCCCAACTCCGGTGGCGTTGACCTCCACGGCCACGGTGTAGGCATCGATGCCCTGGACTGCCGAACTCCATGTTTTGGCCAGCATGCTCCTCCTCCTCTCCGCTTGAATTTACGCCGGTTAGGCTAATAAAACGTAGGGTGCGGAGGCGGGTGATGCAAGGGGTTCAGGGCCGCTGCCCAGTAGAATGCCGGTAGAGTTTTCCGATTGTCTGCCTACATCAGTTCCTGGTCCAGATTGAAGGCGGAGGTGGTCTTTTCCCCGGGCGAGGCGTGGGAAAGGTCGAGAAAGACCCGGTATTCGGTGTCGGGCATGGCGGGAATGGAGAGTACGGCTTCGGGCAGCAGGTAGGTCATGTCGCCGGTGGTGGCGATGGAGAAGGTGTTGCCTCGGCTGTCGCGTATTTTGCCGGTGACCGGCAGCTTGGCACGGGTGGCCAGTACTGGCAGGCGCCCGTAGACATAGTGTTCCAATCGTGCGCCGACCCGGCTGATCATGGCGCTGCGTGCCTGTCGGTCCAGTTCGACCCAGGCCTGGACGGTGCCAGCCCCAAGTTCGAGCAGCTCCTCGACGGCCAGGGAGTTGCAGGCGGGCAGGGGAAAGCTGGTGGTGATGTGCAGGTTCTCCAGGCCCTCCAGCAAGGCCAGGGCGTAAAGGGAGGTGACGCGAATGCGTCGGGTTCCACGCTTGGCCAACCGGCCGATGTTCTCCTGTAGGGTTTTTAGCTGGTGTTCCGAACAGAAGGCCGGCAGGATGATTTCCTGCGTGTCGCTTTTGGCTTCGTAGATCGGTCTGGCCGTGAGAGTTTGCGAGAAGGGGTTTCGCTTGCGATCGTCCACCTGGACCACTTTTCCAGGGGTCGAACAGGATCTGCCGGCCGCAGGCTCGGAAAGCAGGGCGGTTATCTCGCGCAGGCGAGCGGCCTTGGCCGCCACCGTGTCGACGGCGGCGTGGTGCTTTTCGAACCAGTCCCAGAATGCTCGCCGGGCCTGGCGGAGGTCCCGCTCCTGCAGAAAGCGCTCGCCGGCAATGCTGGCTCTGACGCACCCCGGCCGGAAGGCCTCCAGAATCGTGCCGGAAAAGATGTCCACGACGGCCTGCGGGCTCAGCGGCCGTTTTTGGGCGGCGGGCACGTCCAGAGGGTAGGCCCAGGGGGCCTGCCCGGGGCAGGAGGGGGAGGTCACGTGAATGCCGCCGGCGTCCACACGAACGTCCAGGTCCACGCTTTCGGCCGCTTGGGGAAGGGTCTCCAGGCGCTTGGGGGAGACGCTGATGTCTCGGCCGATCAGGAAGAGGCGCCCATCCCGGGGTATTTCCTTGTCGCAGTGAATAAAGCCGGTGCCGTCGCGCCGGAGGTGGCGGACAGGGCGGTTGTGGACGGTCATTTTGGTTACGGTCAGGGCGGGGCCTTCGTCGCCGGAAGGTGGCTGGATGCGAATTCGGTCGCCGATGCTGAGGTTGCGGGTGACTTTGGCGATGAAGCCGTTGTCGGTCGTTCCCACGACATCGCCGCATAGAAGTCCGGAGACGCCCAGTTGGTTGTGTTGGACGATGTTGTCGAAGCCGCTGCGGTGTCGGAAACCTTCTCCCCATTTGCGGCCGAAGCCTCTAGCCAGCAGGTCGCGCCCGCGAGTCAGGGCCACTTTCTCCTCGGCTTCGTTGGCGGCATCGAGCATGCCGCGATAGGCGGTCACCACATTGGAGACATAGTCTGGCCCGCGCAGTCGTCCCTCGATTTTGAGGGAGGCCACGCCCAGTTGCTTGAGAGTGGGTATGCTGTCCAGGGAATAAAGGTCGTGGGTGGACAGGAAGAAGCCGTTGCCGTTTTTGGAGAAGTATCGTCGTCGGCAGGGTTGCTTGCACTTGCCGCGGTTGCCGCTCCAGCCGCCGAGCCAGGAGGAGAGCAGACAGCTTCCGGACAGGCTCAGGCACAGGGCACCGTGCACAAAGACTTCGATCTGGGTCTGGGTGTTCTCAAGCAGGCGTTTGAGCTCCTCATGGGTCACCTGCCGGTCCAGAATCACCCGCTGCACGCCTCGGCTGGCCAGTAGGTTGACCCCGGCGCTGTTGTGGATCCCCATCTGGGTCGAAGCGTGGATGGACAGCTCGGGAAAATGCTCCCGCAGCAGTCGCACCAGTCCTAGATCCTGCACGATGACCGCGTCCGGACTCAGCTCGGACAGCTCCGTCAGCAGGGCCGCGACCGCTGGAAGCTCGCCCTCTTTGATCAGGGTGTTCATCGTCACGTAGACCTTGCGGGAATGCAGGTGGGCGTAGGTGATCAGACGGCCGGCGTCCTCCAGGGAGAAATTGGTGCCGCGTTCCCGGGCGTTGAACTTCTCCAGCCCCAGGTAGACGGCATCGGCCCCGGCGTCGAAGGCGGCCAGGGCCGACTCCAGGGTGCCGGCGGGGGCGAGAAGTTCGGGCAGGGCGGGACGCTGCGGTTGGGGCTTGGTGGGCATGGGGAATGATTTCTTTGTAGATGTTGTTAACGGATTCGCATAAGATACAGGCCCGAACCGGTAACGTCGCCGAAGCGAGTTAAAAACGTGGAAAAGGGGGGGGACGATTGGCTTCCCGGAGGCCCAGGCCCGGTGGAATGGCCGCTTTTTTCCGCTGTCGCCTGCGGAGGCTCGCTTCCTGGCAACCGCTCGCCCCGGCCATTGACTTTCCGTCTTTTCACTTTACCTTTTTTGCTTTTCCAACCGTTTATCGACACCTGATTTTTCCGGAGGCTTTTCCGTGAACGTTCCCATGCTTGATCTCAAGGCGCAATACGCCACGATCCGCGACGAAATAGAGCCGGCGATCAAGGAGGTTTTCGAGTCGCAGTACTTCATTCTTGGCCCCAATGTGGTCGCCTGCGAAGAGGCGGTGGCGGCCTACTCCAATTGTCGGCATGGCATCGGGGTGTCCTCCGGATCCGACGCCCTGCTGCTAGCCCTGATGGCCGAGGAGATCGGAGCTGGCCACGAAGTCATCACCACCCCCTACACCTTCTTTGCCACCGCCGGCTCCATCGCCCGCACCGGGGCTCGGCCGGTTTTTGTGGACATCGACCCGGTCACCTACAATATCGACGTGTCCCAAATCGAGGCTAAAATCACGGAGCGAACTCGGGCCATCATCCCCGTGCACCTCTACGGGCAGATGGCCGAGATGGACGAGATTATGGCCATCGCCGAGAAACACGGCCTGGTGGTTATCGAAGACGCGGCTCAGGCCATCGGCGCCGAATACAAGACCCGGCGGGCCGGGTCCATCGGCCACTATGGCTGCTTTTCCTTTTTCCCAAGCAAGAACCTGGGCGGCGCCGGGGACGGCGGCATGGTGGTGACCAACGATTCGGCCCGTGCGGACAAGATGCGCATATTGCGGGTCCATGGCATGGAGCCCAGGTACT
This sequence comes from Lentisphaeria bacterium, assembly GCA_041623325.1. GTDB lineage: Bacteria > Verrucomicrobiota > Lentisphaeria > Oligosphaerales > JBFJXC01 > JBFJXC01. The sequence continues at coordinate 1,130 of JBFJXC010000021.1, read as the reverse complement.
ACCACCAGCTGATCGGCGCCAACATGCGTTTCGACGCCCTGCAGGCGGTCGTGGTGACCATCAAGCTGGCGCATCTGGACAGCTGGTCCGAGGCCCGTCAGCGCAACGCGGCCCGCTATGATCAGCTGTTCAAGGCGGCCGGATTGCAGGTCGGGCTTCCCGAGGTAGTGCAGAACCGCCACATCTTCAACCAGTACGTCATCCGTGTGCAGGAGCGAGACGCCCTCAAGGAGCATTTGCTGGCCAGCGGCATCGGCTGCGATGTCTACTACCCGGTTCCCTTGCATCTGCAGGAGTGCTTCGGCTATCTTGGCCATAAGATGGGAGACTTCCCGAATAGTGAACAGGCCGCCGCCCAAACCCTGGCCTTGCCCGTCTACCCCGAACTGAGCAGCCAGCAGCAGGATCATGTGGTCGAAACGATCCGGGCGTTTTATCGGGATCGGTGAGGTCGGCTTGTCCGAAGCGCTTTGAGATTTCAAGCGGGAGGGTCTCTCCGAGCCGCCATCACCGCGACGCCGGAGAATGTGTGATCGGGGAGGCTTCCTCCCCGATTGGAAATGCTGAAGGGTCTTGACTGACTGCGGGAGGAGATCTCTCCTTATGGCTCAGGTCCCACGATCAAAAGGAGCCTCAATCATGAAAATTCTCGTGACCGGCACCGCCGGTTTTATCGGTTATCATCTGACCAATTCGCTGCTGGACGATGGGCACGAGGTGATCGGCCTGGACAATTTCAATGACTACTACTCGGTTCAGCTCAAGCGTGATCGGCACGCCCGGCTGGAGAAGCGGGGGGGATACACTGGCATCGAGATGGATCTGGTCGACTACGAAAGGCTGGCCGAGGTTTTTCGCGGGCATCAGCCCGACCGGGTCTGCAACCTGGCCGCTCAGGCCGGAGTGCGCTACTCGATCACCAACCCCTTCGTCTATCAGAAAGCCAACCTGGAGGGCTTCCTGAATATACTGGAGGCTTGCCGGCATTGCCCGTCCAAGCCCCGGCTGGTCTATGCCTCCAGTTCCAGTGTCTATGGCGGCAACACCAAGCTCCCCTTCAGTGAGACCGACCGGGTGGATACGCCCATCAGTCTGTACGCCGCCACCAAGAAGGCCAACGAGCTGATGGC